>JANNNE010000261.1:0-2200 GCA_031398385.1 Ideonella sp.
GGCGCAGGATCGACAAGGCGCTGACACTCTTGCCGCTGCCCGATTCACCGACGATCCCCAGGCATTCACGCCGACCGATGTCGAAGCTGACGTTGCGGATCGCGGTCAGCCAGCCGCTGTCGCCGCGGAACTCGACCGTCAGATCCTGCACCGACAGGACAGGTGGCATTGCGGCAGCGGTGACCATCAGGTTTCCACCTTCAGGCGCGGATCGAGCACGTCGCGCAGTCCGTCGCCGAGCAGGTTCATGCCGAGCGCGGCCAGGCTGATCCCCAGGCCAGGGAACAACATGATCCACCACGCCTCGATCGAATAATCACGTCCTTCGGCAATGATGTTGCCCCAGCTCGGCGCCGGCGGCGGCGGCCCGATGCCGAGGAAGCTCAGCGCCGCTTCGGCCAGGATCGCGTAGGCGAAGACGAAGGTCAGCTGCACCACCAGCGGTCCCATGCAATTGGGCAGGATGTGGCGGAAGATCATGCGCAGATGACCGGCACCGGACAGCCGCGCCGCCTCGACATATTCCATCTCGCGGATCACCAGCGTCGAGGCCCGCGTGATACGTGCGGTGCGCGGCACGTAGGCGACGCCGAGTGCGACGATCACGCTGGTGGTCTGCGGGCCGAGCGCGGCGCTGATGCCGATCGCCAGCAGGATCGCGGGAAACGCCAGCAGCGCATCCATGAACCGCATCAGCAAGGAATCGAGGCGGCGGAAGTAGCCGGCGCAGATGCCGATCATGGTTCCGATCGCCCCCGACATCAACGCGACCGACAGCCCGATGAACAGCGACAGCTGGGCGCCGTAGAGCACCCGCGTCAATACGTCGCGGCCGAACTGGTCGGCACCGAACCACAGCCCCGGCATCGGCGGCTTGAAGCGGTTGCGCATCTTCATGCTGGTCGGGTCGATGCCGGTCAGCCACGGGCCGATGACAGCCGCCAGCACCAGCAGGGTGACGATGGTCAGGCCGATCACGAATGAGCGGTGCTTGAACAGCTTGCGCACCAGCGGAAAGCGCCGGCGTGGCGCCAGCAACTGCTCGGCGCCTGCACGCGGCAGCGTGGTCGGCAACGTGGCGCTGATCACGGCGGAGTCAGTCATACCGCACCCGCGGATCGACCAGCGTATAGGCCAGATCGACCACCACGTTGACGATCACGAACGAAAATCCGAGCAGCAGCATCGTGCCCTGGATCAGCGGGTAGTCGCGGGCGATGATGCCCTGCACCACCAGCCGGCCAATGCCCGGCAGCGCGAACACCTGCTCGATCACGACCGAGCCGCCGATCAGCAGCGACAAGATGATGCCGCTGACCGTCACCACCGACATCAAAGAATTGCGGAACGCGTGTTTGCCCACCGTGACCCATTCGTTGAGACCCTTGGCGCGCGCGGTGCGGATGAAATCCTGGTCCAGCACATCGAGCATGCTGGAGCGCGTCATGCGCGCCAGGTAACCGATCTGGAACATTGCCAGGATCAGGGCCGGCTGGATCAAGGCGCGCAACCACGGGCCGAGGCCGTCGGACAAGGGCACATAACCGGACGACGGCAACCAGCGCAGCTCGACCGAGAAGACGATCACCGAGATGATCGCGATCCAGAAGCTCGGGATCGAGACCCCGATCAGCGCAACACCCATCACCGCCGAATCGACCCAGCTGTTGCGGTAATAGGCGGCCGTGACGCCGAGCACGACGCCGACCGGAATCGTGATGCAGAAGGCCAGCAGCGCCAGCGACAAGGTGACCGGCAGGCGTTCCAGCACCGACGAGAATACCCCCTGATTGAGCATCAGCGATTGGCCGAAATCGCCGCGCGCCAGATTGGCCAGCCAGTTGAGGAGCTGCTCGGGCAACGGGCGATCAAGGCCGAGCTGATGGCGCAGCCGATCGACGGCTTCTGCTGTCGCGTCCGGTCCGGCGATGACCACTGCCGGATCGCCCGGCAGCATGTGCATCAGCACGAACGTCAGTACCGCGACCAGCAGGATGACCGGAATCGCCTGCAGCAGCCGGAACGCGACGTTGCGAAGCACGGTTTATTTGGCCGGGATGCTGACGTTCCAGAAGCGCGGCAGCGTGAAGCCGGTGAAATTCTCGACCCGCTTCTTGTTGAACGCGTTGATGGTGCCGGTGTCCATGATCTTGATCATGTAGGCCTGCTCGAGCACCTGCTTCTCGATCACGTCCCACGA
>JANNNE010000268.1:0-15971 GCA_031398385.1 Ideonella sp.
CAGCGCCTGTTCGTGCTGTTGGCCGCGGTGCTGCTGGCCGGCTTCGGCTGGTACGCGTTCCGCTCGCTACCCATCGACGCCTTCCCCGACGTGTCGAGCACGCAGGTGAAGATCATCATGAAAGCCCCGGGCATGACACCCGAGGAGATCGAGAGCCGCATCGCGGTGCCGATCGAAGTCGAGCTGCTGGGCATCCCGAAGCAGCGCATCCTGCGTTCGGTCACCAAATACGGCCTGGTCGACGTGACCGTCGACTTCCAGGATGGCACTGACCTCTACTGGGCACGCCAGCAGGTGGCCGAGCGCCTGAACAACATCGTCGGTGACCTGCCCGCAGGCATCACCGGCGGCATCGCGCCCATCACCACGCCGCTGGGCGAAATGTTCATGTTTACGATCGAGGCGCCGCAGATGACGCTGGAAGAGCGGCGCAGCCTGCTCGACTGGGTCATCCGTCCGGCGCTGCGCGCCGTACCCGGTGTGGCCGACGTCAACGCACTCGGCGGCAAGGTGCACAGCTTCGAAGTGCTGCCCGACGCGGCCAAGCTGCAGGCGCTCGGCCTGTCGACGGCACAGATCAAGACCGCCATCGAGGCCAACAACCGCAACGACGGCGCCGGCCGGCTGGGCGAAGGTGGCGAGGTGTTGCTGGTGCGAACCGAAGGCAGCATCAAGACACAGGACGATCTGCGTGCCGTCGTCGTGGCGCGCAAGGACGGCAACGCCGTGCGCCTGGGCGACGTGGCGCTGGTGCGTGACGGCAGCACCACGCGCTACGGCGTCGTCACCATGGACGGCAAGGCTGAGGCCGTGCAGGGCCTGGTGCTGGGCCTGGCCGGCGCCAACGCACAGGAGGTCGTGAAGGGCGTGAAGGCCAAGATCGCCGAACTGCAGCCCACGCTGCCTGCCGGCGTGACATTGAAGGTTTTCTACGACCGCGCCTCCCTGGTCGAGAAGGCGGTGGGGACAGTGTCGACCGCGCTGCTGGAAGCCACGTTGATCGTGCTCGTGCTGCTGGGTGCCTTTCTGGGCAACCTGCGCGCCGCCGTGGCGGTGGCCGTGGTGCTGCCGCTGGCAGCATTGGGCACCTTCATCCTGATGCGTGTCTACGGCATGTCGGCCAACCTGATGAGCCTGGGCGGGCTGGCCATTGCCTTGGGCATGCTGCTGGACGCGGCCATCGTGGTGGTCGAGAACATCGTGCAGCACTTGAGCCGCAACACCGCAGGTGGCAAACTGCCGCGCCTGCACATCGTGCTTCGCGCGGTGCGCGAGGTGGCGGTGCCGGTATCAGCCGGCGTGCTGATCATCGTCACCGTGTTCCTGCCGCTGCTCACGCTGCAGGACCTGGAAGGAAAATATTTCGTGCCGGTGGCGCTGACCATTGTGTTCGCGCTGGCGAGTTCGCTCGTGCTGTCGCTGACCGTGATTCCGGTGCTGGCCTCGTTCCTGCTGAAGAAGGTCTCGCACGGCGAACCCTGGTTGCCGCGCCAGATGCTGCGCCTGTACGAACCGGTGCTGGGCTGGGCGCTGAAGCGGCAGATGGCGGTGTTCATCGTGGCCGGTCTGATGCTGGCCGGTGCCGCAGCGGTCTACACGCAGGTCGGCAAGACCTTCCTGCCCGAGATGGACGAGGGCGACATCATCGTCGGCATCGAGAAGCTTCCCTCGGTGAGCCTGGAGGAAACCGCGGCGCTCGACCTGATGGTCCACCAGACGCTGATGAAGAACATCCCCGAGATCACCGGCGTAGTGGCACGCGCGGGCTCCGACGAAATCGGCCTCGACCCGATGGGCCTGAACCAGACCGACACCTTCCTGGTGCTCAAGCCGCGCCCCGAGTGGAGCATGGCGAACAAGGAAGCGCTGATCGACCGTATCCGCGAGGTGCTGGACCAGATGCCTGGCATCAGCTACAGCTTCACCCAGCCTATCGACATGCGCGTGTCGGAAATGATCATCGGCGTGCGCGGTGACTTGGCGATCAAGATCTTCGGACCCGATCTTGCCAAGTTGAACGAACTGGCCTCGCAGATCGAAGGCTTGATGAAAACGGTGCCGGGCAACCAGGACGTCTACACCGTCGAGAACGACGGCGTGCAGTACCTGCGCGTGGTGGTTGACCGTCTGGCCGCCGGGCGCTACGGCCTGTCGATCGAAGACGTGCAGGACGCGCTGAGGGTACAGATCGAGGGCCAGCGTGCCGGCACGGTGATCGACGGCAATCGGCGTATCCCCATCGTCATCCGCGGTCCGGATCTGGTGCGGGTTTCACCGGCCGAATTCGCCGCGCTGCGCATCGCCACACCGGACGGCCAGAGCGTGCCCCTGGAAACTTTGGCCGGGCTTTCGCGCGAAAGCGGCCCGGTGAAGATCGACCGCGAAATGGGCAGCCGCTACAGCGTGGTCATCGCCAACGTGACCGGGCGCGACCTGGTCGGCTTTGTCGACGAGGCCAAGGCCAAAGTGGGCGCAGGCGTAAAGTTGCCCACCGGCTACAGCATCAGCTGGGGCGGCCAGTTCGAGAACCAGCAGCGCGCTGCGGCGCGCCTGGCGCTGGTGGTGCCGCTGGCGCTGGGCTTCATCTTCCTGATCCTGTTCTCGACCTTCGGCTCGGTCCGGCAGGCGCTGCTGGTACTCAGCAACATCCCGTTTGCGCTGGTCGGCGGCATCGTGGCGCTGTGGGTCACGGGCGAGTACCTGTCGGTGCCGGCGTCGGTGGGCTTCATCGCGTTGCTGGGCATCGCGGTGCTCAATGGTGTCGTGCTGGTGAGTTACTTCAACCAGTTGCATGCCGAAGGGCATGATCTGCTCACCAGCGTGACGCAGGGCGCGCGAAGGCGGCTGCGCCCGGTGCTGATGACGGCGTTGATCACGGCTTTCGGCCTGATCCCGTTGCTGTTCGCCACCGGGCCGGGCTCCGAGATCCAGCGCCCACTGGCCATCGTCGTGATCGGCGGCCTCATCACCGCGACGGCGCTGACCCTGATCCTGTTGCCCATTTTGTACCTTCGCTTTGCACATCCGCGGGCGGATTCTCGAATAAATGCGCATGCGAAACCGCGCGGTGCCGAGATTCAAGGCGCTCTGCCCAAGGAGGTTCCCCATGTCTGATTCGATCGCGACCGCGAAATACTGCCTGACCCTGATCTGCCCACCGACCGTGGAAGAAAAGTTGCTCGACCTGCTGCTGGCCAATGCGGGCAGCGAGGTGTTCTTGAGCACGCCGACCCACAGCCATGGCATCGGCCAGGAGCGGCTCAGCGCCACCGAGCAGGTGATGGGCAGAAGCCGTGCGATGCAGGTCAACGTGCTGCTGACGACCGATGAGTTGGGAAAACTGCGCGCGCTGCTGCAACGCGACTTCGCCGGCACCGGCATGCGCTACTGGGCCACAGCGCTGGCCTTTGAAGGAGATTTCGCATGAAACGATGGGTATTGACAGGGATCGCAGCCCTGCTGGTCGGTGGCCCGGTGGCGGCGCAGCAGGCCGTGCAAGAGTTGGTCACACCCAAGGACCTGCCATCGACGGTGCAGGCAGTGGCCTGGATCGACAAGGACCCGGCCGTCATCGAGGCGCGGCGCGCATTGGCCGCAGCTGGCCACGGCGCAGCCGTTCTGGCAGCCGGCACTCACGAATGGACGGCCAAAGCCGGCACGCAGCGGCGCAGCGTGGGCGGCGTCGGCACCAGCACCGAATGGTCGGTGGGCGTGGAGCGCGGCGTCCGCATCAACGGCAAGGCAGGGCTCGACCGCCAGTTGGGTGAGATCGATGTCGAGATCGCCCGCGCCCGAGTCGGCGAAGCACGGCACGAAGCAGCGCGCGCGTTGTCGGACCTTTGGTTGAACTGGCTGGCCGCCCACAGCGCACAGGCCCTGCTGAAGGAGCAACTCTCGTTCGCAGAAACCAACCTGGCTGCGGTCAACAAGCGCGAGCGCGCGGGCGATGCTTCGGCGCTGGATGTCAGCATTGCGCAGTCCGATCTGGCCGAGGTGCGGCGCCAGGCCCACCAAGCCGACTCGACACTGGTCAAGGCGCGCGCAAAGTTGAAACTGCGCTTCCCCGAGCCACCGCCGGAGCCTGCCGTGCTTTCGGACCCAAGCGAATCGATGTGGCCCGAGGCGCGCTGGCGCGAACGCATCGTCGCAGAAGCCGACCCGTTGAAGATCGCCGAAGGGCTACTGCGCCGGGCCGAGCTGACGGCCTCGCGGTCCCAGGCCGACAAGGTGGCCGACCCGACGGTGGGAATGTTCATGTCGAGTGAGGCCTTTCGCAACGAGCGGGTGATCGGTATCAGCGTCAGCATCCCGTTCGGCGGCACGGTGCGCGACCGTCGCCTGCAGCAGTCGCTGCAGGAGGCCGAAGTCGCGCGCGCGGCGCTGGACCGCGCGCGCCAGGGCATCGAAATCGAAATTGCCGAGACGCATGCCGACGCCGTGGGCGGCGTCGAGCGCTGGCGCATCGCCGAAGGCGGCGCCGCGGCGGCGCGCGAAAGCGCACGCTTGACGCAGCGCGCTTACACGCTGGGCGAGCTGGACCTGCAATCGCTGCTGCTCGTGCGCCGCCAGTCGCTGGAGGCCCTCCGCGCCGCGAGCGAAGCCCGCGCCGAAGCGCTGCGCTGGACCTACCGCCTGCTGATCGATGCGCACCTGATCTGGGATCTGGCAAATGACTGATCACCAACTGCGCGCAACGAAGGACAGCGCATGAACGCGACGCCCGCCTCGGCCACGCCTGTCGATCAGTTCGGCAATGTCGCCGGCTGGCGTGCACTCATGACACGTGAGCGCTGGATCGAGGTCGGGCGCATCGCGCTGACGGGCCTGGCCGCTCTGATTTACTGGCAACAGGCGGTGCCGATCGAAGTGCTGTGGGCGGCGGTGGCCCTCGGCTTGTACCCGTTGGTCAAGACCGGTCTGCTCGACCTCGTGCGCGAACGCAAGGTCGGCACCGAGATCTTCGTCACCATCGCCACGCTGGTGGCGATGCTGGGCGGCGAGACGGTAGCCGGTGCGGTGCTGATGGTCATCATCCTGATCGCAGAGTTCATCGCCGAACTCAACACCGAGCGTGCACGCGCGTCGATTAAGGCGCTGATCGGTTCGGTGCCGCAGACCGCCCTGGTTCGCCAGGCGGACGGCGAGCGCAGCGTACCAGTCGCTGAGTTGCGGGCAGGCGATGTGGTGCTGGTGCGCGCAGGTGAGAAAGTCCCTGTCGATGGCCAGGTGGTCGCGGGCCAGGCCGCTGTCAACGAAGCACCGATCACCGGGGAGAGCATCCCCAAGGACAAGGCGGTAGGCTCCACCGTGTTTGCGGGGCACCGTCGTCGATAGCGGCGCGCTGGACATCCAGGCCGACAAGATCGGCGGCGATACGATGTTCGCCAGGATCATTTCCCTGGTGGAAGACGCAGAGGCGCATCAGGCGCCGGTGCAGAGACTCGCCGACCGCGTGGCGGCCTGGTTGATTCCGGTGGCGCTGATCTTCCTGGTGGGTGTCTACCTCGTCACCCGCGACGTGCGCATGGTGGTCACGCTGCTGATCTTCACCTCACCCGCCGAACTGGGGCTGGCGACGCCGCTGGTGATGATCGCGGCCATTGCGCGTGCGGCGCGCAGCGGCATTCTGATCAAGGGCGGGCTGTACCTGGAACTGTTGGCGAAGGTCGACGTGGTGGTCTTCGACAAGACCGGCACGCTGACGGCCAACAAACCGGTGGTGGTGCGCGTGACGGCGCACGTGACGGCGCAAGACAGCGCCCTCTCCGAGGCCGAGATGGTGCGCCTGGCCGCCGCAGCCGACCGCCGTTCGGCGCACCCGCTGGCGCGCGCCGTGGTGGCCCATGCGGCCACCCTGGGACTGGTGGTGCCCGAGCCGACGGACTATGTGCAACTGCAGGCCCGTGGGGTGAAGGCAACCGTCGAAGGGCGTGCCGTGCTGGTGGGCAACCCGGCTTTGCTGACCGAGGCCGGTGTGAGTCTGCCCAACGCTGACACGTCGGACGGAGAAACTCCTGTGCACGTCGCCGTCGATGGCCGCTTCGTGGGGATCATCGGCATCGCCGACACCTTGCGAACGGGTGCGCGCGAAGCCCTGGCCGAGCTCAAGGCCAGCGGCGTGAAACGCATCGTGATGCTCACCGGTGACAACGCCGCCACAGCCAATTCGGTGGCGCGGGGGTTGGGCGTGGACGAGGTACGTGCCGACCTGATGCCCGAAGACAAAGTCGCGGTCATCGCAGAGTTGCAGGCGCAGGGCCACCGCGTGGCAATGGTCGGCGACGGTGTCAACGATGCACCGGCGTTGGCGCGCGCCGATGTCGGCATCGCGATGGGCGGTGGCGGCACCCAGGCCGCTCTCGAAGCCGCAGACATCGCGCTGATGACGGACGACTTGGCCAAGATCGCAGGCGCCCGCGCCATCGCAAGGAAAGCCTACCGAACGGTGCAGGAGAACCTGTTCGTCGGGGTCGGCGTCGTCCATGTTCTGGGCATAGCAGCGGCGCTGCTCGGCTGGATCGGACCAATCGAGGCGGCCGTCATTCACCTGGGTCCGGATGTGTTGGTGTTCGTGAACTCGGTCAAGTTGTTGCGGGTGCGCATTGCGGGTATTTGAATGCCGGTCACCCGTATCGCCTATGAAGTCGTAATCCATTCGACGCCACCGCAGAAATACACGCCCTTCAAAGTGACCACAGATGAAACCACGCTCTGACTCAACCCTCAGCAACCTCCTGGAGATGACGATGCAACAAGCAACCCGCCGCAATCTGTTCATGGGTCTCACAGCACTTCTTGTGGGCGGTTGCGGGATTCTGGAGTAACCGCGCCGCGTGAATGATCAGGGCCAGTTCTACTATCGGGCTGGGAAGAGTCGTACCCGAACCTGCACCACGGAGCCGGTTCCGCCTCAATTGGTCGAAGCGGACGTCAAGCGGTTCAAGCCTGATGCCGGTCGCCTGACGGTCTTTGTGGTGCGCAAGCGCTGGGGTGATGCTGTCAACCGCATCGACCTGCGTGTTGACGGCGTCGCGCCCGTGACCACCGTTCCGGAGTCTTTCGTCCGTCTGCGCCTTGCGCCGGGGCGTCATCAATTCACCATGACCTGGAACGGAGTCAATGTGAGCACGGCGGTGGAGGGGCGAGCCGGTGAGGTGCGCATTGTCGAGATTGTCGGTTCTGTCTGGGCCTGGGGCAGTTCCTATACCTGGGAAGTCGACGATGAGGCCGGCGCTCGCAAGCGGGCCATGACGAGCCGATTGATCGCCTTGCGGGACGGCGGACGATGATGTAGGCGCCATGAGAGGGCACCCTGCTAACCCTGCCCGCCCTCCGTGGCAGCTGCTGCCGCTGCTGGCGCCGCGCTATTCGGCGTCAGTGCGGCGCTGATGCACTTGACGGCACCGTCTTCAGAACGAGAGCCGTAGACCCGCCGTAAGACCCCTGCCAGGCAACGGTGCCAACGCACGCACGGTGGCAATCGTGCTGGCGCTGTAGGCGAGCTTGTTTCCGACGTTCTGCAGTTTCACGAACAACAACGCTTCCCGCTCAGCCAAGTTCAGTGCATAACTCGTCGACAGGTTGACCAGGGTCCAGCCCGCGGTAGCGACATCGGTGGCCGGTATGCGATCCTGCGCACTGGCGTGCTGCACTTCGGCACGTGCGGTCCATGCCCCCTGGACCAGGTTCACGCCGACCGTCGCGCGTCGCGGTGCCAGCCGTGGCAGCGCTTCGCCGCTGTCCTGGTTGTTGCCTCGCACGATGTCGAGTTTGCCGTCGAGGTCGATGCTGCGCACACCTTCGATCACGCGCCAGCTCCCTTCGACCTCCAGGCCGTACAGGCGCGCCCGCACACCCCGGAAGGCGAAGATCGGAAAGCTGTCGCCGGCGTCGTTGACGAAGTCCGGCTCGCCGGTGGCGGTCAGGGCAATGTAGTTGGCGAAACGGCTCTCGAAGACGCCCACCTTGACGCGGTTGGCGCCCGCCTTCCAGCCCAGCGCGAGGTCAAGATTGCGACCGCGCTCCTGCTTCTGCTGCGGGTCGCCCCTCTCGTAGGCGCTGGTGGCGGCGTGGACGCCGTTGGCGTACAGCTCATAACTCGTCGGCGCCCGCTCGGTGTAGGACCAGTTGGACGACAACTGCCACTGCGGGCTCAGGTTCAGCACGCCACCGAGCGAAGCGCTGCGTGGTGAGAACTTGCGTTCCTGCGGCGGGCCGAACTGCGGACCAGCTCCGGCCGCATCACCCTCGGATCTCACCCGTACCTGCTCGGCGCGCACGCCAGCGCTCAGGTTGCCACGGTCACCCCAGGTCCAGCGTTCCAGCAGAAAGGCCGCCGCATGACGGGTGCGTGTCGACGGCACAAAGGCCTCCTCGCCCAGCGCCGAGAAACGCGAAGCCTCGAACTGCGCACCGACGGTGCCCTCGATGCGTCCCGCACCCAATGCCAGGGCCCGGTGCACTGCCTCGACCCGTGCGTCGCTGCCGCGCGTCTTGAAGGTGGTGCCCACCGCACCATCACCTTCGATCTCCTGGTGCTGATAGTCGGTGCTGGCGGCTTGACCACGCAACGTGCGGATGAAGCCTTCGGGAACACGGGCCTCTCCGGCCAGCGCGAACTTGTCGCGCCGCATCTGGATCGTGATGTCGTCCTCGGCCACGATGCCGTAGTTGTTGCGGTAGGTGTCGACACTTGCGCCAAGGTAGCCGTGGTCCCACAGCAGCGACCCGCCGACGGCACCTCCATGGGCTCGGCTGGCCGAGTTGGCGATGCGCGTGCGGCGCTCGGTGCTGCCGTCTGCCAGCGGGCGGTCGAAGGCCGGCACCCGCAGGTCGCCGGTCTTGCGGCCGAAAGCGTCGGCGTGCAACGCGAAGCCGCTGCCACCGGTTTCGACCAGGGCGGACGCGGCACGCTCGCTGGCGGAGCCGCCGATGCGGCTTTCCAGCGCACCGGACACGCCATTGATTGGCGCCTTGGGTATGCGGTTGTCGATCGCGTTGACGACGCCGCCTACCGCACTGCCGCCATAAAGCAGCGCGGCCGGGCCGCGCAGCACCTCGATGCGTTCGACCACCAGCGGGTCGATCGGCACGGCATGGTCGAAGCTCAGGCTCGACGCGTCCAGCGAAGCGCCGGCATTGCTCAAGACGCGGATGCGGTCACCGTCCTGGCCGCGGATCACCGGCCGGTTGGCGTTGGGGCCGAAATAGCTGGCCGATACGCCCGGCAGGCCGTCAAGCGTCTCGCCGAGCGAACCGCCGCGACGCAGAACCAGTCCGTCGCCCGACAGTACGGACGATGGTGTTGCCACTTCACCGTTGCCCAGCGGATTGCCGGTGACGACAACGGGCTCGAGTTGTTGCTGCGCGAACGCAGGCACAGCGGCGGCCCACAGGGCCGCCCAGATAAGGGGTTTCATGCACAAGTCCTCGCCGGCTCAGCGAGCCGGCATCAAGCAAAGGGATGCCAGCGACGAGGACGCGCTGGCGCAAGCTCGGAGAACTCAGGCCCGGGGCGGGCCGCGTGCTTGGTAGGCCCGCGATGCGGGACCGGGGCCGATCGACGAGGCTGGAACAGCCACTGCGATCGTCGGGGGAGGCACAAAGGCCACTGACACCGGCTCCCCACCTGGCGCCTGTCCGGCAAGCAGATGGTCGACCAGATGACAGGCGGAAGTGCCGGCGTGGTGGCCCCAGGCCTGATCGGTAGCGGCTGACACCGCAGCAGGTGTGGCCGTGCCCGCATGATTGATCGCGTGAACAAGAACCGTCCATTGCCCCAGCAACAGCGCCAGCAAGGCCGCACCGACAACTCGGCGTACGGCGCCGCGATGGCGCAGGTGATTCATGGGCAGATGGCGTTCAGCACGGCGTCGCAGGATAACCGACTGCACGCAGGTCTGTCGGTCGATCAGGAAACCGTCGCGCGCTACTCTCGCTCGACTTCCAGATAGACCCGGCTCGCGTTGCCAGGCATCAGCTCGGTGGCGTTGGACAGTTCCCGCCAGCGGGTGCCGTCAAAGTTCTGTGCGGCTGTACTCGGGTCCGTACCATCCTCCACGGCCCGCTTCATCTGGTCACGCAACGTCGCCAGGTAGTCGCGTGTCTGCGCCCTCGCTGCGGCCAGATCAGTGACCCGGCCATGGCCGGGCACGATGCGCTTTGGCGCCAACTGCTCGAGGGCTCCGAACGCATCCAGCCAGGCCCGGGTACTGCTGACCGGCAGCACGGCGAGCAGCCGGTCCACGTAGACGATGTCGCCGGCAAACGCGACCTGCGCCTGTGGCAACCAGACCATCATGTCGCCTGGCGTGTGACCGCCGCCGCGGTGGCGGAACTCAAAAACGGTGCCGCCGAGATCCATTCGCGCGTCCGCGCCGTCCACCAGGCGCTTTGGCAGCGTCGGCACGGTGGCCTGCGCGGCAGTGCCGAGCAGCGTGCGCAGCGCCGACAGTTGGTCGCTGCCACGCGAGCGCATGTCCGGCACGGCGGCTGCATGGGCTATCAGCTCGGCACCCTGGGCCTCGAAGTAGCCGTTGCCTAGCCAGCGATGGTCCTGGCCCCCGGTGTTGATGACCCAGCGCACAGCTTGTGGCGTCACCTTCCGGATGGCGTCATTGATGTCGCGTGCACTTTGGAAGGTGGCGCCGCTGTCGATCAGCACCGCACCAGCCGGCGTCACCACCAGGCCGAGGTTGGCGTTCAGTCCTTCGTTGGCAACGGTGCGCGCGCCGAGGTCGCCGACATGTGCATAGACGTTCTCGGCCACCGCTTCGAAGCGGACTTCCACCGCCCCGGCCAGCGGCGTCAGCAGCGCGAACAAACCGGCAAAAAAGCTGGCCAGTCGTTTGATCCGGGTGCTACTCGCAGTCACGCCGGGCTGCGGAACAAGCCGGCGCGGCGCCGCACCGCCTCGACCAGCGGCGCTATCGATGACGGCGGGAACGGCGACACGCTGCTGACATTGATTTCGCACAACACGTAGCGCTGCACGCCATCGGCCATCAACTCGCCCAGCATGAAATCGCAGTCCCACAACAGCGGCAGTTGATCGTGCGCCAAGCCGACGCGCTCGCGCAGCAAAGTGATCCAAGTTGACTCCAGTTGCTGTTTCAACGCCTGCAAACCAGGCAGCTCCGGGCCATGGTAGAGGCGAGGCCCGGGTGACGGCGCAGCGGGGTGCAAGGCGTTAACGGCCTGCAGGCCGAAGCCAGTTACGCGGTCCTCGACCAAGTAGGCGCGCACCATGCCATCGACCAGCTGCGGCTGCCAGGCCTGATCGATCATGTGTCCGCCGCAGGCCGGATCGAAGTACGGTGCGAGGCTTGCCTTCAGCGCCACCATGTCCATGCGCTGCGGCGTGCTGCCGCGCTGAGCGTGCTGCACCATCAAGTCGTCGTCGCCGGTGAATTCGACACGCCAGACGCCGACGCCGCTCTGACCACGCTGCTGCTTCACCACGCGCGCGCCAAGCCGCAGGCGCTGCGGCAACTCGGTCTCCAGTTGCGCCAGGCTGTCCACGCGATGCACGTCGCTGCCGAACGGCAGATCACGGGTCTCGACCAGCACGTCCTTGGTGCCCAGGCGAAGCACCGCGTCGGGATGCGCGCTGACCAACACGTCGGTGTGCGCAAGCTCGCGCAGCATGGCGTCCAGGCGATCGCGCCTGCGCCCGTCTTCGATCGGATTGCACCAGACCAGCACGGCGTCCAACGGCTGCAGTTGCAGTGCCACTTCGTCGGCGAAATCGTCGTGGTAGATCGCGGGTTCGGCGCGCACGCCGGCTGCTGCGAGTGCCGCAAACAGATGTGCGAAGCGGCTCTCGGTGGGGTCGGCACGATCGCGCGCCGCGCAGTCGCCCGGATACAGCAGGGCAACCCTGGGGGGCAGCGGGGCGCTCATCACACGCCACCCACGGCTTTGCCGACGACCGACCGGCCGGCGGCCTGCCAACCGTCGATGCCGCCGCGCAGATATCGCGCCTGCAGCCCCGCAGCGCGCAGGCGCATAGCCGTAGAGCGTCCGACCTCGTGACCATAGACGCAGTAAACGACGACATCGCGATCGGCGGGCAGTTCGCCAATCCAGGTGGCCACCGCCGCCGGGTCGCACCAATGTGCGTCAGGCAGCATCGCATCCGCCTGCTCGAACACAGCGGCCCGACGCACATCGAGCAGCAGCGCGGCCGCCACGTCGTCCTGCGCAGCGCCTAGGCCTTCACTGGCGGAATGAACGGCGTGCTGGTAGCGCAGGTATACCGCAGCCCAGTCGATGTTTGCCATGAAGGCCTCTACATAGGCCCCGGCGGCGGCGCCGAAATCCATGTGATACGCGTGTTCGTACATGTCCAGCGCGAGGATGGGCACGCCGCCGGCCAGTGCATGTGTGTGATCGGCGGCCCACTGATTGACCAACGTTCCTTCGCGCGGCTGGAAGGCGAGCAATACCCAGCCAGAGCCGCCGGCCAGCGCCTTGCCCATGGCGACGAACTCCTCGCGCCAACGCTCCAAGCTGCCGAAGTTGGCATCAAGCGCGAGTTTCATCGCCGGCTCCATGGTCTGCCCATCACTACCCAGGCTGCCGAAATACAGCTCGTGCAGCAGCATCGAGTTGGTGGCGATCAGCTCCTCGCGTTTCAGGCCGTTGAGAAGAAATCCCGGTGCGCTGGCGAAGCTCGTCCCTGCCAGTTGCCCGCGCAAGGCATTCAAGCGTTTCACCGCACCCCCGTAGTTGTTCTGATGGTGACTATTCAAAAGCTTGTCCGACAGGCCGCGTAAGGTGGTCGGGTCGAACGGCAGGGCTTGCAAGAGAGCGTTCATGGGGCTTTCTTCAGCGCAGCAAACTGATCACCAGGCCGGCGGCTGCGCAGCCCGCCATCAGCGGCAGCACGCCGACCTTGAAACGGAACAGCGCCACCGCCGCGCCGACCGCGATGAGTGCCGAGTACACATCGAATCGCCCGCCGAAACCCTGCGGCCACAAGACGTGATAGGCAAAGAACAGCGCCAGGTTGAGGATCACCCCGACCACCGCTGCGGTGATCGCCGTCAGCGGCGCCGTAAATCCGAGCTGGCCGTGTGTGGCCTCGACCACCGGGCCGCCTGCCAGGATAAAAACGAACGACGGCAGGAAGGTGAAGAAGGTGACTACCGCCGCTGCCAGCGCGCCGCCGAGAAATAACGCGTCCGGCCCGAGCACCTGCTTCAGCCAGCCGCCAACGAAACCGACGAAGGCAACCACCATGATCAGCGGGCCCGGCGTGGTCTCGCCCAGCGCCAGGCCATCGATCATCTGCGCGCCGCTGAGCCACTGTTGCGACTCGACCGCGCCCTGATACACATAGGGCAGCACCGCGTAGGCGCCGCCGATGGTCAGCAGCGCGGCCTTGGTGAAAAACCAGCCCATCTGCGTCAATGTGCCCTCCAGCCCGACTGCCGCGACCAGCGCGGCCATCACCAGCAACCAGCTGGCCAGTCCGATCGCCAGCACTTTGACCAACCGGCGGCGCGAGAAGCGCGCGTGAGGCGGCGTCGGCGTGTCGTCATCGATCAATGCCGGGCCGTGGCTGCTCTGCGTGTCGCCGTGGCCGCCGCCAGGCGCGAATACCTGCGGTGCCCACTTAGCGCCGAAGTGGCCGATCAGCGCGGCGGCCGCAACGATCGCCGGGAACGGCGTGGCGAACGCGAAGATGGCAACGAACGCCGCCGCAGCGATTCCCCACATCCAGCGGTTCTGCAGCGCGCGGGTGCCGATTCGGTGCGCCGCATGCAACACGATCGCCACCACCGCCGGCTTGATGCCATAGAAGATGCCGGCGACGATCGGCACATCACCGAAGCGCAGATAGATCCAGCTCAAGCCGATCAGGATGAACAGCGACGGCAACACGAACAGCGCGCCGGCGACGATACCGCCCCAGCTGCGGTGCATCAGCCACCCGAGATAGGTGGCCAATTGCTGCGCCTCGGGGCCGGGAAGCAGCATGCAGAAGTTCAGCGCGTGCAGGAAACGCCGCTCGCTGATCCAGCGGCGCCGCTCGACCAGCTCGCTGTGCATGATGGCGATCTGCCCGGCCGGCCCGCCGAAGCTGATGAAACCCAACTTTAGCCAGAAGCGAAAGGCCTCGGCGAAGCTAACGGCCGCGGGGACGATTGCGGGTTCGGCATCGCTGCGGGGTGCGAGCTTTGTGATCAAGGCGCTTCTCCCGGTCTGCCCTGCGGGGCGGCATATAAAGCGTCGAATATGGCTGCTGCTGCAGTGACCAGGGCGTCGTCGTCGGCGTGCAATTCGCGAACGCCAGCCAGCACACTTTCGAGTCCGGCGGCCTCGGGCACGGGAATGCCGCCGACATCGAGGAAGTGCACGGCCGTGCCGATCCGCTGCAGCTGCGGGTCATGGTCCAACCCGAAGCTCGCCAGCAGTACCTCGAAGCTCACCCGCGAGCCGACGTGCGTGAAACGTGCGCCGTCGAAGTCGAAGCCGAGCGCGCCACGCGGCGCCTGCGCCGGATCGGCCAGCCAGACGAAACGGGCCTCGGCATCGATGAAGCGGCGAATCAGCCAGGCGCAAGCAAGCCGGTCAACCCAGGGTCGGGCGCGCGTGGCCCAGCGCTTGCCCTGAA
Source organism: Ideonella sp. (assembly GCA_031398385.1). GTDB lineage: Bacteria > Pseudomonadota > Gammaproteobacteria > Burkholderiales > Burkholderiaceae_C > Ideonella_A. The sequence goes on from JANNNE010000268.1 coordinate 14,621, forward strand.
ACTTACGCTTGTCGAGGCGTTTGATGCCGTGGTCGGCTTGCGGCTGCGGCTCGCCCTTCGAGAAGCGGGCATCGAGCGCCTGGCGCAACGCGTTGATGACCGAGTCGGCCTGCGCCGCGGCGGCGGCTGGGTAATAGTCGATGCGTTGCAGCGATTGCAAGGCCTCGCCGATCGCACGAAACCGGCGGCGCGCGTTGGTTTCGCCGAGCGCGGCCAAGTCGGCTTGCAGCGAGGCCGCGCTGTCGCGCCATTGCGAGTACGCCTCGCTGCGATCGAACAACGCGACCAGTTCATCCCGCTGCGCATCGTCAGTGGGCGATAGCCGGAGCAGCATCGCCGTGCCGCCATGCTGCAGAACCTCGGCAGCAAGCGGCTCGAACGAGGCCTTGTTCGCAAGCGGCAGCAGGTAGGCGCCGTCGCGCAGCGCCGCGCAGCCGAGCGCCTTGAGCGCGCGCCAGACGCGCAGTCGCACTGCATTGGGCTGCGTTGGCAGGGTGAGGATCAGGATCGACCACATTTCCCAAAGCATACGCTACATTTTGGGAAATATCTATTTCAATTCAAAGGGATGGTCAGTCGTCCCGGTAACCACGCTTGTTTGGGTGCTTTTTCCCGAGTTCGATCAGCCCGAGTGCAGTCGAAATGCGCTGCGATTGCTCTCGCAGCGCACTTCACTCACAGCATTTTCTTGATTTCGGTGTAGTCACCTCGGGTGCGCAGGATCACCTTCACGTTCGCCTTGCCCCGGTTGCGCCAGTACCAGCCGTGGTTGCCCGTGAATGCGGCCTCCAGCACACCTTCGTCAGAGGCAACACCACGACCCTTCTCGTAGCTGATCGACTTGCCTGGCGCATCACCGTGGGTGTCGAAGTTGACCTTGCCGCCTTCAACCACCCACGAATACTGAGCCTTTGCACCTGCGGCGAGCTTCATCTTGATTTCCGTTCCTTCGCCCGGTGTCAAAGTGACGGACATCCCGTCACGCCATTCGATCTTCGGCGCAACCGGCGGAGCCGGCTCCTTCGGGACGGCAACCTCTGCCGGCTTTACCGCTGGATCTGCGGCATTGGCCATCGACAAGCCAGGTGATCCGGTAGCGGGCACCATTGCCGTCGGGGCGGCTGCGGCAGTATCTGCGGCAGCCTCAGCCGCCAGCTGTTGCTTGATGCCGCCCATTTCGGTCATCCGCAGCATTCGGCCGACCCCGGTGGGGTCGATACCGTATTCAGCAGGAAGAACGACGGCAACCAGGAGGACCAAGGCCGCGATGACGGCCAGGACGGTGGAGCGCAGAAGCTGCTTCGAAGAAGGCAGTTCGGCACGCAGGGGGGTATCGCTGTTGTACATGTTG
>JANNNE010000283.1:0-3630 GCA_031398385.1 Ideonella sp.
AACCTCGGTCACGCCGGTCAACGATGCGCCGGTCATCACCGCCGCGGCCGGTCCGATCGCCTACGACGAAAATGCGGCACCGATCCTGGTGGCGTCTGCATTCACCGTCACCGACGTCGATTCGAGCAATCTCGGCGGCGGCGGTGTTCTGCAGGCCTCGTTCTCGGGCGCAGCAACCAACCATGATCGGCTGACCATCCTTCCTGGCGGCGCGCTGAGCGTGCTTGGCAATTCGATCCGTCATGCCGGGACGGCAGTTGCCAGCTTCAGCGGCGGTACCGGCGGCATGCCATTGACGATCACGTTCAACGCCAGCAGCAGTCCGGCGATCGCCGAGGCCATCGCGCGCCAGATTGCCTTCTTCAACTCGTCGGACCGGCCTTTGGCAGGGGTTCGCACACTGGATATCGAGTTGAGCGACGGCGACGGCGGCACCAGCAACACGATTCAGGCCACGATCAGTGTCACAGGCACGGCTGACAGCCCGCTTGCCGTCAACGACCGTGCCACCCTGATCTTCGATGGCATCGACGACCACCTGAACGTCGGCAGCAACCCATCGCTGGAGATCACCGGTTCGTCGCTGACGATGGAAGCCTGGGTCAATCCGTCGGCCTACAACCCCGTCAGCGGTTCGATCGTGCTGAACCGCGAAGGTGAATACGAGCTGGGCCTCAGCCCCACCGGCAGCCTGCGCTGGACAATGGCGAACAGCAACCCCGGCTGGGCCTGGCACGATACCGGCTATATCGTGCCGCTGAACGGCTGGTCGCACCTGGCGGTGTCGGTCGACATGGGCGTGGTCAGCACCTTCGTCAACGGCACGCTGGTCGACATCTACCATGGCGCCGGCAACATCGGCGATGCCCACATCGCCCTGGACGACCTGCGAATCGGCGGCCGGTCGAACGCGCCGGCGGGCCAGTTTTTCGGTGGCCAGATCGACGATGTGCGGATCTGGAGCATCGCCCGCACTCAAGCGCAGATCCAGGCCGCGATGGATCAGGTGCTGGCGCCGCAGGCCGGGCTGATCGGCTACTGGCAGCTGAACGAAGGCGTTGGCAGCATCACAGCAGACTCGGCCGGCGGCCCTACCGCCACCCTGGTCGATGGTGGCGCCGGCACGCCCGGCCCGCAGTGGACGGCTTATCGCACCGACCAGAATACGCAGATCAGCATCGACGCGAGCAGCGGCATCCTGCGCAATGACATCGATGGCGATGGCGACCTGCTCAGTGTCAGCAAGGTGAACGGCAACATCGGCGCAGCCAATGTCGGCAGTGCCTTCACGCTGCCATCAGGGGCCAGGCTGACCGTCGGCGCCGATGGCGCCTTCGTCTACGACCCGAATGGCGCATTTGCGTCGCTGGTAGCAGGCAGCACCGCGGTCGAAACTTTCAGCTACGAAGTCAGCGACGGCAACGGTGGCACCGATACCGCAACGGTGACCATCACGATCAGCGGCCTGAACGATGCGCCGACACTGGCCGACGGCAGCCTGACCGCCGTTGACGAAGGCAGCACGGCACCGAGCGGTACGGCGATCAACTCGATATTTGTCGGCAAATTTGCCGACGCGGATTCCGGCTCGGGTTTTGCCGGTGTTGCGGTGGTCGGCAATGCCGCCAACGCCCTGACTCATGGCAGCTGGCAATATTCGACCAATGCCGGGGGCAACTGGTTCGCGATCGGCACGGTTGCCGACGATGCAAGCGCCATCGCCATCGACAGCGCGACGCTTATCCGCTTCGTGCCGGTGGCCGATTACAGCGGCGCGCCGCCGGCACTGCTGGTGCGCGCGCTCGACAACACGCATGCCGGCGGCTTCTCCAGCACCGTCGGCGGCGAGTTGCGTGTCAATGTCGATACAACGATCAATGGCGGCAGCACGGCAATTGCTGCAGCGACGGCCAACCTGTCGACGTCGATCACCGCCATCAACGATGCGCCGCTGCGCAGTGCCGGCACGGTGACCAACCTCGCAGTGCTCGAAGACGCCGCGGCGACCTCGCTCGGCCTGGCCGGGCTGGGCTATGCACCTGGCGGCGGTGCCGACGAAGCCGCGCAGACCTTCACCTTTACCGTCACCGCGGTGCCCGCGCCAGCCCTGGGCAACATCACGCTGGCCGACGGAAGCACGATCGTCACCGTCAGCACCGGCTATTCGCTCGCTCAGCTGCAGGGCATGATGTTCAAGCCCACCGCCAACGTCAGCGGCGGGCCGACCACGTTCAGCTGGCGCGTCACCGACAGCGGTGGCACCGCCAATGGCGGCGTCGATACGCTGAACGAATCGCTGAACATCAGCATCACCTCGGTCAACGACGCGCCAAGCGGCACCAGCAAGACGGTGACATCTGCCGAAGATGCTGCCTACACCTTCAATGCGGTCGATTTCGGGTTCAGCGACGCCAGCGACAACCCGGCCAACGCCCTGCTTGCGGTGGAGATCACAACGCTGCCGGCCACCGGAACGCTGAGCAACAATGGATTGGCCATCACCGTCGGCCAATCGATTGCGCTGGGGGATATCAGCGCTGGATTGCTGCGCTTCATGCCGCTGGCCGATGCCAATGGAAGCGCTTATGCGAACTTCACGTTCCAGCTGCAGGACAACGGCGGAAACGCGAACGGCGGTAACGATCTCGATCCGACACCAAAGACGATCACGATCGACATAACGCCGATCAACGATGCACCAACGACCGCCGCGGTGACATTGGCACCGATCGCCGAGGACAGTGGCGGGCGGTTGATTACTCAGGCAGAGTTGCTGCCGAATGCCTCTGACGTCGATGGACCGAGCTTGGCGGCAGCTGGCTTGGCGATCACCAGTGGCACTGGTTCACTCGTGGACAACGGCGATGGCACCTGGACTTACACACCGGCGCTGAACGACGACGGCTCGGTCGTTTTCAGCTACTCCGTGACCGATGGAAGCCTCAGCGCCGCGGGGAGTGCAATACTGGATATCACCTCGGTCAACGATGCACCCACGACCGGTGCGGTGACATTGGCATCCATCTCCGAAGGCAGCGGTCCTCGTCTGATCACCCAGGCTGAGCTGCTTGCCAATGCGGCCGACGTTGACGGACCAAGCTCGACCGCTACCGGCCTGACCATCATCAGCGGTGCCGGTTCGTTAATCAACAACGGCGACGGCACCTGGACTTACACCCCAGTTCCGAACGATGACTCAGCAGTGAGCTTCAGCTACAGCGTCACCGATGGCAGCCTCAGCGCGATGGGCAGCGCGAGCCTGGATATCACCCCGGTCAACGATGCACCAACGACCGCCGCGGTGACATTGACACCGATCGCCGAGGACAGCGGTGCTCGCCTGATCAACCAGGCCGAGCTGTTGGCCAATGCCGCCGACGTCGACGGGCCCAGCCTGACCGCCGCGGGCCTGATGATCAGCAGCGGCGCTGGCTCACTCATCGACAACGGCGACGGCACCTGGACCTACACACCGGCGCTGAATGACGACAGCTCGGTCAACTTCAGCTACACCGTCACCGACGGAAGCTTGAGCGTTGCTGGCAGTGCGAGCCTGGACATCACGACCGTCAACGATGCACCGACTACCGGTGCAGTCACCTTGACACCGATCGCAGAAGACAGCGGGGC
>JANNNE010000231.1:0-5475 GCA_031398385.1 Ideonella sp.
GTCGTCGGCCGCATAGCGACGAATCGTATTCATCGCATTCTTGCTTTCCGACAGCTTCAGAGTCGTGCGGTTGGCCGCGATCAGCACCAGGATGCCGCGCGCACCGGACAGGTCGATGCCCTCGAGCAGCGGGCAGGCCACAGCCGCATCGGCCGCCTTGGTGGCACGGTCCGGGCCGCTCGCGGTCGCGGTGCCCATCATCGCCTTGCCGGGCTCGCCCATCACGGTCTTCACGTCTTCGAAGTCGACGTTGACCAGGCCGTGCATGTGGATGATGTCGCTGATGCCACCGACCGCGTTCTTCAGCACGTCGTTGGCCTGCGCAAAGGCCTGATCCTGCGTCACGTCGTCGCCCAGCACCTCGAGCAGCTTTTCGTTCAGGATCACGATCAGCGAGTCGACATTGGCTTCCAGTTCAGCCAGCCCGGCGTCGGCCGCCTTCATGCGGCGCGAGCCTTCGAACTCGAACGGCTTGGTCACCACGCCGACGGTCAGGATGCCCATTTCCTTGGCAATGCGGGCGATCACCGGCGCGGCACCGGTACCGGTACCGCCACCCATGCCGGCGGTGATGAACAACATGTTGGCGCCAGTGATCGAGTCGCGGATCTGCTCGACTGCCTCTTCGGCCGCGGCGCGGCCGGCATCCGGCTTGGCACCGGCTCCGAGGCCGGTCGATCCGAGCTGGATCAGGTGATTCGACGAGCAGCGGTTGAGTGCCTGCGCGTCGGTATTGGCGCAAACAAATTCAACGCCCTGCACGCCCTGCGCAATCATGTGGTTGACGGCATTGCCGCCACCACCGCCGACACCGATCACCTTGATCTGCGTACCTTGGTCGAACTCTTCAATCATTTCGATGGCCATTTTGTTTACTCCGGAGAAAGTTGCTTGAGGTTTGGTCTGAAGGGTCTGAGGACTTGCCGTTTCTTGTTCAGCCACCCGGATCGAGCCAGGTGCCGTGGACCCGTCGGGCCGGCGGACCGCGTCCGGCATGCTGGGTCGAGGGGAAAGGAATCAGGCGCATCAGAAGTTCCCGAGGAACCAGTCCTTGGCCCGACCAAAAAAGGTTTGCACCGAGCCGGCTTGCTGCGAGGCTCGCAGGCCGCGGGTGCGGCCCAGGCGTGCCTCCTCGAGCAGGCCCATCACGGTGGCCGATCGCGGATTTGCGACCATGTCGTGCAGTGCGCCGTTGTAGAGCGGCAGGCCCTTGCGCACCGGTTTCAGGAAGATGTCTTCGCCGAGTTCGATCATGCCGGGCATCACCGCGGCACCGCCGGTGATGACGATGCCCGACGACAGCAGCTCTTCGTAGCCGCTGTCGCGGATCACCTGATGCACCAGCGAATAGATTTCCTCGATGCGTGGCTCGATCACGCCGGCCAGCGCCTGGCGGCTCAGCATGCGCGGCGGACGGTCGCCGAGGCCGGGCACCTCGAGCTGCTGGTTCGGGTCGGCCAGCAGCTGCTTGGCGACGCCGTATTCGATCTTGATTTCCTCGGCATCCTTGGTCGGTGTGCGCAATGCCATCGCGATATCGCTGGTGATCAGGTCGCCGGCAATCGGGATCACTGCGGTGTGGCGGATCGAGCCGTCGGTGAAGATCGCGACGTCGGTGGTGCCGGCGCCGATGTCGACCAGCGCGACGCCGAGGTCCTTCTCGTCCTCGGTCAATACCGCGTGACTGGACGCGCTCGGGTTGAGCACCAGTTGGTTGACTTCGAGCCCGCAGCGGCGCACACACTTGATGATGTTCTCGGCCGCGCTCTGCGCGCCGGTCACGATGTGAACCTTCACCTCCAGCCGCCCGCCGCTCATGCCGATCGGCTCTTTCACCTCGTGGCCGTCGATCACGAATTCCTGCGCCTGCACCAGCAGCAGCCGCTGGTCGTTCGGAATGTTGATCGCCTTCGCGGTCTCGACCACCCGTGACACATCGACCGGCGTGACCTCCTTGTCGCGCACGATCACCATGCCGGTCGAGTTCTGCCCACGGATGTGGCTGCCGGTGATGCCGGTGTAGACATGCGTGATCTTGCAGTCGGCCATCATCTCGGCCTCTTTCAGCGCCTGCTGGATGCTCTGTACGGTGGCGTCGATGTTGACGACGACCCCGCGCTTGAGCCCATGCGCCGGCGCAACGCCGAGCCCGGCGAGCCGCAGCGCGCCGCCCGGCAAGACCTCGGCAACGACGGCCATCACCTTGGCGGTTCCGATGTCCAGACCCACGACCAGTTCCTTGTACTCTTTGGGCATCTTTATTTCCGGGGTGCTTTCTTTTCAGCTGCGGTCAGCGTGGTCGAGACGCCGCGCAGACGCAGCGCATAGCCGTCGTGGTGTCGCAGGTCGGCGTATCGCACCGGCCGCTGGTACTGGTTCGCCACCGAGGCCACGGTGGCGACAAAACGTTCGCTGCGCTGACGCAGCTCTTCGGGCGTACCGCGGCCGAGCTCGACGCGCGCCCCGCTGTCGATCTCGGCCCGCCAAGAGCCGCGGCCACTCAGCGCCAGCGACTCGATCTGCCAGTCGATCTGTGCAAACAGCGCCTCCAGGTCCTGCAGGGTCGCGAGCATCAGAGTCGACGTGCCTTCGGGGCCGCTCAGCGTGGGCAACTTGTCGTCTTCGACGTCGCCCGGATTGGCCTCGAAGACCTCGCCGTGGTCGTTCACCAGCTTGTCGCTGGCGCGTTCGGGAGCCCCCAGCGGCAGCCACATCGCGACTGCACGGTGTTCTTCGAGTTGCACGGCAAGCCGGTTCGGCCAGACCCGCCGCACGATCGCGTGGCGCACCCAGGGTACGGTCTCGAACGCGCGCTGCACCGATTGCAGGTCGATCGTGAAGAAGCTGCCGGCCAGCTTCGGCATCGCATTGGCGCGGATCGTCGCCTCGCTGTTGTGGCCCAGATCGCCCTCGACCTGGATCGCCGTCAACCGGAAAACCGGCAGTTGCACCAGCAGCCACACGACACCGGCCATCACCGAGAGCCCGGCCAGCAGAAACAGCAGATTGGCGGTCGCGTTCATCAGCACGATGTCAGTCGGCAGCGGCGCGATTTCGCGCTGCCGGATCCGGGGGGTGCGGATGATGGTGGCCATGGCTCAGGCGCGCGGTGTGTCCAGGGTGGCGCCATGCAGCAGCTGCAGGCACAGCTGCTCGTAGCTGATGCCGGCCGCGCGCGCCGAGATCGGCACCAGCGAATGCGAAGTCATGCCCGGCGAGGTATTCATCTCGAGCAGGAATGGCCGGCCGTCGCTGGCACGGATCATCAGATCGGCACGGCCCCAGCCGCGGCATCCCAGCGTGCGGTAGGCGGCCAGCGTGATGCGCTGGATCTCGGCCTCGGCCGCCTCGTCGAGACCGCTCGGGCACAGGTACTGCACGACATCGGTGAAATATTTGTTCTGGTAGTCATAGGCGCCGTCCGGTGCAACGATTCGCACCACCGGCAGCGCTTGCGCCGCAGCGCCCTGGCCGATCACCGGGCAGGTGACTTCCATCCCGGCTATGAATTCCTCGCACAAGACATCGGGGTCGAAGCCGGCCGCCAAGGTCACCGCCTGCTGCATGTCCGAATAACCGGCGACCTTGCTGACCCCGATCGACGAGCCCTCACGCGGCGGCTTGACGATCAGCGGCAGGCCCAGTTGGTCGGGCACGCCGCGGATGCGCTCGCGCGACTGATCGTCCGGCGCCAGCCAGACATGGCGCGGCGTCGGCAGGCCTTCGGCGATCCAGATCCGCTTGGTCATCACCTTGTCCATCGCCAACGCGGAGGCCATCACGCCGGAGCCGGTGTACGGGATGCCGAGCAGCTCGAGCGCCCCTTGCACGCAGCCATCTTCGCCGTGCCGGCCATGCAGCGCGATGAAGCAGCGGTCATAGCCCGCGTGCTTCAGTTCGACCAGATCGCGCTCGGCGGGATCGAAGGCATCGGCATCGACACCTTGCGAACGCAAGGCTTTCAAGACCCCACCACCCGACAGCAGCGAGATCTCGCGCTCGGCCGAATTGCCCCCCATCAATACGGCGACCTTGCCCAGATTCATGCTGATCCCTCTTTCAGCAGATCGACCACCTGCTGCGGCACCTGGCCGATCGAGCCCCACCGCCGCCGCCGCCGCCGCCGCCAACGAATACCGGCGGCGAGCCGACGGCTGCCGGTACAGTGGTGGGAACGAGCGGGTTCTGGGCGAGAAGCGGCGCCTCAGGCACGATTTCGGGCACCGGATTGGTCAAGGCTTTGACGAACGGAGCGGGCAACGCCGGCCGAATTTTGCCCAGGGCGCGCTGCTTCGGTTGCGCCGTATAGCGCTTTTTGTCGTTGGCAAGTTCGCCCTGTGTGCGCTCGCCCGGTGAGCGCTGCCCGAGCAAAGCCGCCATGCTTTTGGCAAGCGGCGAACTGCCCGCCGCGCTTGCGCTCTCGCCAAGCACCTTGGATCCGCGAGCAACGAGTTCGGCGATCTCGGCCCCCTTAAAGAGAGCCAAGCCTCCCAAACCGACGATCAGCGCCACCGCAAGCAAGGCCGCAGTCAATCTCGAACGCGACGCCGTTACGACGCCAAGCGCCCCCGCCAGCCATGAGGTGGCGAAGCCTGATCGATTACCCTGGACGGACCCTGCAAACATGATTTTCTCTTTTCGTCTCTGTCCCCACCACGTGGAACTCAGCGAGCTAATCTCTCTCCTTAACAGCACTTTAACGTTTTCGATCCATCTTTTTATTAACGCTGTCCCTTTTTCGGACGTTAATCTTTCGCGCTGTTGATCGTGTTTGCGTCAACGGCCCCTTGTGAAGCGTCTCTTCGGGCGTGAAGCCGCTCGAAGTTTTGTATTGGTCGAACCACAAATTATGTAAGGCATCGGATCGCGCTGGCGGCACTGCTGACATGAGGAGTCGAGGATGAAGTGGGTTGCGCTGCTAGTATTCATGCTAGTCGGGATCGGCGCGACAATCGCAATTCGAAGGGACAAGCGGGCCATTGTGGCGGCGGCATTCCTTTTAGGCTTTCTGCCCTTCGTTATAGGACCTTGGCATCTGATCATTGCGCCTTACTCGTTCGCGGGATGGCCGGGATATGTGAAAGGCTGGGAAATCAGCTTAATTGATGTCCTCGCAATCGCTTGCTTGGTGGGTGCGCCCCGAGCACGTTCGCCCTTACCGTTTAGAAATGTTTTTCTTCTCTACATCGGAGCCGTTTTAATCTCCGTATTTTTTGCCGCTAATTTCAAATATGCCCTCGCCTATCCTATCCAGCTCGCGCGTGTGTTTCTGGTTTTCGCTGCAGTTGCTAGGCTGTGTTCTTCTCCCTTAGGCCTCCAAGCCACACTCAAAGGGCTCTTTATTGGTATTTGCTATCAGGCGGGCGTTGCCATTTGCCGAGGCCGTCGCAGCCGAGGACGCGGCCCTCCATCCAGGTGCCCTCGACAAGCACCTTCACGTCGGCGCCGGTGTCCTGGGCGTGACGCAGCAGCGTG
>JANNNE010000322.1:0-12292 GCA_031398385.1 Ideonella sp.
GCCGCGCTTCGGTGCGGTTGCGAAACAAGGTGGATGCCAAAGCGCGGCTGAAGCCGCTCCTACAGCCGGTCCGACAGCCGCTCCTACCAATGGCCGATCTCAAACCGCCACCGGTGCCTTGATTGCCGGATGGTGCTGGTAGTGGACCACTTCGAAGTCCTCGTATTCGTAGTCGAACAATGACTCGGGCCGGCGCTTGATCCGCAACATCGGATACGGATACGGCTCGCGCGACAACTGCAGCGCAATCTGCTCACGGTGGTTGTCGTAGATGTGGCAATCACCCCCGGTCCAGATGAAGTCGCCGACCTCGAGGTCGCACTGCTGCGCCAGCATGTGGGTCAACAAGGCATAACTGGCGATGTTGAACGGCACGCCCAGAAAGATGTCGGCGCTGCGCTGATACAGCTGACAGCTCAGCTTGCCGCGCTCGCCCGGCTCGACGGGCGGGGCAACGTAGAACTGGAAGAACGCATGGCACGGCATCAGCGCCATCTTCGACAATTCGGCCACGTTCCAGGCGCTGACGATGATGCGGCGCGAATCCGGGTTGGTCTTGAGTGTCTTGACGACGTCGGCGATCTGGTCGATGTGGCCGCCATCGGGCGTCGGCCAACTGCGCCACTGCACGCCATACACCGGCCCGAGGTTCCCGTCCGGCGCAGCCCATTCGTTCCAGATGCTGACACCGCGATCCTGCAGCCAGCGCGCATTGCCATCGCCGCGCAGGAACCACAGCAACTCGAGGACGATCGACTTCAGATGCACCTTCTTGGTCGTCACCAACGGGAAGCCGGCGGCCAGATCGAAGCGCATCTGGTGACCGAAGACACTGGTCGTCCCGGTGCCGGTGCGGTCACCCTTGGCGACGCCATGTGCCAGCACGTGACGCGCAAAATCCTCGTATTGATGCGCCGCGACTGCGGCCCCTGACGGCGGCTGTAGGCCAGTTTCTGCAACCGGGTCGACCAAGGTGGAATTCGATGACGTCATGAAAAAGGGGCAGTGCGAAAACTGCCCCTATTCTGTCAGTCCGTCAGACCGGGCGCGCCGGTGGACGATCGCCGTATCGATCAGCCCTGTTCGGCCAGATAGATCTCGACCCGGCGGTTCAGCGCGCGGCCGGAATCGGTGCGGTTGTCCGCAACCGGCTGATACGAACCCTTGCCTTCGGTGCTGATGCGTTGCGACGACACGCCACGCGAGGCCAGGTAGTCGCGAACGCTTTGTGCACGGTCGATCGACAGCGGGTTGTTGATGGCATCGGTGCCGGTGCTGTCGGTATGGCCGACGATCGCAATGCGGGTGTTCGGGTCGTCACGCAGGCTGGAGGCGAACGGGTCGAGTACCGAACGCATCTGCGGCTTGATGGCCGCGCTGTTGGTATCGAAGCTGACCTCGTTCGGGATGTTCAGTTTCAGCTGGTTGTCGCTGGTGCGGCTCACTTCGACACCGGTTCCGCGGGTGGCCTGTTCCATCGCGACCCGACGATCTTCCATGCGCTTGGACCAGACGTTGCCGATCACCGCACCGAGTGCGCCGCCAGCTACTGCACCGGTGCCGGCACGTCCGCCGGTGGCCGAGCCGATAACCGCTCCGGCCACCGCGCCGATGCCGGCGCCGGTTGCGGTGCCACGCTGACGCGGGCTCATGTCGGCGCAGCCGGCGAGCAGGATGGCAGCTGCGGTCAGGCTGAAGAGGGCCGTGCGGGTCGGCAGTTTGAATGTGGTCATGGTGTGCTCCTGAAATGGGGCACCGGCAGCGGTTGCCTGAGTTCCAGGGCAATGCCGGTGATGATTCGGTCAGCGTGCAGTGTGGGCCGCGCGGAACGGCCTGTCTGTCGGCCCCCGGCAGCCGGGGGCGTAGGAATCTTCCTATCCGGCGTCTCGCAAGCCGCCCTCGCTGAACTGCAGCGACGCGAGCCGCGCATACAGTCCGCCGGCCGTCATCAATTGGGTATGACTGCCGGTTTCGACAATCTGGCCCGCCTCCATCACGACGATTCGATCGGCGCGCTGGACGGTCGAGAGGCGGTGGGCGATTACCAGCGTCGTACGGTCTTTCATCGCCACCTCGAGGGCGGCCTGCACCATGCGCTCGCTCTCCGCGTCGAGCGCGCTGGTGGCTTCGTCGAGCAACAACAGCGGCGGATTCTTCAGGATCGCACGCGCAATGCTGATGCGCTGGCGCTGGCCGCCCGACAGGCGCACCCCGCGTTCGCCGAGGAAGGTCTTGTAGCCCTCCGGCAGCGCACTGATGAAGTCGTGCGCGTACGCCGCGCGTGCCGCGGCGATCACCTCGGCATCGCTGGCGTCGGAGCGGCCGTAACGGATGTTCTCCATCGCGTCGGCCGAGAACACCACGCTGTCCTGCGGAACAATGCCGATGCGCTGCCGCAACGCGTTCAGCGAGGCCTCGCGGATCGGAACGCCGTCGACCAGCACCGTGCCTTCGGCGACATCGTAGAAGCGCAGCAACAACTGAAACACCGTGCTCTTGCCGGCACCGCTCGGCCCGACCAGCGCCACCGTTTCACCCGGCAACACATGCAGGCTGAAATCGTACAGCGCCGGCTGCGTCGGCCGCGACGGATAGCGGAACCCGACATGGTCAATCGTCAATGACGAGCCGCCGCGCGCTTCCGGCAGCGCGCGTGCATTCGGCTGCTCGGCGATCACCGAACGAACCTCCAGCAATTCCATCAGCCGCTCGGTTGCGCCGGCGGCCCGCAGCAGATCACCGTACACCTCGGCCAGCACCGCCACACCGCTGACCAGGATGACCACGAACACGACGGTCTGCCCCAGATGGCCGGCCGTGATGTCACCCCTCAGCACCGCCTGGGTGCCTTGATACAGGCCCCACAACAAGGCGCCGAAGGTAGCGGTGATCACGAATCCGACCAGCAGCGAGCGCATCCGCGTACGGGTGATCGCGGTGACGAAGGCGCTTTCGGTCGAGCGCTCGAAGCGCTGCGCCTCGCGTTGCTCCTGCGTATAACTCTGCACCACCGGAATCGCGTTCAAGACCTCGGATGCGATCGCGCTCGAATCGGCCACGCGGTCCTGGCTGGCGCGGCTGAGCTTGCGCACGCGGCGGCCGAAATACAGCGACGGCAACACCACCAGGATCAGGATGCCGAGCACCTGCGACATCACCAGCGGGTTGGTGATCACCAGCATCAGCATCGCGCCGATCGCCATCACCAGGTTGCGCAGGCCCATGCTCAGGCTGGAACCGACCACGGTCTGCACCAGCGTCGTATCGGTGGTCAGGCGCGACAACACCTCGCCCGACTGCGTGGTCTCGAAAAACTCCGGGCTCTGCGTCACCACATGTGAATACACCGCGTTGCGCAGGTCGGCGGTGATGCGCTCGCCGAGCCAGCTGACCATGTAGAAGCGCGCCGCAGAAAACGTGCCCAGCGCCGCGCCGACCGCGAACAGTGCCAGGAAGTGACCGCGCATCGCCAGCAGCCGTTCGCCAGGATCGGCGCTGATGAAACCGTCGTCGATCAGCGATTTGAGTGCGATCGGAAAGATCAGCGTGCTGACCGCCGCCATCACCAGAAATACCACGGCCAGCGCGATCCGGCCCCGGTACGGGCGCAGAAATGGCAGCAGGCCGCTCAGCGAACGCGCACTCTTGGCGGGGGCGCGAATACGCGTGCCCTGCGCCGCAGCGCCGCCCTGGTCAGCCATGGCGGGTTGCGGCACCGCGTTCAAAGAGGTGTCACTCAATGCGTTCGATGCGGTCGAGTACCGCGCCGGTGCTGGCGCTCGATGCATTCTTGGCAAACTTGGCGAGCACGCCGCGCATGTAGCGTGGCGCCGGCGCCTTCCAGGCCTTGCGGCGCGTGGCCAGTTCGTCGTCGCCGACATCCAGGTTCAAGGTCAGCGTGTGGGCGTCGATGGTGATCGAGTCGCCTTCATGCACCAGCGCAATCACGCCGCCGGCATAGGCCTCGGGCGCCACATGGCCGACCACCATGCCCCAGGTGCCGCCGGAGAAACGGCCGTCGGTGATCAGACCGACCGATTCGCCCAGCCCCTGGCCGATCAGCGCGCCGGTCGGCGCCAGCATCTCGGGCATGCCCGGGCCGCCTTTCGGGCCGAGGTAACGCAGCACCATCACGTCGCCGGCCTTGATCTTCTGCGCCATGATCGCGGCCAGCGCCGATTGCTCGTCGTCGAATACCCGCGCCGGACCGGTGATGACCGGATTCTTCAGGCCGGTGATCTTGGCCACGCAACCCTCGGGCGCCAGATTGCCCTTCAGGATCGCCAGGTGGCCGTGTTCGTACATCGGCTTGTCGATCGGGCGGATCACGGTCTGATCCGCACGCGGTACGTCCGGAATCTCGGCCAGGTTCTCGGCGATGGTCTTGCCGGTGATCGTCATGCAGTCGCCATGCAGCAGGCCGGCGGCCAGCAGCGTCTTCATCACCTGCGGGATGCCGCCCGCGCGGTGCAGGTCCACCGCCAGATACTGGCCGGATGGTTTCAGGTCACACAACACCGGCACCTTCTGGCGCATGCGCTCGAAATCGTCGATGGTCCAGTCGACTTCGCCGGCATGCGCAATCGCCAGGAAATGCAGCACCGCGTTGGTCGATCCACCGGTTGCCATGATCACCGCAACCGCGTTCTCGATTGCCTGCTTCGTCACGATGTCGCGTGGCTTCAGGTTCTTCTTCACCGCCTCGACCAGCACGCGTGCGGCTTCCTTGGCGTGCGCCACGATCTCGTCGTGCACATTGGCCATCGTCGACGAATACGGCAGGCTCATGCCCAGCGCCTCGAACGACGAACTCATCGTATTGGCGGTATACATGCCGCCACACGAGCCGCTGCCCGGAATCGCCCGGCGTTCGATCTCGTCGAAATCGGTCTTGCTCATGTTGCCGGCGCTGAACTGGCCGACTGCCTCGAACACGCTGACGATGTTCAGGTCCTGGTCCTTGTAGCGGCCCGGCAGGATGGTGCCGCCGTACACATAGATCGCCGGCACGTTGGCGCGCAGGATGCCCATCATGCCGCCGGGCATGTTCTTGTCGCAGCCGCCGACCACCAGCACGCCGTCCATCCACTGGCCGCCGACGCAGGTCTCGACGCAATCGGCAATCACCTCGCGCGACACCAGGCTGTATTTCATGCCTTCGGTGCCCATCGCCATGCCGTCGCTGATGGTCGGCGTGCCGAAGATCTGCGCATTGCCGCCCGCAGCCTCGATGCCCTCGACCGCCGCATCGGCCAGCTTCTGCAGCCCCGAGTTGCACGGCGTGATCGTCGAGTGGCCGTTGGCAACACCGATCATCGGCTTCTTGAAGTCGCCCTCCTGGTAACCCATGGCGTAGAACATCGAGCGGTTCGGCGCGCGCGCCACGCCTTCGGTGATGTTTTTCGAGCGGCGGTTGATTTCCATGATGATGATGACGGGCAGGTCGCTGGATTGACGGGCAGACAACACCGGCGCATCGACCGGCAGGTGGATGGCGATCATATCTGCCCCCGCTGGTGTTCTGTGGGAGCGCCTTCAGGCGCGATGTTCCGTCGAGCAACGCAGTTGCGGCGCCTGTGAATCCTGCAAGCCGCATGACCTTGTTCCGGCCGCTGCGCGGCCCACCGTATGATCGTGCGCTTTGCGCGCCGACGGTCACACCGCATCCACCCCCTCCATGCTCGTTCATCCCCAATTCGATCCCATCGCTCTGCAGCTTGGCCCGGTAGCCATCCACTGGTACGGGCTGACCTACCTGGTCGCCTTCGGCCTGTTCCTGTGGCTGGCCGCGCTGCGCGTGAAGCAGCCGCAATACGCCGCAGCCGGCTGGAAGCGCAGCGATGTCGAAGACCTGCTGTTCTACGGTGTGCTCGGCGTGGTGATCGGCGGGCGCCTGGGTTATGTGCTGTTCTACAAGCCCGGCTACTACGCCGACAACCTGCTCGAGGTGTTCGCAGTCTGGAAGGGCGGCATGGCCTTCCACGGCGGGCTGCTCGGCGTGCTGGCGGCGATGGCCTTGTTTGCATGGATGCGCAAGCGGCATTTTTTCGAGGTGACCGACCTGATCGCGCCCTGCGTGCCCACCGGGCTGGCGTCGGGCCGGATCGGCAACTACATCAACGGTGAGCTGTGGGGCCGTGCGGCCGATCCGTCGCTGCCGTGGGCGATGATCTTTCCGCAATCGGGCAGCAACCTGCCACGCCATCCGTCGCAGCTGTATCAGTTCGCGCTGGAAGGCTTGCTGCTGTTTGTGCTGCTGTGGCTGTATGCGCGCAAGCCGCGCAAGCTCGGCCAGGTGTCGGGTGCCTTTCTCGCGGGCTACGGGCTGTTGCGGTTCATCGCTGAATATTTCCGCGAGCCCGACAGTTTCCTCGGCCTGCTGACGCTGGGCATGAGCATGGGCCAGTGGCTCAGCGTGCCCACGTTCCTGGCCGGCCTGCTGATCTGGACCTGGGCCGGCAAGAATCCGGAACCGACGATCGCGAAGGCCCGCTGATGCGACAGATCTTCCTTGATACCGAAACCACCGGACTCAGCCCCGAAGCAGGCGACCGGATCATCGAGATCGGCTGCGTCGAGATGGTGAACCGCCGGCTGACCGGCAACAACCTGCACCGCTACATCAACCCGCAGCGCGCCAGCCACGAAGATGCGCTCAAGGTGCACGGCCTGACCGAAGCGTTTCTCGCCGACAAACCGCTGTTCGCTGCGATTGCAGACGAGCTGATCGAGTTCCTGTCCGGCGCTGAAATCGTCATCCACAACGCGGCCTTCGACATCGGTTTTCTGAATGCCGAACTGCGCCGCCTCGGCAAGGCCGAAGTCACCACCTGCGTCAGCCATGTCTGCGACAGCCTGCAGATGGCACGCAACATGTTCCCGGGCAAATCGAACTCGCTCGACGCCTTGTGCCGCCGCCTCGAAGTCGACAACAGCAACCGCACGCTGCACGGCGCCTTGCTAGACGCCGGTCTGCTGGCCGAGGTCTACCTGCGGCTCACGCGTGGCCAGAATTCGCTGGCCATCGACGCCGGCGACATCGGCGCCGGCGAGCTGGCGATTGCGGCGATCGATTTCTCGGTCTACACCCTGCGCGTGATCCGGGCCGATCCCACCGAACTGGCGGCGCACGAGGCCTTGCTCGACGAGCTCGACAAGGCCAGCGCCGGCAAGACCCGCTGGCGCAGCTTGGAGCCCGCCGCTGTGGCATAATCTTGGGCTCCGCGCGGCGCCGCAACGGCGTCGCCCAACCCGGTTTCCGGGCGGTTAACTCAGCGGTAGAGTGCCACCTTCACACGGTGGAAGTCGCAGGTTCGAACCCTGCACCGCCCACCAGAACAAGCTCCACTAGAAGCCGCAAGCACCAAAAGCCCCAGGTAAATCAAGGACCTGGGGCTTTTTTATTTCCGCATGGGTCCGCATGGATTCACTTGAATCTGCCTCCAAAAGGGGGCACATTTGGGGGCACAAGGAGATGCCCCCAGAAAATGTGCCCCCAGCGGTGTGGGCTCCGGTCGGGCGGTTGATCCATGGCGAACGACAAGCTCACCGACACGGCGGTCCGCAAGGCGACAGCGACCGAGAAATCACGCAAGCTCGCCGATGGTGGCGGCCTGTACCTGGAGCTGCACCCGAACGGGAGCAAGTACTGGCGGTTGAAGTACCGGATCGGCGGCTTGGAGAAGCGCCTGGCGCTGGGTGTCTATCCGGATGTGAGCCTGGCAGACGCACGCAAACGACGCGCCGAGGCCCGGGCTCTGCTGGCGAACTGCGCCGACCCCAGTGACGCACGCAAGGCCTCCAAGACGGCCGAGGTGGTCCGCGCCCATGTCGAGGCTCTGACCGCGGCAGGCGAGCCGCTGCCGGGCACCTTCGAGGCCGTCGCCCGCGAGTGGCTGGCGAAAGCGCACGAGCCGACCGTTTCACCGCGATACGCGAAACGCAGCCGGACCCAGCTCGAACGCGACGTCTTCCCGTGGGTCGGCACGATGCCGGCGAACGAGGTCAACGCGCCGGCCATCCTGAGCCTGCTGCGCAAGGTGGAAGCCCGCGATGCACTGGATACCGCGCACCGCGTCAAGCAGACCATCGGCCTGGTGATGCGTTATGCCATCGCCACCGGGCATGCGCAACGAGACCCGACTCCGGACTTGCGCGAGGCGCTGCCGACGCCGATCAAACAGCACTATGCCGCCATCCTCGAGCCGAAGAAGGTCGGCGAGCTGCTGCGCGCCATCGACAGCTACGAAGGCCATCCGGGCACACGGGCTGCGCTGCAACTGGCGGCTTTGCTCTTCCAGCGCCCGGGCAACCTGCGCGCAATGCAGTGGGCGCACCTGGATCTCGACGCCGGCGAATGGTCGATTCCCGCCGCCGAGATGAAGCGCACCAAGCAGGAGAAGGCAACCGGTGCGCCGCATATCGTTCCGCTCGCATCGCAGGCCGTGGCCATCCTGCGCGAATTGCAGCCGTTCACCGCTGCGGGCAACTATTGCTTCCCGGGTCAGCGCACCCGCTCGCGGCCGATCAGCGACGTGACGCTCAACGCAGCGCTGCGGCGCCTGGGGTATGCGACCGACGAAATGACCGGCCACGGCTTCCGCGCAATGGCGCGCACGACGATCCGCGAGCAGTTGCCGGAAATCGATCCGGAGTGGATAGAGGTGCAACTGGGGCACGGCAAGAAAGGGCCGTTGGGGGCTGCCTACGATCGAGCCCAGTACCTGGCTCAGTGGCGCCAGATGATGCAGAAATGGGCGGACTACCTCGACCGACTGCGCGAAGGTGCGCAGATCATTCCAATCAAGGCAGTCTGAGTCTGCCCACATTCGAGTGCCTGCCATGGTGGCTGCCATGGTGGCAGCCAGCCCGGCTGGCTACACTCGCGACCATGCATCCGTTGATCGAAACCCATCGCGCCGATCTGCTGGCACTGGCGCACAGGCGTGGCGTCACGGCTGTTAGGGTTTTCGGCTCGATGAGCCGTGGCGACAGCACCGACAACAGCGACGTTGATCTGCTGGTGACGCTGGCCCCTGGAACCAGCGCCCTCGCGCTGGGGGGCCTGTTGCTGGATGCACAGGAATTGCTGGGCCGCCGTGTAGATGTCGTCACCGAAGCGAGCTTGCATCC
The DNA here is from genome assembly GCA_031398385.1 of Ideonella sp. Classification (GTDB taxonomy): domain Bacteria; phylum Pseudomonadota; class Gammaproteobacteria; order Burkholderiales; family Burkholderiaceae_C; genus Ideonella_A. Next base: position 9,133 of record JANNNE010000322.1, read on the forward strand.
TGCGCTGCGCGAGCGCGTGTTGGCAGGCGCGGTGCCGCTGTGAATCCTGGCCCGGAGGCGAACCGTGTGTTGCTTGCGCACATGGGCGACTGCCTGGACCGGATCTTCGAATACACCAATGGCGAACGATCCCGCTTCGACGCATCGCGCTTGGTGCAAGACGCCGTCATTCGCAATCTGCAGACCCTGGCCGAGTCAAGCCAGCGTTTATCAGGCGAAATCAAGGCCACCGAGCCACTGATCCCATGGCGCGACCTTGCCGGGTTTCGCAATGTGATCGTCCATGGCTACCTCGGTGTTGATCTCGTGGCGGTCTGGCTGGTCGTCGAACAAGATTTGCCATCGCTGTCCGAGGCGGTGAATCGCATGGCCACGAGCCTCGGCCCGCTCGACTGACCCTTTGGCCGCTCGACGTGCGTGCGGTTCTGGCCGAATCGTGCATTACGACCGCCCGAAGTTCTGCCAAAACTCAAGCACCTCCGATCGCCTCCAACGTGTCGCGCGAACGGCGCGAAACGCCGGCGCTGGCGCCCGGCCATCGCGAACAGCTGCAAACCACCAGCTCATCCCCATCGAGCCGATCGCGGCGCAGGTCTTCGCGTCGATCAACGCTGCGGCCGCGAGATCGTCAGGCAGCTGGATCGATTCTTTTGCTTTTGCCATGGCTCATCTCCCGACGTAGACCGCCGTGATCTGCTCACGCTCGTGGCCGAGCTCGCGTGAGATGGTCAACCTCACTTCTCGATCCACTGCTTTTTGTTCGGCGCTCAGTTGCTTCGATGTGGGTCCACCGGCTGCCGGTGATTTCCACCCGGTCAATTCCAAATACCGGGATTGCGCATACGCATGCCGCAGTCCGTGCACGTGATCAATACCGGCGCGCGCGATCTGCGCCTTGAATCGGTTCAGCTGATCCCGGTACGACATTTCGGCGGGGATCAGGCTGCCTTTGCCGGCGAGCGCCCTGGCTTCGTTCAACACGTCGTGCTGCGTCTCACTGGTGATCGGCACCCCGCTCCTTGCCGCCTTTGGTCCAGCTGGCCTTGAGGTGCAACACGTCGCCGCGGTCGGCCCATTCCGGCCGCAGCTTGATGCTCTCTTCGCGCCGCAAACCGAACGCGGCCTGCAGCCGCAGCGACATCGCCGTGAATGGGTCCGACACTTTCGCCAGCTTGTCGCCGTCGAGCTCGGTCGCCTTTGACTCGTTGCTCACGTATCGCCGGTCAGCAATGGCATACGCCGCGTTGTCACGAGCGACGATGTTCTGCTTGTCGATCTTCTCGGCCAACCATCGCAGTGCGCTCATTCGGTTCTTGAAGGTGCCAGCCGAGATCTGTTCGGCGTGCCACCGGTTGACCAGGTGCTCGATGTGCTTCGTTCGCAGTCCCTGCGCACGAAGGTGCCGGAAACCGCCGTCGGCCAGTTGATTGGCGACCAGGCTCAGGATGCTCTCTCGGTCGTGTTGCGTCTGGAATGAGCCGTCGCGGTTGCGCTGGCCGAGTTGCTTGAAGTCGTGATTGAGGTCGCGCATCGCTTGCGTCCTTTCTCGATCCGTTGGTTTTCCAAAAAAATTCGTCTGTGGTGTGAAGCGTTCAGGTAAGTGTTTCTGTCCATCCCGACCGCCGCAGCGAACGAGAATCACGAGGGACGCGGGACACCACTCCCGTTTTGTGCAATGGCTTTACTGCTTGCCGGCGTTGCACCGCCTCTTGGCACCGCGCCTCGTACCTGTTGGTACTTCACTCGCGGGGACCAATAACCCGGGGTCCACGGGGTGTGCTTCGCACACGTCTGTTTTGATCCGATTTCGGGGATCAGCCGGCTGCCAAGGTCGGCCATTGGCTGTTGCGGGGAAACGGATGCGGGTCATCGCCGCACCGCATGCAGAGGGCTCAAGGCCCTTGAAGATCAAAGCCGCGAAGGCTTCTGTCTCACGCGATCAAGGTCGCGATTTGCGCGTCACTTCGACGCGTCACTGCCAGGAGCACCAGCTTTCGCAAGGCCGCTCAAGGTGTTCGTAGCGTCGTCACTGTCAGCGCAGCTTCCAGTGACGACGCCCAGCGCATTGCAACGCTGGTTCACTGCCCGGGTCTATGCGGGCAGTGGGCGAAATCTTCGCCTCTCGGACTGGCTCAGGCGATGAGCCAGTCATCCGAGGCATCGAAGCCTCGGCTCTCCTGGGGATGTGAGTCCCGTACAAGAGCGTCCGTCTGCATTCGCAGATCGGTACAGCTCTCGGCCTCGCCTGCGCGAGTAATCTCTCAGTGCAGTTAACGACTGCGGCGCCAGCGAACTGGCCTCCAGCCTGGCAGGGCAGGTGGTGAAGGTCTTGCGGACGCGATGCCCGCGGAAGAACCATCAGTGTGGCTCGGGCCGCACCTCAATTCAAGGCGCAACCAGGTCAACGACACATTCGCCCGCGAAATCAATGCCGAAATGCGCACTGTTTTGCAGGCGATCACTGCCAGCGTCAATGACGACGGCGACAGAATGCCGCCGTCATCGCTCGGTGAGATCAAGTCTCACGAAAACTCCAAGGCAGGTAACGACTGCGGCGGCCGACATCGGCGTGTCCCTGTTGTTTCGCCCGCGATGGGCAAGGGGAAGGAGCCCCTGGGAAGAAGCACAAGTCTGCGGCCGGCCAGTTCACACGGCCCGTCGATATCATGGGGAAATCGGGGGGATTTCGCGATCAGCTCTGGATCTGGCTTTCCGTTGCGGGACCAATCACTCCCCTGCTTTCGACTCTCATCTTCTCGGTCGCCGCTGGCCCCGATGCTTCGGGCATGCGGTGATGGCCGCACTGTGAGCGCCCCAGTTTGGTTCGATTGCGGTGGCGAGACGGTCGATTTCAAACACACGACCATACATTACTGGGCGTCCGCCGGTCCCTGGCGCAAGAGGCGCGACCGCAATCGGCTGATAGGTATTGAGAGAGAAGAAGTCGAAAATTCGGTGAAAACAGCTTTTGGCGACTATCCAGCGTATTCGAGATTTCCAGATCCATCAGAGGCACAGACTAGGGAAGGTCTGCGCAATGCGATTGCGGCCGTGGCATAGCGACCTGATTTCTCGTTCCACAGCCGTTTGATGCAAAACATGCGATTCCTGCGCCGAATCGATCGACTTTCCGAGGGTTTTGGCCCTCGGCTTGGCCGAT
>JANNNE010000335.1:0-7735 GCA_031398385.1 Ideonella sp.
CCGCGCAAGCGCCGCAACTGCTGCTGGCCGGCAGCCTGCACGCAGCTATCGAACCGGCGCCGTATCTCGTCAGCGAAAAATACGACGGCGTGCGTGCATTCTGGAATGGCCATGAGCTGCGCTTTCGCAGCGGCCGACGAATCGCCGCGCCGGCCTGGTTTCTGCAGCGACTGCCGGATCAGGCGCTTGACGGTGAACTCTGGCTCGGCCGTGGTCAATTCGATGCGCTGTCCGGGCTGGTCCGTGGGGCCCATGCGGACGACCCTCGCTGGCACCAGTTGCGCTATATGGTGTTCGAACTGCCCGGGGCGAGCGGAAGTTTTGCGGAACGAGTAGCCCGCATCGAGCAGATCGTGGAAGCAGCCGGTTGGACACAACTGCGCGCCGTTCCACAGCAACGCCTGATCGACCGGCCAGCACTGGACCGCTTGTTCAGGCAAACCGTGGCGGCTGGCGGCGAGGGCCTGATGCTGCACCTCGCCACAGCTCCGTATTCAACTGGCCGCAATGATGCGCTGGTCAAACTGAAACCCCAGCAGGACGCCGAAGCCGTGGTGATCGGCCATCGCGGCGGCAGGGGAAAGTACGCGGGCAAGCTGGGTGCGGTACGGCTACGCGCCGGTGACGGACAGACGTTCTGGATCGGCAGCGGTTTCAGCGATGCCCAGCGCCAGGATCCTCCTGCAATCGGCAGCACGGTCACCTACCGGTTTCGCGAACTGACACCGAGCGGCAAACCGCGATTTGCCAGCTTCCTGCGCGTGCGCGACGACCTGTAATCCTGCTCTTCTGCAACGCCCCCGATTTCAGATCGGCTTCCTGAGCACTCAGCAATCCTGCGCCGTGAAGGGGAAACTGGCCGGCGCATGCTCCAACACCTCGAACTGCTTGAACAAGCCTGTCCGCAGGTAGTTCGGTAAATGGCACGCCGCGAACATCGTCTTCCCCTGCTGGACTTTGTCGCGGACCGCCACGCCGGTGGTTTGATACGCCCGCAATTCGTCAGGCAGCATCTTGCCGATCAACGAATCGTCATTCATCGTGGTGACGAAGATTCCGCCCGGCCGGACGATCCGGAACAACTCGGCCACCCACTGTTTGCAGGTCTCCTCCGACAAATGCGTGAAGACCGAGATCGAGTAGCTGAAGTCGAAAAAGTCGTCGGCGAAAGGAAGCGGCGGGCCAGATTCCGCGCCTTTTCCTTGCCGCTGGATTCGTAGAAGGTTTAGTCGGGGGCGGAATAGGCGTCAAAAGCGAGGACCTTCGGCGGCAGGCTGAACCCAGGCATGGCGCGGACAAAATCCCGACTCTTCGAATTAGGCGCGCGGCAGTGATGAAGTATCAAATCTGGTCGACGGTGTCGAGCAAGCCGGCCAGAGCATGTCGTCGACTTTCCCGCTTCTTGCCCGCCTTGGCAAAAAAATACAATGGCGATCCTCGATACGTCGAATGAATGTGTCGAGCCAGCCAACACCTGCCAACCGACCGATAAAAATGAAGAGCCTACGATCGCTGTATTACACCTATCCAGCTGCAAGATTCGTCATGGCGCCGCTGGCGATGGCCAGCAGATCGATCAAGAAAAAAGAAGAAGCAGCCGCATTTGCGGTCTGCGAGCGTCTGGCCAGGTTTTCGACCGCCGACATTTCGATCGAACTCGCGGAGTTCGACGGAAATTTCGACATCGCGCCGACATCACATCTGTTGCAGCGAATTCTCGTGGCCGGGGTCTATGAACCCGAGCTGGCGGCACTCGCCAGCTCGATGGTCCGCCCGGGAAGCGATGTCATCGATGTCGGCGCGAACATCGGATTCTTCGCTGTGCTGCTGGGCAAGAAGCTCGAACCAGGGCGACATCTGCTGGCCATCGAACCGACCGAAGGCGCCGGCAGCCGGCTGCGTCGCAATATCGCCAGAAACGGGCTCAGCGAACGGGTCATCGTTTTTTCCGGACTCGCCGGGCGCGACGAAGGCCAGAGCGAGATGAACGTCTTCAAGGGCCAGGAGGAATATTCGACCGTGGGTGCCGTCGCCCATCCGGCTGTTCAGGGCCTGAAGCCGGAGATTGTCTCGATGCCGCGGCGAACCATCGACAGCCTTGTCGATGAACACGCACTCAGCCCGTCCCTGATCAAGATCGACGTCGAGGGTTTCGAGATGGACGTTTTGATCGGCGCGGAGCAGACCTTGCGGCAGCACAAGCCGGCGGTCTTGTCCGAACTCAGCGACCCCCTGTTGAAGAAGTGTGGCAGTTCGTCGCAACAGATCATCGACTACCTGCGCGCGCTGGATTACGAAGTGACTGATGCGCTCTATCCGGGTGCCAGTCCGGGCAATCGGGACTATGCTGACATTCTGGCCATCCACCGTAGCCGCAAGTGAGCCAGCGATCCGGCGCCGGGCAAGTATTTCCCCCCTCCCAGAGATGGTCTTGACGAGCCCGCTATCAGCCGCCCGACCCGCCTGAACCGGGCAGGCTAGAATTTTCGGTTTTCGGATGCGGCGGGCCGAGCCCATTTTTACCAAGCGGCAAGTGAGCCGCGGCGCTGGCATGAGCAACTCCAGGTCGGCCGCTCCGCATCGGACAGCAGAAGCAGCGAGAACTGGCGAGCCTGCCCAGATCGACCTTTCCAGCAGGTTTTTGCGGCCGCTCACAGCCGTCAAATCAACACATATTCCATGACAAGTTCATCCAAAGTCGCTTTGATCACCGGCGTCACCGGCCAGGACGGGGCCTATCTCAGCGAGTTGCTGCTCGGGAAGGGCTATGAAGTTCACGGCATCAAGCGTCGGTCGTCGCTATTCAATACGGATCGAATCGATCATCTGTACCAGGATCCGCACGTCAATCACCAGCGCTTCGTGCTGCACTATGGCGACCTGACCGATTCAACCAATCTGATCCGCATCATCCAGCAGGTGCAGCCCGACGAGATCTACAACCTGGCGGCAATGAGCCATGTGGCGGTCAGTTTCGAGACCCCGGAATACACCGCGAACGCCGACGGCATCGGCACATTGCGCATCCTCGAGGCGATCCGCATCCTCGGGCTCGAGAAGAAGACCCGCTTCTACCAGGCCAGCACCTCCGAGCTGTACGGCTTGGTGCAGGAGATCCCGCAGAAGGAAACCACGCCGTTCTACCCGCGCAGTCCGTATGCGGTGGCCAAGCTGTACGGCTACTGGATCACCGTCAACTACCGCGAGGCCTATGGTCTGTACGCCTGCAACGGCATCCTGTTCAACCATGAAAGCCCGCTGCGGGGAGAGACCTTCGTCACCCGCAAGATCACCCGCGCGATGGCGCGCATCGCATTGGGCATGCAGGAGTGTCTGTACCTGGGCAACATGAGTGCGCTGCGCGACTGGGGGCACGCGAAGGATTACGTCGAGATGCAGTGGATGATGCTGCAACAGGACAAGCCGGAGGACTTCGTGATCGCCACCGGCGTGCAATACAGCGTTCGCCAGTTCGTCGAGTTCAGTGCCAGGGAACTCGGCATCACCCTGGTATTCAGCGGAGAAGGCGAGGCCGAGATCGGCACGGTCGAACATGTCAGCCCGGTCGGCGGCGAACTGAAGGCGCGCTGCAAGCCGGGCGATGTGATCGTCAAGGTCGACGCCCGTTACTACCGTCCGACCGAAGTCGAGACCCTGCTGGGCGACCCGACCAAAGCCAAGGAAAAACTCGGGTGGGTGCCGAAGATCACCCTGCCCGAACTGGTCAAGGAGATGGTCGAAGCCGACTATGTCGCTGCACGCCGCGACAGCCTGGTCAAGATGGCGGGCTTCCAGGCTTACGATTTCAACGAGTGACGCGCCACAGGCTGGCCCGGGCCGGCCGCGGGCGACGGGCATGAACGAGCGATACCAACGGCAATGGGATGCGCTGGGCGCCGATGACCCGTTCTGGGCTGTATTGACCCATGCGGGAACGAAAGATGGCCAATGGAACAAGGAGGCCTTCTTTCAGACCGGCCGCTCCGAGATCGACGGCCTTCTCGAAAGAACCAGGCAACTCGGCATCGATTTGCGCTTCCATCGCGTTCTCGACTACGGCTGCGGGGTCGGCCGCCTCAGTCGAGCCCTCGCGACATCTTTTGACGACGTTGTGGCGGTGGATATCTCGAATGCGATGCTGGACGTGGCTCGTGCCGAGAATCAGCACTGCAGCAACATCCGGTTCATTCACACCCGTGGCAACGAATTGACAGCGATCGAAGACGAGAGCGTTGATCTGGTCTACAGCAACATTGTTCTTCAGCACTCGCCCGCAACGATTCAAGCCGCTCTGATCGCCGAGTTCGGCCGCGTGTTGCGCCGCGGCGGCGCGCTCGTCTTCCAGACTCCCTCACACCCGGATATCCGGCGCCTGAACGGTCTGCTGCATTGGGTGGTCGGCAACCGGGCACTCAATCTGGCCCGGCGAATCCGGCATGGCAAGACCCGCGTCATGGAGATGCACGCCTTCGGCAAGAATGCCGTCTGTGCTTGTCTGCGCCACGCCGGACTGACCATCGTCGATATCGGGCAGGACCATTCGGCCGGGCCGGCGTTTGTCAGTTACCGCTATTTTTCCGTCAAGCGCTGACTGTCCGGCTATCGAGCGGAACGCCGCCAACTTGAGCAATCCGACTTCCCCTTGCTGAAAATCCCACAGTCGCTGCAGAACCTGCGCGCCCATGCCGGCCGCGCCGGCTGGGCGGTATCCGATGCCTTCATCGGGCCGCTCATCCTGCTGTTGCTGTCGCCGTTCCTCTTGCACCATCTCGGCGTCGCCGGCTTCGGCTTGTGGGCCCTGGCTACCGCAATCAGCGGATTCGGCAGCCTGGCGTCGATGGGGGTGGGCATCGCCACGACCAAATATGTCTCCGAAGACCTCGGCGCCGGCAACCTGCCGTCGGCGCTTTCCGTGACACGCAGCGCCTCGACGGTGGCAATGCTGGGCGGCCTGGCGCTGATCGTCATCGTCGGGCTGACTGCACCCCTGCTTGCCCGGTTCGCCTTTGGCAAGATGGGGGACCCCGGCACCGTCAGCGAGGCCTTGACGTTGGGCGTGTTGCTGCTGGTCATCCAGGAAATCGACGGCGTATTCGCCGGAGCACTGCGTGGCTCTCAACGCTTCGACGCAGTCGGCAAGATCGAGATGACGATGCGTCCTTCATGGGCGATCGCGGTCGCCCTCACGGCCTGGAGCACCCAGGACACCGTATTGGCCTTGTACGCCAGCGTGGCCGTCAATGCGCTCAAGGCAGCAGCCAAGGCGGTCTGGGCATCGCGTGTTCTGCAAGGCTTCTGCGCCAGACCTTCTTTCGACGTCCCGCAGTTCAAGCGGGTTTTTCGTTTCGGCAAATGGGCATGGTTGCAGGGTCTGGGAATCGTATTTTTCTCGGTGATCGACCGCATCCTGGTCGGGGCCTTGCTCGGCGCAGCGGATCTGGCGCGTTATTCGATCTGTCTGCAACTCACGCAGGTGGTACATGTGATGTTGTCGTCGGGCTTGTTGCCATTGATCCCGGCCGTCAGCGGCGGGCGTCAGGACGGCGAGCGGCTGAAGAAGCTCAAGCGACTGTCGGTCCTCGGCGGGCTGGCCTGTCTGATCCCGCCGCTACTGGTCGCGATGCTCTCGTCGACGATCTTGTCGCTGTGGGTCAACCCGGCGTTTGCCGCCGAAAACCAGGCGCTGGTGCTGGGTCTGTTCGTGTCGGCCACGCTGCTGTGTTTCTTCGTGCCGGTTCATCACATCTTGATCGGACTGGGCGAAATGCGACTGATCGGCGTGCTTGCCATCGTCGGGGGCCTCGCAAACCTGGCGGTCGCGCTGGTATTCTCCGGCATCGGAGTCGGCGCATTTGCGATCGGCCGGATCGTGTTTGCCGTCCTGCCCATGCTGTTCTTCATCCGCTTGTGGCAGATCGCACGATCGAAGCAACTCGCAGACGACGCCCGTGCAGCCGACGAAGCGCCGGCTGCCTCACGCGCATAGTCGTGCCCAATCCTTTCCCGGTTCAATGAAGTCCATGTCACCAAGCATCAAGTCCCTTGGCAAAAGCCTGCTGCGTCGCGTCGGCATCGAAGCGCATGGCTACATTCCCGGCTCATCGCGCGAAGCCCAGTTGGCCGCGGCGCTGAGCCACTTCGACATCGGCTTCGTCGTCGACGTCGGCGCCAACGAAGGACAGTTCGGTCTGGAACTGATCGGCAACGGTTTTGCGGGCCGGATCCTGTCGGTCGAACCGCTGCCGGTGGCACACAGCCGGCTCAAGCAGCAGGCCAAGCGACACACTCAGTGGGAGGTGGCCGCAGCGTGTGCGCTCGGGGCAACGCCAGGAACTGTCGACTTCCACGTCGCTGCCAATTCGGTCAGCAGCTCGGTCCTGCCGGTCACCGGCAGCAGCGTCGACGCCGCGCCCGGGTCACGCCACGTGGAAAGGCTGAGCGTTGCGCAGTCGACCGTCGACCTGCTGCTTCAACTCCACCCATTGCCCGACCATGGCGGGATGTTGAAGATCGACACCCAGGGTTATGAGTGGGCCGTACTCGATGGCGCGCAGCATTCACTGCACTGCTTCGATCTGGTAATGCTCGAATTGAGTCTGACCGAGTTGTATGTCGGCCAGCATCTGTGGCTGGACGTGATCCACCGCATGGAAGGCCTTGGCTATTCGATGTGGCTGATACAGCCCGAATTCGTCGATCCGACGAGCGGACGTACGCTGCAGGTGAACGGCTTGTTCGCCCGTCGTACGCCGAATCGAGGATGATCCCCCCCGCCGGCGCCAGCCGTCGATTCGATGACCGACCAGAAGCGCACGACCCACTGCTGTCGATCATTTGTGCGGTCAGGAACGGCGAAGCGACGTTGCGCCAGATGATCGATTCGTATGCTGTACAACAGACCGTGCAGACCGAACTGCTGGTGATCGATGCCTTGTCCAACGATTCAACCTGGTCCATCGTCGAGTCTTGCCGAGGCACCGTTGTTGCAGCCTTGTCGGAAGCCGACCGAGGCATCTACGACGCTTGGAACAAGGCCTTGCCGATGTGCAGGGGACGCTATGTGGCGTTCATCGGCTGCGACGATCGATTGGCCCCGGGGGCGCTGCAGGCCCTGGTGGCCGCAATCGATGCGCAGCCGGCCGACGCGCCGGATGCACCCCACCTGATCGCCGGCTTCAACGTGCTGACCCGCCAGGGCACACCGGTCGGGCTGCTGGGCGAGGCATTTCGCCTGGACCGACTGCCCCGGCGACTGATGATCGCCCACGTGATGGCGGCTCACCAGCGGACCTGGATGATCGCCGCGGGCGGCTATGATTCCAGCTTCCGCTCGTCCGGCGATTACGAGTTGCTGCTTCGCGAGCGCAAGGGGCTCAGGGTGAAGACCTTGCCGGCCATTCTGGCGTTCATGGAGGACGGCGGCACCAGTCGGCAACGATGGACCCCACATCTGGAAAATTTCCGCGCCCGTCGAAAGGCGGGACTTGGCACGGCCCTCAGTACATGGTTGTTCGTCCGCGCAATCGCATTCACGGCGCTCCGGATCCTGAATCTCAAGTGAGATCGATGTGATTCGCGCCTACATCCTGGTGTTGCTCTACATCACCGACGAGGTGACCTCGTTGCTGATGCCGGTGGCCAGCGGCTTGTTTGCCGTCTTCATCATCGCGTTCTGCATGATGCATCCGGCAACGCGGCGTGCGGCGCCGCCCAGTCGCGCCATCGCGCTGACATT
>JANNNE010000016.1:0-4357 GCA_031398385.1 Ideonella sp.
TCGGCCTCAGGGATTGGCAGGCGAGCGCCAGCCTCGGCGTCGGCGAACCCGGAGCAGCCGGCGCTGAAGGATCGCGGGCCGGCAGCAACGGCCGGGAGATTGCGCTGAAGTTGCGCGAGCTGGCGCCAAGCGCCAGCACGGCCTCGCGGACGTTTCGGGCCCGCTACGCCTTGGCTACTCCGTTGCCCGTCGGCACCCCGTGGCGCATGGGCATGACGGCCACGCTGCGGCTGGTGCAACCGGGCCGCCTGCCCGGTGCCGAACTGCCGGTGAGTGCCTTGCTCGTGACCGGCGTCCCCGCTGCCGCTACCGCTGGCGCTTCCGCGCCGTCCGCGCCGGGCCGGACGGCCGCCGTGTGGCTGGTGCAGTCCGAGACCGGTGCACTGCAACGCACGCCGGTTCAGCTGCTGTCGCAATCGACCGGTCAGGTGCGTGTGGCCGGCCTTCCCGAAGGTGCGCTGGTGGTATCGGTGGGTGCGCAGAAACTCGATGCCGGGATGAAGGTGCGGCCGGTGCCGCGTCCGCTGGATGAAGCACTGGCCAGGGGATCGGCGAGCGGACCGACCAGTCAGCCGGTGGCCCTGCGATGAAAAGCTTCAACCTCTCCGAGTGGGCTGTCACGCACCGGGCCCTGGTCTTGTTCCTCATCATCGGCACTTTGCTGGTCGGCGCGATCTCGTTCAGCCGGCTCGGTCGGCTGGAAGACCCGAACTTCAATGTGCCGACCATGAACGCCATCGTCGCCTGGCCCGGCGCCACCGCGCAGCAGGTGCAGGACCAGGTGCTCAACCGCATGGAGCGCGAGCTGCAGAAGATCGAGGGCATCGACCATGTTCGCTCGTTCGCCCGCCAGGGCTACGGCGGGCTGAACTTCTGGATGAAGGGCGGCACGCCCAAACACGAGCTGGAGCGCGCCTGGTACCTGGCGCGCAAGAAGATCGCCGATATCCGGCACGAGTTTCCGGAAGGGGTGCGCGGACCGTTCTTCAACGACGAATTCACCGATGTCTACAGCGTGTTGTACGCATTCTCGGCCCCTGAGCTCAGCCCACCCGAGCTGCTTCGCCTGGTCGAAGACGCCAAGCGGCAATTGCAGTCCGTACCCGGCGTCGGCAAGGTCGACATCTTCGGTCGGCAGGCGGAGAAAGTGTTCGTCGAATTCAGCAGTGCCCGGCTGGCCGCGTTGGGCATTTCGCCGCAGACGCTGATCGATGCGCTGGCGCGGCAGAACGCGCTGGCCCCCAGCGGCAGCCTCGAGGGCGGCAGTGACCGCGTGTTCGTTCGCCTGTCCGAACGCGGCAGCGGTTTGCGCAACGTACGCGACGTGGCCGAGGTGCCGATCGAGGCCGGCGGCCGACTGCTCAGCTTGTCGGACGTCGCCGATGTGCGCAGCGGCCTGGAAGATCCCCCGCAGTTCACCGTGCGCCACAACGGCCAGCCGGTGCTGATGCTGGGCGTCACCTTCGGCCACACCGGCAACATCCTGAAGCTCGGCGCGGCGCTGGATGAGCGGTTGACGACGTTGAAAGCCGCACTCCCGCTCGGCGTGACCGTCGACCAGGTGGCCGATCAGCCACGCATCGTCGACGAATCGGTGTGGGAATTCGAGAAGGCGTTTCTCGAAGCGCTGGCGATCGTGCTGGCGGTGTGTTTCCTGTTCCTGGGCTGGCGCACCGGCATCGTCGTCGCGGCCTCGGTGCCGCTGGTGCTGGCGCTGGTGGCGATCGTGATGGCGGTGATGGGCTGGAACCTCGACCGCATTTCGCTCGGCGCGCTGATCATCGCGCTCGGCCTGCTGGTCGACGACGCGATCATCGCGGTCGAAATGATGGTGGTGAAGATCGAACAGGGCTGGGACCGCGTACGCGCCGCCACCTTCGCCTACACCTCCACCGCCTTTCCGATGCTGACCGGCACCCTGGTCACGGTGGCCGGCTTCATGCCGGTGGGCTTTGCGCGGTCGATCAGCGGCGAATATGCCGGCGGCATCTTCTGGGTGGTCGGCGTCGCGCTGATCGCCTCGTGGTTCGTCGCGGTGGTGTTCACGCCCTACCTGGGTGTCGTGCTGCTGCCGGCGACCATGAAATCACACGGTGCAGATCCCTACGCGAGGCCGCTATATGCCCGCTTGCGCGGCGTGATCGGCTGGTGCGTCGATCACCGCTGGGTCGTGCTGGCGGTCACGGTGCTGGCCTTTGCCGTCAGCGCGGCCGGCATGACGCTGGTGCAGCAGCAGTTCTTCCCCACCGCATCGCGGCTCGAGCTGATCGTCGATCTGCGGCTGCGCGAAGGTGCCTCGTTCACGGCCACTGAAACCCAGGTCAAGCGCCTCGAAGCCGTGCTCGCGAATGACCCGCAGATCGCCCATTTCACCGCCTACACCGGTGCCGGTGCGCCGCGCTTCTTCCTGTCGCTGTCGGCCGATCTGCCCAATCCGGGGCTGGCGCAGGTGATCGTCAATACGCGCAGCGTGGCCGACCGGGAGTCGGTGCGTGGCCGGTTGCTCGACTTGTTCGAGAAGAACCAGCAGTTTCCCGACCTGCGCGGCCGGGTCACCCGTTTCGAATTCGGCCCGCCGGTCGGTTTCCCGGTCCAGTTCCGCGTGATCGGACCGGATACCACCCGGGTGCGCGAGATCGCCTACCGGGTGCGCGATACCGTACGCGCCAGCCCGCTGGTGCGCGACACGCAGCTCGATTGGAACGAGCAGGTGCGTGCGGTGCGCGTGGATCTCGATCAGGACAAGGCGCGGCTGCTCGGAATCAGCAGCGCCGAGGTGGGCGCGATGACGCAGTTGGTGCTGTCGGGCACGCCGGTGACGCAGATCCGCCGCGGCGAAGAGTTGGTCGACGTCACGCTGCGTGCGGCCCCGGAGGAAAGGCTGGCGCTGGAACGGCTGGGTGATGTGAACCTGTTCACCCGCAGTGGCGCGGTGGTGCCGCTGTCGCAGGTGGCCCGGCTGACGCCGACCTTCGAGGAGCCGGTGCTGTGGCGGCGCAACCGCGACATGGCGCTCAGCGTGCGGGCCGACGTGGTCGACGGCGTGCAGGCGCCGTCGGCCACCCAGAAGATCTGGCCCAGCCTGCAACCGGTGGTCGACAGCCTGCCGCCCGGTTACCGGATCGAGATCGGCGGGGCCTGGGAGGAGACCAAGAAGTCCGACACCGCGCTGTTCGCCGTGTTTCCGCTGATGTTCGTCGTGATGCTGTTTTTCCTCATGCTGCAGCTGCAGAGCTTTTCACGCATGTGGATGGTGTTTCTCACCGCGCCGCTGGCACTCATCGGCGTGGTGCCGGCGCTGTTGATCTTCAACGCACCGTTCGGCTTCGTCGCGCTGCTGGGCGTGATCGCGTTGAGCGGCATGATCATGCGCAATGCGGTGATTCTGGTCGACCAGATCGATACCGACATCGCCGCCGGCGTACCGGCCCCCCAAGCGGTCGTCGAGGCCACGGTGCGCCGGGCGCGGCCGGTGGTGCTGACCGCCGCCGCCGCGGTGCTGGCGATGGTGCCGCTGGCCGGCAGCGTGTTCTGGGGGCCGATGGCCATCGCGATCATGGGTGGCCTGATGGTCGGCACCGTGTTGACGCTTGGCTTTGTGCCGGCGCTGTATGCGGCCTGGTTGAGGGTCGGCCGGAACGCGGCTGCGCCACAGCCGGCCGCCGGGCTCGATGCCCGCACGGCCTGAGCGGCAGGGCATGATGCACCGCCTGGTCGCCATCCTGAGCGCTGACGTCGGGGCCAGCCTGTCAACTGCCACCTCGCACAGCGGTCCATCGAACAGCTGCCGAGGCGGCTGGCGCGCCTGCGCGAAGCATCATTGGTGCGTGGCGGCGCGGCCGCGCCGCCTCGCTCTCAGCCCAGCGCGGCCGCGTTGACCAGATGCTGCGGCAGCTGCCCGGCCAGCAGCCGCCGTACGGCATCGGCGGTGCCCAGGCTCATGCGCTGCATGCTTTGCTGCGTCAGGCCGGCCACATGCGGCGTCAGCAACACGTTGGCGAGCGTCAGCAGTGGATGATCGGCGGGCAGCGGCTGATGCTCGAACACATCGAGGGCCGCGCCGCCGATTTGCCGTTCGCGCAGCGCCGCGACCAAGGCGTCTTCGACAATCACCGCACCCCTTGCGACATTCACGATCACCGCGTGGCGCGGCATCAGCGCCAGGCGCGCCTCGTTGATCAGGCCACGCGTTGCATCAGTCAGCGGGCAGGCCAGCACGACGGCGTCGCTGTGCATCAGCAGATCGTCCAGCGACACCGCGTCGACGAACGGCGGCAACGCCTCAAGCCGCCGCTGGTGGCCGAGCACCCGCATGCCGTAGCCGTGGTGCGCGATCTCGGCAATGCGGGTGCCGACT
>JANNNE010000048.1:0-18199 GCA_031398385.1 Ideonella sp.
GGGTGACTTCCATGTCCCCCGGGCCGGTTCACTTGGCGAGTGCTCCGAGCCGAATCGATCCGGCCCTCCTCCTTGACTTACGGTCGCCCAGCACCCCATCACCCCGAGCCTGCCACTAGCTTGGTTCGCCCAAGTTTTCGACAAGCACGGTGGTGGCCAGAGCGCTGCGGCGGGGCGCCCTGTGGAGTGAAGTCAAGGAGGAGGGGACGTTCGGCCCTCGATCCGTTGGTTGTGCAAGAAAATTTCGTGTGTGGTGTGAAGCGTTCAGGTAAGTGTTTCTGTCCATCCCGACCGCCGCAGCGACCAGGAATCACGAGGGACGGGGGACGCCACTCCCGTTGTGTGCAATGGCTTTACAGCGCTCGCCATGTGCGAGCCTCCCTCAGTGCAGTTAACGACTGCGGCGCCAGCGGACTGGCCTTCAGCCTGGCAGAGCAGGTCGTGAAGGTCTTGCGGACGCGATGCCCGCGGAAGAACCTTCAGTGTGGCTCGGGCTGCACCTCAATTCAAGGCGCAACCGGGTCAATGACACATTCGCCCGCGAAATCGATGCCGAAATGCGCACTGTTTTGCAGGCGATCACTGCCGGCGCCAAAGGCGACGGCTAAAGAACACCGTAATCCACGGTGAGATCAAGTCTCACGAGAACTCCAAGGCAGGTAACGAACTGCGACGGCCGACATCGGCGTGTCCCTGTAGATTCGCCCGCGATAGGCAAGGGGGAGGGTCCCCTGGGGAGAAACGCCAGTCTGCGACGGGCCAAAACACTCGGCACATCGAAATCACGGGAAATTGGGGGGGATTTCGAAATCAGCTCTGGGTCTGGCGCGCAACGATGGACGCCAGCGCATGAACTACTGCTTCCGAACCGTTGCTGCCCGTGGCCGATTTCGCGACGAGCGACCGGTCTACCTCGAAACTTGACCTTCGATCACGTCGCCGAGAAGGCCATCGACGGCAACAGCGGTCGTTTGCGGAAGGTCGACCGCGGCCGGCAAGAGATCCGGGATCTGGACCGCAGAACCAGCGATGAGGACAGTTCCAGCCCCAAGTTTCCCACGAGTACCCGGTTGCACAGCGCGCGCTCAGCCCACGCATGGTGGCCTGCTACCGAGAGCTTTGACGCTGCTGGGCGTGGAATTGCGCATGCCGATCTACGAGGGTGGCGAGTCGATGCGTCGGTGCGCGATGCTGCAGCGCGGGTTGGGGCAGCCGAACAGCAGTGGGAGGCCGGCCGCCGCGAGCTCGAGCGCGAAGTCATCACCTTGTGACTGAACGCGCAGGCCGACCACGCCCACATTAGCTCGACCGAGACCGAGGTGCAGGCGCTGGAGCAGAGGTTGCAGGCGGAGGAAAAGGGGCTGCAACTGGGTGCGAGCCGCATCGTCGACCTGTTGGATTGGCGGCGCCGACCGCTCAGAGCCCGCGCCGATCAGGCGAAGGCATGCTACGACCTCGTGCGCAACGTGGTGGCGCTCAGGATCCGGGGTGGCGACATTCGCGATGCTGATACAGACGTGTGGGCTGTTGGTTAGAGCCACCTGCCCGCTTAAGGTCATGCGCGGGGCACGGCTTCGGCCGGCCACCCGGCGGGTCGGCCAAAAGCGCCAGTAGTGATCCCGGCCAAGTGCCCTCGAACCCTCGGAGTCGAGCCATGCGGGCATGCCAGCGCCAGAAGCAGCTCATGGCCTTGTCAACCCGGTGGCCTGGAAGAACATCGTCGCGCGCAAACGACGCGGCGTAGGCCATCGCCGATCGGCGATACGAAACCAACGAGTCGAAGGAGACCGGACTCGACGCCGACAAGCCGGCGAAGATTTCAGTTGACTGGAAAGCGCCGACTGGCGGTTATCTGCTGACCGCAGCGATGGCCAGCAGTCGCCGCGCCGGGCAGGGCGCGGTTGCCTGGCTGGCCGCAGCACGCGGTTGACGAGAGTCGGTCCCGGCTGGCGATTTTTGACCAATGATCATTGCCGTGCAGCCGGTTGCACAGACTGCGCTGCGGGATGTTCGTGGGCGGCGGGCGATTGTCAGTACTGCAAGCGCTCGTGTGAGATTCGACCGGTCACGCAGCTGCATTTCGGCTGGCTCTGTGTGGATCGCTTCACGCAATGCGCCACCTTTGATCCCGAGCAGCTGATTTCGCAGCTTCGACCGCGCGCTTTGACGCTGCACGATGTCGACCCGTTAGCGTGTTCATTGTTACTGCTGGAACTGCTCGATGTGCTGCTCGTCACGTTGCCGTCGCTGACGATGTTGCTGCTGTGGGTGCTGCTGGTGCTGCTGGTGTTGCTGGTCGAGGAAACGACGCTCGTGTTGCTGCTGCCTGTGCTGTGATCGAACCTGGAACTGATCGAAGTCGCTGCAGCGCCAACGCCATAGGCGCTGATACACAGGAGCAGGGCGCACGCCGGTAGCAATTTCATGGTGAGAATATGTGTAGCAGCCGGAACTGATATCCGAGCTAGCTGATGAGTCTCGATTCGCGGTGTACCGTTCAGAAGTGGCTGCCTGCGCCCCTGACGTTATGGATACGGTGCGACCGAGGAAAGGGGCTTCGCCCCTTGTCCAAGGTCAGGTGCAAAAGGTGGGCTGTCGCTCACCCGCGGCTCCTGCCGCGCTTATTTGTCTTTCTTGTTTTTCTTGTCCTTGTCGTGACCCTTTGCCTCGCCCTGGCCGCGCATGCCCGGACCGTCGGCATTGATCTCGCTGCTGACCATGCCGCCGCTGACCGCGCCGGTGCCACCCGCCTGGGTTCCTGCCCCTGCCACGCCACCAACGGTCGAACCCGTGCTGGTACGGCCAGTGGCGCCCGCCTGGGTATTGCTGGTCGTCGACGTGTTCTGCGTCGCGCTCGTGCTCTGGTTGGTGGTTGCGCTCGGGCTGATCGTCACATTGCTGTGCGGCAGCGCTTTGAAGGTGGCATCCGACGTCACCGATGTGCTGGCCCGCGGAGCGACCGATTGGCTCGCGTCAGTGGTGGTGTTGCTGCCGGCCCGGTTGGTGGTGCCTTTCGTCGGGCTGGAAGCCGCGGCTGCCGTTGCTGCGGCCTGGGTGTTGCTCGTGGTCCCGGTATTTTGGGTCGCCGAGGTCGTCTGGTTGGTTGTCGCGTTCGGGCTGATCGTGACGGTACTGTGCGGCAGTGCCTTGAAAGTGGAGGTCGAGTTGACCGATGTATTCGCGCTCGGAGCGACCGACTGCGTGGCCTTGGTGGCCGTATCACTGGTTGCCGTATTGCTCGTTTGCGCAAGAACCGAACCGCTGGTGGCGGCAAGGACGGCTGCGGCGATGAGAGTGATTTTGTAGCTGTTCATTTTGACTTTCCGTAACGTTGGGGGAGACTTCAATGTATTCAGGCCAGCCAACGACTGCCATCCGTCTTCAGGCCCTCTTGTCGTGGGGGGCGGATGCTTCCGAGCGTCGGAAAAAAACCCTTAGCGCAACCAGTCCTTACGAATGCTTTGCGTATGTACACGCACGGCGCAAACTGGGAAACGGGGCGAAGCCGCCCTGTTTACGGCTGTCGAAATATTGCATGCACACATTCAGATCCGTGCACGGCGAGATCGTTGCGGCTTCAGGCCGCGTTCGGATTGCGACGAGAAGAGAGCATCAAGCGCGGCTGATATGGGCCGATCGCGGCGACGCGCTGCACCTCAAGGCCAGCTGGACCAAGGGCGGCAAGGAACGGGACGTGCCGATCAGCAGAGAGACGCAGCGCGATGTATTGAACGAAGCCAGGGCACTCGCGCCGGCATCGACCATGTCCACGGGCTTCGGCACGCGTAGACCTCGCGCGGGAAGGCCGCATCGCGCGGCGCCCGGTGCAAGAGCAGTGCATCCACAGCCGCACATGGATCGCCGTTCGTGCGCCCGTAAAGCGATCCAGGCATTGTCCAAGGCGTGGACTTGGCGAATCCGCCTGCCGCGCGCTCCGCAGCCTCGCCGCACCAGGCATGCGCCAGGCGCAGGGGCCCAGATATCGCAGAACTCGCTGGATGGATCACGAGGGCCGGCCTCTGACAGTGATTCTGGGAGCCATAGAGCCGCCGTTGACGGGTACGCAGGCGATGGCGTTCCAGGCCGCCGACGACGACAAGGGTCGCCGGACGACCGTCCGCACCTCATTCGATCAGAGCTGGGAGACCGTGAGCGACAGATCTCGGGGAAGGGCCCCGCCCGAGCGGCTGTCGTCCTATGGCAGCTGTACTTTGAAACCCGCCAATGGCATGCCGAATTCCTGGTCAATCGTACGACCGGAAGTGGCCGGGAGCGCCAGTTCGCAGCCGTGCCAGTAAGCCGCCGTTCGGCGCGAAGACCAATGCATGCCAGTGTCAGCTTCCGGCGGAGACGCCGATTTCACGCTGCCGGCCACAAGCCGTCCTTCAAGGCGCGCTCGAAAATCTCGCTTCGACGTACCTGCAACTGGCAGGTTTTCCGGCGACGAGTCTGGATCTTTCTATTTGTTACGCCTGCACCTGCAAGGTGCGGGGTCTCGGCCGAACTCGACCTCGGTGACGACGCGCGCTCCTGACCTTGCGACGAGGCTCTGGGTCGTTGGCGCAACATTGCACACGGCGGTGCTGCTTCAGTTGTGTACGAATGAAGACGGCGCCTTGTCTGACATCCGGCCGGCCTGATGCTGCGTTAGAAGCGATGCAACCCGCCTTTCTGGCCGCATCTGGAGACCCATCATGAAGAACTTTCTGCTCACACTGGCACTGGCCGCCCTGCTGCCGGCCTTCGCGCCTGCCCAGGCCGCCGATGTCGGCGTGTCGATCGGCATCAGCCAGCCCGGCGTCTACGGCCGCGTCGACATCGGCCGCTTCCCTCAGCCGCAGGTTGTGGTGGCCCAGCCGATCTACATCGAGCGTCCGGTGCGCGTGGTGCGCCAGCCCGAGCCGGTGTACATGTGGGTGCCACCGGGCCATCGCAAGAATTGGAAGAAGCATTGCCGCGCGTACGGCGCCTGCGGCGTGCCGGTGTACTTCGTACGAGACGACTGGTATGACCAGAAGGTGCGTCACGGCGACGGTGACCATGACAACGACCGCGGCCACGGCAAAGGCAAGGACAAAGACAAGGGCCACGGCAAAGGCAAGGACAAGGGCAAGGGTCGCGACTGATCTTCCTGTGCAGGCCCCGACGCGAGAGTCGGGGCCGCATGAAACGCTGCTCACTGCCCTCGTCCTGAGTCGCGGCGTTGCGCGGGCCGCCTACCAGGTCGGCGTGTTGCGCGCGCTGGTGCGCATGCGCCGCGCGACAGCAGGTGAAGTGCACGTGCAGGCGGTTGGCGGTGGCTTCGGCCGCTGCGCCATCCCGACCAGCGATTACGTGGTGAAGCCTGCGGCATTGCCAAGGCGGCCCGCTCCGCCGGCTTGATCGCCCCGTACGCACGGTGTGGAGCCGCGAGGACGACATCGCCGGCGGGTACTACCGCCCCATGCACCTGCACCCCGCGCGCATCGGCTGCGGTGCGCAGGGCAAGGTGCTGGCCTGGGACCACGTGATCGTCGGCCAGTCCATCGTCACCGACTCACCGTTTGAAGGTTTGAAGGCGGCATGGTGAAGAACAGCGTCGCCCCGCCACGCCCCAAGCGCGGCCGGGGGGCAGTGTGGTGTTGCCGTAGCAACCCCAAGACGCTGGAAGCCCAGGTGCAGGGTGCCGCACTGACGGGCCTGGCCACCTGCCTGCTCGGCAACGCCATCACGCTGAAGGACGGCGTGTTGGAGCAGCGTAACTTCGGTGACCACGCGGTGCCGCGCATCGGCCAGATGCCGCAGATCAGCGTGCACACCGTGCCCGGCGCCGACCCGCCCACCGGCAGGGGCGAACCCGGCCTGTCGCCGCTGGTACGGGCTTTCGCCAACGCCATCGCGCGCTTGACCGGCAAGCCCTTGCGCCAGCTGCCATTCCAGCTGGCCTGAACGAAAAAGTCGTCGGCAGGCTCAGCCTGCCGCCGACGGCCTGCGCCCCCTGGGTTACAGCCGGATCAGCACACCGTTCTCGACCTTCACGCGGGTGCCGACCTGGACGGCCGGATCGTCGGCGTAGTCGAAGTTCTGCGTCGCGCCGCTGTCCATGCGCACCGTGAGGCGGAACACCTTGGTCTTGTCCATGTTGTTCTGGACCCGGTTGCCCGCGTAGGCGCCGCCAATGGCGCCGATGACGGTGGCCAAGTCCTTGCCGCTGCCGCCGCCCACCTGGTGGCCGGCCACGCCGCCCAACACGCCGCCAGCGATGGTGCCGATGACGTTGGACGAATCCCCCTTGACTTCGACGACGTTGATCGCTTCGATCGCACCGCACGTGGCACACGTGGTCACGGCCTGCTGGCGGACGTCACGGCCGTCATTGCGCCCGTCGTTGCGTGCGTCATTGCGCCCGTCGCTCATCATCGTGCCACGATCAATGCGGCGCTCGAAACGCTGGCTGGTCTCGCGTTTGTCGCTGAGCAAAAAGCCGTCCGCGACGAATTCGTTCTGCAGCCGGTCCTGGCGGCGGATGACATAGCCGCCTTCGTACACACCGCGCGCAACTTCCGTCAACGCGATGCGCTTGTCGACACCTTGCACCACCACACGCGCGGCGCCGCCCGGCTTGCCTTTCAGCGAGAAGCTCAACTCGTCGCCCGGCTGAAAGCCGTCGGCGGCAATGACGCTGAACGTGCTGATCGGTGCGGTGGCGGCCACCGGGACGATGTCATTGGCGCCCTGCTGCAGCGACTGGCTCAGCGTCGCGGTGGTCGCGCGCCCGTTCTTCTCAAGACGTGCCGTCACGGTGCTGCCGGCGGTGAGCCTGTCGCGCGAGCGGATCGTATAGTCGCCGGCATATTCGCCAGACTGCACTTCATTGAGTTGCAGTGTCCGTGTCGCGCCGCTGATCTGCAGTGTCACCCTGGCGCCGGGCGTGCCGCTGAGGCGGAAAGGCAGCACGTTGCCCGGCCGCAGGCGTCGCGCCTGTTTCACGCCCAGCGACGAGATGCGGATATCGGACGCCGACTGCGCCATGGCAACGGCAGGGATTGCCAAAGGCACGGCAACAGGCAGTGCAGCGGCAATGGCGAGGGAAAGCATCGAGAGCTGGCGTTGGATATTCATGCGGCACTTTCTAGGTTGGGGACCGGAAGTCGCGTTCTTGCCTCGGTAGGATGTCTGGATCACATCGCCTTCGGGCCAGAACCGGCCGGCTGGAGACAGCGTCGTCCATAGCCTGCCTCCGAACAACGGGTGTCGGCCGAATGCCGGCGACGGTGGCCGTTACCTCTGCACGTAAGACAACAAGCCGTCGTCCGTTGCCGATCAGGTCCCCCTCAGAACGGCAGCTTCGTAGATGCGGAGCGTGAAGGATCCGGGCCGGTCGGCCGACAGCTTCGGAGCGCGTCGACGGGCTGGAATGGGTCGTGAGCGCCAGCATGGTCCCGGCGGCTGCAGACGTTCGACCGAGGTCCGCGGCTTGCCGGGCCGCCCACCAGGCTGAATGACCGCAATGGAGGTCTTGTCGCCGCGGATGGGTCGCGGGCTATATCGGCTGTACCTCGAGACCTGTCACTGGCAAAGAGATTATTGGAATCCCTGGGCGACCGGTAGTGGCCGGGAGCAGGCGTAGAGCCAGCCAACATGCCATTCGAGGATTCGATGGGAACCACGAAGCTCGCTCGCGACTTGCGGTATCGGCCAACGAAAACATCCCAGATCTGTCGGGGGCAAACGCGGGGGCAAAAACGCGGTTTGGAGACCGAAATCATAATGGGTATGGTGGAAGGCGTGGGATTCGAACCCACGGAGGGCGTGAACCCTCGGCAGTTTTCAAGACTGCTGCCTTAAACCGCTCGGCCAGCCTTCCAGTTGAGGCGGCAAGTATATCGGCGCGCGTCGCGGTCCGGAATCTCTGGTGGTGTCTCGGTTTGTTCAATTTCGAACTGAGACACTACCGAATCACTCAGGGCCGCGCTGCGGCCCATACCTGCGGCGAGTGCGCCGATCGGCAGTCGGTTCACCGGCCTGGTTTGCGCTGCGCTTCGCAGTCGACCTGGAACAACTCGCGGTGTCCGCCATCGATTCGCATCGCGCTCAGTGCGCCGCCCCAGACGCAGCCGGTGTCCAGTGCGATCAGGTCGGGCCGGTTGATCAGACCCAAGGCTGACCAGTGGCCGAAGGCGATCGGCTGGCCGAGGGTGTGTCGCCCCGGAAACTCGAACCACGCCGTTAAGCCCGGCTCCGGTTTGTCGAGCCCGTGCTTGGTACCGAACTCCATTGATCCGTCAGCATGCAGGAATCTGATTCGGGTCAGCGTGTTGATGACCAGGCGCAGGCGTTCGTTGCCACCCAGATCCTCATGCCATCGTTCCGGTTCGTTGCCGAACATGGCACGCAGAAAGAGGTGCAGATCGGGCCCTCGCAGGCGCGCCTCCACCTCGTGGGCCAGGCTCAGCGTCTGGGGCAGGTCCCATTGCGGCATTACCCCGGCGTGCACCATCAGCCAATCGTCGGCAAATATCGCCAGCGGGCGTTGGCGGATCCATTCGATCCAGGCTTCGCGTTGTGGCGAGTCGAGAATGTCGCGAAGGGTGTCGCTGCGGTGCAGCGGTCGAACGCCGTGTGCGACGGCTAAAAAATGGAGGTCGTGGTTGCCAAGCAGGCAGCTCGCGCTGGATTCCAGCGCGCGCAGCTGGCGCAGGGTCGACAGGTTGTCCGGGCCGCGGTTGACCAGGTCGCCGAGCACGAACAGGTGGTCGCGCGACGCCGAGAAATCGATTTCGGAAAGTAGTCGGGTCAAGGCGCCACCACAACCTTGAAGGTCGCCAACGAGGTAATGCATGCCACGATTCTGCTACCCTTTGCCGCTTCTCGGCTCGCGGCCCTGGTGCCTGGCGAATGGACGTTGCCCTGCTCGTATTCCTGATCTTGCTGAACGGCCTGTTCGCGATGTCCGAGATGGCCTTGACGGCTTCACGCAAAGCCAGGCTGCAGGTGATGGTCGAAACCGGCGATTCCGGGGCGCGCGTCGCGATGGAATTGCACGACGATCCGACACGTTTTCTGTCGGTGGTGCAGATTGGAATCACGTCGATCGGTGTCTTGAACGGCATCGTCGGCGACGCCGCTTTTTCTGCGCCCTTCGCGGGCTGGTTGCAGATCACCTTCGGCTTGGACAACCCGGCCGCAGAAATCACCGCCACTGCGATGGTGGTTGTGTCGATCACGTTTGCCACCATCATCTTCGGTGAGCTGGTGCCGAAGCGGCTGGGTCAGATGTATCCGGAAAGCGTGGCACGGCTGGTGGCCAAGCCGATGGACTGGTTGTCGATGCTGGCCAGCCCGTTCGTCAAGCTGCTGGCCTTCTGCACGGTGGGTACCTTGGCGCTGCTTGGCATCAAGGGCGGCCCGACACGCAGCGTGACCGAGGAGGAAATCGCTGCCAGCCTCGAGGAAGGGCTGGACGCCGGCGTGATCGAGTTGCAGGAGCACCAGATGGTGCGCAATGTGTTCCGGCTCGACGACCGGCAGGTCGGCTCGATGATGATTCCGCGCTCCGAGATCGTCTGGCTCGATGTCAACCAGTCGCCCGAAGAGATCATGCGCATCGTCGGATCCGAGGAGCATTCGCGCTACCCGGTCTGCCGCAACGGCCTGGCCGACGTGGTCGGTGTCATCTCGGCGCAGACGCTGTTGCGGCATGCAGTCCAAGGCCTGCCGCTGTCGCTGTCACAGATCCCCGATGCGATCCAGCCGGGGGTGTTCGTTCCCGAAACCCTGTCCGGCATGGAGCTGCTCGAGCAGTTTCGTGCGTCGGGCGCGCAGCTGGTGATGGTGGTCGACGAATACGGTGAAGTGCAGGGCATGATCACCGTTCGCGACGTGCTGGAAGCGATCACCGGCGAATTCACGACTCCCACCGACGACGACGCCTGGGCGGTTGCGAACGGGGAAAACGGCTGGTTGTTCGACGGCCTGATTCCGGTGCCGGAACTGAAGGACCGGCTCTCGCTGAAAGAGCTTCCCGAAGAAGACCGCGGCCGCTACAACACGCTGGCCGGCATGATCATGCTGCTGCTCGGTCGCTTGCCGGTGATCGCCGATTCGGTCGACTGGGAGAATTGGCGCTTCCAGGTTGTCGACATGGATGGCAAGCGAATCGATCGCGTGCTCGCCTCGCCGATCGAGGAATCACAATCCTCCGTTCCGAATCCAGATCAATCAGACTCATGACCAACGACGTGCTGCCCCTTTACCGCGAGCCGGTCCAGTTGAACGCCCAGCTGCATCGCCACAAGAAACTGAAACCCTACGACAACGTCGGTGCACTGGTTCATACCCATGCGGTCTATCTCAATGCAATCGAGTTTTCGCAGGCGGCGCTGGCCTTTCCGATCATCTTCGTGCAGCCGACGCCGAGCAATCCGCAGATCTCGCCGGTCGTGATGCTGGGCCTGGTGCCGAATGAAAACCTGTTCGTAGAAGCCGGCCGCTGGGACGCAGTCTATCAGCCGGCCTATTTTCGGCGCATGCCCTACCTGACCGCGCCGTTGCCGAACAGCGACCAGATCGGTGTCTACATCGATGCGCAATGGCCGGGGCTCAACGACGAAGAAGGCGAGGCGCTGTTCACCGATCAGGGCGAGCAGGCGCCGGCGCTGCTGCAGGCGATCGATTTTCTGAAGGCGTTCGACGACGAGGCCAAACGAACCGCGCAGCTGTGCCAGCAGTTGCAGGCGCTCGGTCTGTTCACCGACATGAAGGCCGATGTCACCTTGCCGAATGGCGAAAAGCTGACTGTCGACGGCTTCATGACCGTGGACGAGGGCAAACTCGGCAAGCTGTCGGATGCCGGCGTGCTGAGCCTTCATCGGAGCGGCGCGCTTGGGCTGATCCATGCACACCTGCTTTCGCTCAATCACATGGCCGGGCTGATCGATCGGCATGCGCGTCGCCACAGCACCTGAGCGGGGCGTACCGGCAAGCCTCGATTCCTGCCCCGGGGAGCTGGCATGACGGTTCTCGTCCACACGCCTGATCATCCCTCGAGCACGTTTGCGACATGTTGACCGATTCCTCCCGCCAAGTGCTCAAGACCTTCCTGACCGGCTTGCTGGCGGCCTTGCCATTGATCGCGACGATTGCTGTCTGCGTCTGGGCCGCCAGGCTGATCTATGCCTGGTTCGGCCCCGGCAGCCTGGTCGGCCATGTGCTCGTCGCGATCGGCTTCGGTGGTGTGGGCACGGAATGGGCGGCTTATCTGGTTGGCGTGCTGACGGTCTTGCTGATGATCTTTGCGCTGGGAATTTTGGTGCAGACGCGCCTGCGCCTGGTGCTTTCCCGGTTCGTCAACCGGGTCATCAATCGCATTCCGCTGGTCGGCAAGGTGTACGACATGGCCAGACGGTTCGTCGACCTGCTGGCCCAGCGGGACAAGACGCAGACCCGTTCGATGAGCCCGGTTTGGCTGCATTTCGGCGGCCCCGGCGGTGCTGCGGTTCTGGGCTTGTTGTCGACGCCGGAACCGGTCGATGTGGACGGACGGGCCTGTGTCGGCGTGCTGGTGCCGACGGCGCCGATTCCGGTCGGCGGCGGGCTGCTGTTCGTGCCCCAGGAATGGGTCAGTCCGGCACACCTCGGGGTAGAGGCGGTCACCAGCATCTATGTCTCGATGGGCATCACCGCCAAGCAGCACCTGGGAGTGGCCGGCCCGGTCAAGGCGGCCACTGCGCAACGTCCGATCGACAAGACCGGCGCGACCACCGACGAGGCCGGCAGACCCGAAGTCCGTTGAGCCGTCCGAGTGTCGAGTCGCTCGGCAGCGGCACAATCATGGCGCGTTCAGAACCCAGCGAGCGGCAAATGGCAGTGGTCCCCGACGACACCGATCCGACGCGGTCGGATTTCAGCTCGATGTTCGACCTTCTGCCGGTCGGCGCGTACCGGTCGTCTGCCGACGGCACCCAACTCCGAGCAAACCAGGCGCTGGTGAGACTGAACGGCTTTTCGACTGAAGCCGACATGCTGGCCGCGGTGAATGACATCGGTGGCGAGTGGTATGTGGATCCGGGTCGGCGAGACCGATTCCGCGAGCTGATCGAACGCGAAGGCCAGGTCAGCGGTTTTGTGTCGGAGGTATATCGCTACAAGACTCGCGAACGGATCTGGATCAGTGAAAACGCCCACGTGGTGCGCAATGCGCGCGGCGAGGTCGCCTTCTACGAGGGCACGGTCGAGGAAATCACCAGCCGGGTCAATGCCGACCGGGCGCTGCGTCGAAGCGAGTCGGAGTTTCGTTCGTTGACCCAGCATGTTCCCGGCGTGCTGTATCGGGTCGTCATCAACCAGCAGCATGAAAAGCGCTACACCTTCGTCAGCGATGGCGTGCGTAGTCTCTATGGTGTGACGCCCGAGGCGGTGATGGCCGACGGCGAGTTGCTGACCGGCATGCCACACCCCGACGATCAGGACCTGCTCGATCAACACTGGCTGGCTGTGCTCGAGTCGAACGGGACGCTCGACATCGTTTTCCGGATCGTGTTGGCCGATGGCAGCTGCAAGTGGGTGCAGATGACCTCTTCGGCAGTCTCCAGCGATGCCCTGGAGATGGTCCGGGTCGGCCTGGTGCTGGACATCACGGCCCGAACCGAGGCCGAAGTGGCACTGCGTGAGCGCGACAAACTCTGGAAGCTGGCGCTGGAAAGCACCGGCGACGGCGTGTGGGACTGGAACATCGTGAGCGGGATCGTCACCTACTCCGAGCGCTTTCTCGAGATGTACGGTCTGGTCAGCAATGAATCATCCACTCTGCCCGAGAATTTCGACGACCGAACCCATCCGGATGATCTCCCGCGTACGCTGCTCGACCGTCGCGCGCACCTGCAGGGGCGGACCGCCTCGTATGTCAACGAGCGTCGGGTTCGGGCCGAAGATGGCAGCTGGAAATGGGTGCTGGCTCGCGGGATGGTCATGGCCCGCGACGAGCATGGGCGCCCGACACGGATGGTCGGAACCCACACCGATATCAGCGAGCGCAAGAAGTCCGAGGCGCTGATCTGGCGGCAGGCCAACTTTGATGCACTGACCGGGTTGCCGAATCGGCGCATGTTGCGCGATCGGCTGGAGCAGAGTATCAAGAAGACCAGTCGCGCGGGCCTTCAACTGGCGCTGTTGTTCATCGACCTCGATCACTTCAAGCAGGTCAACGACAGCGTTGGTCATCCGATGGGGGACCAGCTGCTGATCCAGGCTGCGCGCCGCATCAGCGCCTGTGTGCGCGAGGTCGATACCGTCGGCCGCCTCGGCGGCGACGAGTTCACCGTGATCCTGTCGGAGATGTCCGATCCCGAGCGGGCCGACCAGATCGCGCAGAAGATCGTGCAGGCGATGTCCGAAGCCTTCACGCTGGGCTCCGAAGTGGCGGTTGTATCCGCCAGCATCGGCATCACCCTTTATCCCAACGATGCCACCGACATCGACGACCTGTTCAAGCACGCCGACCAGGCTCTGTACCTGGCCAAGGATGGCGGCCGCAACCGGGTCGGTCACTTCACCGCCTCGCTCGAGGAAGCGGCGCAGACGCGGCGGATTCTTGCCAACGACCTGCGCAATGCGCTGGCCGACGGGCAGTTCTACCTGGTCTACCAGCCGATTGTCGACATGGTCAGCGGTCGCTTCCGGAAAGCCGAGGCGCTGATCCGCTGGCGGCATCCGTCGCGCGGGCTGGTCGGCCCGTCCGAGTTCATACCGATTGCCGAATCGACCGGGCTGATCGTCGAGATTGGCGACTGGGTCTTTCGACAGGCGGCCAGTCAACTGTGTCGCTGGCGTGCCGATCTCGACCCCGCGTTCCAGGTCAGCGTCAACAAGTCGCCGGTGCAATTCATCCACGCCCAGGGCAGTCAGGCGCGCTGGTTCGAGCTGATGCGGGAGCTCGGCCTGCCCGGCCAGAGCCTGGTGATCGAGATCACCGAAGGCGCCTTGCTCGATCCGGCGTCGGGCGGCAACCGGCAACTGCTCGAGTTGCGTGAAGCCGGCATCGGCGTCTCGCTGGACGACTTCGGCACCGGCTACTCGTCGCTGTCGTATCTGCAGCGCTACGACATCGATTTCCTGAAGATCGACAAGGGCTTTGTCAGGCACCTGGTGGCAGGATCCAAGGACCTGGCGCTGTGCAAGGCGATCATCGTGATGGCGCACGAACTCGGCATGAAGGTGATCGCCGAGGGCGTCGAAACCCATCAGCAGTTCGATCAACTGGCTGCCGCGGGTTGCGACTTTGCCCAGGGCTTTCTGTTCTCGGCGCCGGTGCCGCCGGACGAGTTCGAGCTGCTGTTCCGAAGCCGCTGATCAGCGCCGGCCGCGGGCCCGCCAGAGCGGCTTCTTGCCCTTGAGCTGACGCTCGATGCCGTCGTTGAGCCGGCCGCGCAGATCAATCACCGCATCGAGCTGGCCGTAGATGTCCGGGAAGCGCAGATCGAGCCAGAGCCAGAGCGTGCAGGCCCGCAGGGCTTGTTCCATGCGGTCGAGCCGGCTGTGTTCGTCGACCTCGTCGAGGAACCAGGGGCTGTCGACCCGACCGGCCAGCGCATGGGCCTCGGTCCAGCCGAGAAAATGCTGCAGTTGCTCATCGCTGCGCGAATCGACCGGTGCCTGTGAATAGGTGAAGCGTTGCCGCAGCGGCAGCGCGCTGGCGCGCTGGTCCAGGTGTTCGGCGATCGCCACCATCTGCGACAGCTCCGCCACTTCGAAATGGGCGTCGTCGAGTTGTAGCTGGGCCATGAAGACACCCAGCACCGCGGCGAGCTGGTTCTTGCCGAGGCGACTGGCGATGGTGTCGACATGCCACCAGTTCGGCGCCACCGCGGCCTTGAAATCGCGTGGTGCACGGGCCGGCGTCAGCATCATCTCCTTCAGCACCCGGGCGGCCTGCGGCTCGGCATCCTTCATGACGCCGGCGAAGCCTTTTTCCTGCAGACCGTAGCGGCCGGCTCGGCCGGCGATCTGGTGGATTTCCGACTCGTCGAGCGAACGATCGCCGACGCCATCGAATTTGGTCAGGGTACTGAACAACACGCGGCGGATCGGCAGGTTGAGGCCCATGCCGATCGCATCGGTCGCGATCATGATCGCCGCATGCCCCTGGGCGAAGCGTTCGGCCTCGCGGCGCCTGACCTCCGGCGGCAAGGCGCCATAGATCACCGAGACGCTGTGGCCCTCGTTGGCGACCTGGTCGCGCAGCATCAGCACCTCGCGGCGGCTAAATGCCACCACCGCGTCGCCGCTGCGCAGGCCGCTCATCGGCACCGGCGCGGGCAGCAGCTGGACCGGCTGCTTGCGTTCGAAGTGGCGGATCTGCGCCTGCTCGCCGCAAAGTCCGAGCAGGTTTTCGATCGCCGGCACGGCATGGGCGGAACAGATGATCAGCAGCTCCTGCGCGGGCACGCCGACGATGGCCTGGGTCCAGGCCCAGCCGCGCGAGTTGTCGAACAACATCTGCGCCTCGTCGATCACCGCCATTTGCACCGGCGTGCGCGTACCGACCATCTCGATGGTGCTGGACACCAGCCGCGCGCCTTCGGATGGCACATTCTCTTCGCCGGTCAGCAGTGAACAGGCGACCCCGCGCGCCTGCAACCGGTCGCGACCCTCGAGTGCCAGCAGCCGCAACGGCGCCAGGTAGCTGCCGCTCGATGCCTTAGCCAATTGTTCGAAGGCCGCGTGGGTCTTGCCGCTGTTCGGCGGGCCGACGCAGATCGTGACCTTGCGGGCCAGCCGGCGGGCGATCGGAAAACTGTCGGGATAGCCCTGGAAACGCAATTCGATCGTCAGATCGTCGAGCGTATCGAGCTCGTTGACCCGGTTCGCCCAGCGCGTGAATGCCCGTTCACAGCCGGCTTCGAGCTCGACGAATGATCGTGGCAGCGAACACTCGGCCTGCAGGCCGGGCAGCAGCGACTCGATGCGTGCCGGATTCACCGACGCCGCCTGCTCGACCAGTGTGTCGAGCCGTGTGAGCAGGGCGTCGGCCAGCAGATAGCCTGGTGGTGCGCCGAGTGCCGCCTGCAATGCCGCTTCGTTGCCATCCCGGAAGAAGGCCCAGATCGCATCCGCGTCGGTCTGCGCCAGGTGGGCCACCTGCAGCAGCCAGGGCGCCTTTCCGTGTCGGTGGCCAAGCGTCAGCGGCTGGGTCAGCAGGCGCTCCCAGGTGTTGCCGTTGCGCCGGATGCCGAGGTCATCGAGCCGGGTCTGGCGCGCCAGCAGTTGCGCCCGTACGCCGCGGCCACTGCCCACTGCATCCAGATGCTGCACGGCCCTTTCGATCAGCTCGGGCGCAATCCAGCGGCTCGGCCGGGCACCTGCGGCGGCTTTCTGCAGCAGCACGAAACCGCGCTGGTCGAGCACGGATTCGCTGGCTGGTGCGCCCTCGATCAGCAGATCGACCGGTGTGATCACCTGGGGCAGCAGATAGGCAGCCTGGCGGACTCGCTCGACCTGGGAAGGGTCGACATGGTCGGGAATCCGGCCGCGGTGTCGCGGATCGGGGAGGTGCAGAGGGCGGGGCGCGTCGGTTGCGAGCATCGCACCGAGTCTATGCGCTGCGCGTGGTTGCGCCTGATCGTCCCGATCCCTGGGGCGCCAGACGGCGCAGCGAACCGGCCGGGTTCAGAGCCGCGTTCGCAGCGACCAGATCTCCGGAAACAGCACCACATCCAGCATCTTGCGCAAATAGCTGACGCCACCGGTGCCGCCGGTTCCGCGCTTGAATCCGATGACGCGTTCGACCGTGGTGACATGTCGAAAACGCCAGAGTCGGAAGGCATCTTCGAGGTCGGTCAGTTCTTCGCCCAGCTGATAGAGATCCCAATGCTGCCGCGGGTTGCGGTAGACCACCAGCCAGGCGTCCTCGATCGCCGGGTCGGCTGGCCGAGGCTCGGTCCAGTCGCGCTGCAGATGGTGCGAAGCCACGGCGATGCCACGGCGCGCCAGCAGGCGCAAGGCTTCGTCGTAGAGCGACGGTGCGCGCCACGCCGCCTCGACCGTCGCCAGCAGTTCCGGCCGGTGTGAATGCGGCTTCAGCATCGCCGCATTCTTGTTACCGAGCTTGAATTCGATGCAGCGGTATTGCCAGCTCTGGAAGCCGCTGCTGTTGCTGAGGTACGGGCGGATCGCGCTGTATTCCGGGGGCGTCATCGTTGCCAGCACATCCCAGGCATGAACCAGCTGCTCCATGATTCGGCTGACCCGAGCCAGCATCTTGAAGGCGCTCGGCAGATCGTCGTTCGCCAGGCTGTCGATCGCCGCCGACAGCTCGTGCAGCATCAGCTTCATCCAGAGTTCGCTGGTCTGGTGCTGGATGATGAACAACAGCTCGTTGTGATCGGGCGAGAGCGGGGTCTGCGCCGACAGCAGGCGGTCGAGCTGCAGGTAGTCGGAATAACTCATGTCCTTGCTGAAGTCGAGCTGCGCACCTTCATGAGCGACGACTTGATCCGGACTCGGTGGGGAGGGGTTCACGGGTGCGCCCTCCGCCGTTCGGTTTCTTTCGGGAGCGACTCGATCTCCCGTACGGTGGCGTTCATGTCACCGCCGACCGCCGGTTGAAACGCGCTTCACGCCACTCGCCACTGTGCAAGACCTCGACCAGTTGCTCGACGGCGTCCCAGACATCGACGTAACGTGTGTACAAGGGCGTGAAGCCGAAGCGCAGGATGTCGGGTGCCCGGAAATCGCCGATCACACCGCGCGCGATCAACGCCTGCATCAACGGGTAGGCGTGTTCGTGCGCGAAGCTGACCTGGCTGCCACGCAGGCTGGCGTCGCGCGGCGATCTCAGTGTCAGGCCGTGTCCGGCACAACAGGCCTCGACCCGGGCGATGAACAACTCGCACAAGGCGATCGATTTGTCGCGCAAGGCCGCCATGCCACCAACCGCATGCGCGGCCAGCACAGTATCGACGCCGCATTCGAGTGCGGCCATCGACAGCAGCGGCGGCGTACCGCACAGGTAGCGGTCGATGCCGGCGGCGGGTCGGTAGTCGGGCGTGAATTCGAACGGTGCGGCGTGGCCCATCCAGCCCGCCAGCGGCTGCGAGAAGCGCTGCGCGTGACGCGCATTGGCCCACACGAAAGCGGGCGCACCCGGACCGCCGTTGAGATATTTGTAGCCGCAGCCGACCGCGAAATCGGCATCGCAGCCGTTCAGATCGACCGGGATCGC
>JANNNE010000061.1:0-5298 GCA_031398385.1 Ideonella sp.
CGGTCGGCAACGGCCCAGGCCAGAAAGCCGCCGAACAACAGGACATCGGCCACGCTGCCGTTGGCCAGCAGGTGCGCGACGGCCCACAGCTTGGTGGCCAGCAGCATCGGATGTCGGGTCGCCGACTGGATACGGCCCGGCAGATAGGCCGCCAGCAGCAGCACGAAAACAGGCAGCAGCAACGCCCAGGCCAGGTGACGCAGCCCCGCCGGCGGCACATACAACACCATCGGCGACTGCCTTGCCAGACCGTAGCCGACGATGATCAGCAGCAGACCGATTGCCGAGATCACCGAATACAGGCCCTTCCAGCGTGCCGGCCCGAATCGGGCGAGCTGGGTATCGCGCCATTGCGGCGCGAAGATGGCCACCGAGTGGAGCCCCAGAAAGACGATCAGACCCGCGACCAGTAGTGCCATGACTCCTTCCACCCTTCGCACACCCCGGCGTCCGGGCCTGGAACTGCGGCGAAGGTAGACAGTATCGCCGCAAGCGCGGCAATACCCATCTGAGCTGCCGGTGGGCAGGCGGTCAGGCGATCAGTTCGATTCCTTGATCATGCGCCCGCCCGCCGCTTGCAGGGGCCGGGCATTCATCGGATACAGGCGCGAGAAGATGCCGATCTGCTCGGCCGACACCTCGACCGGCGTCTTCATCACCATCCACAACACACCCTCGGTGCAGGGCGGGATCGTCAGCGAACCCATGTAGGTGAAATAGTCGCGCCCCTCGGGCAGCAGCGCATTCAGATCGACCGGTGCCCGCACCACCTGGTCCATGCCTTTCTCCAGCGGCAGGTTGTTCCACACGGTCTGGATCAAGGGCTGCGCAGCGCCACGGTTCAACAGCACCGCCACCACGGCCTGCCTGCCGTCCAGATCCTTGTGCACCAGATGGACCACCATGTCGAAGCGGCGCCCGTCGACCCGCTCTTCGGACGGCCGGTGAAAATGGAACTGCACCAGCTCGAAGCGGCGCCCCATCACCTCGATGCTGTTGCCGCCACCGACGTTGACCTGCACCGTGTGCCCGTTGTCGATGACCCGGATCGCGCTCGGGATGTAGTCGAAGCGGATCGGATCCAGATTCAGGCGCAGGCCGTCGCGGATGTCGATCGGGCTCTGCCGCGTGCCGCTGGCGCAGGTCGCAAATTCGGGGTGCAGCGAACCCCAGCTTTCGGGGCCGCCTTCGCCCAGGTAATCCCAGTGGGGCGGGTGCCCAAGTGCTGCCACCCGGGCGCTGATCGGCGCACCGGCAGTGGCGGCGCCCGCAGGCAGCGGCTGCGCAGCCCCGCGGCTTGCGCCGTGCATAGCAGCCAGCCTGGCAGCCGCCGGATCGTTGCGCGAAAACGGTTTGTCCTGCGGGTCGCGAGCGGTATCGTGCCCGGACGGCGAGCCCGATCTTGCCGGCGCAGATTCCGCCTTGTTGACTACCCGCACCACCGGCGGCTCGGTTTTCGTACCTTCCGATTTGCCCTGCGCACCCAGTTTTTCGGCCAGCCGCTGGCGCAAATGATCCATCGGATCGACCTTGAGCAGCTGCGCAGCCGGCTGTGCAGACGCTGCCGGCGGACCCTTGGGACTTTCGATGCGGGCGGGCACGGCCGGCGAGTTCGGCACCTCCGACGCGGTGGCATGTCCAGAACCTGCGGCCAGCACGATCAGGATCGCGATCGAGCGCGCAACGGCGGTGGCTGGGGGGCGCTGGCGAGTTGGGCAGGACATCGGCGTTTCCGGAAGACAAACGAGCCGGCGATGCCGCCTCCTGCCGGAGCTATCGGCGCCGCAGATACGAACTTGAGTTTGCAGCCGCCGCTGCGCCGCTGCGTTTCAACACGCGACGCGCGGCTTGACCCAGATCCACGCCACGATGCCGATGCTCATCATCAGCAGCGATGCGGTCGCCAGGCCGACCGGTGAATGCATCACCAGCGGCGCAATCACGCCCGCAACCAGGCCGTTGGCCGCGCTGCCGATGAAGGCCTGCAACGACGACGCCATGCCGCGCCGCTCGGGGAACAGATCCAGCACCAGCAGCGTGACGACCGGCACCATCAGCGCCCAACCGAACGAATAGATCGCGATCGGCCACATCGACCACCAGACATTTGGCTCGAACAGCAGGTTCAGCAGCAGATTCAGCACCGAGACGCTGAGCATGATCACGAAACCATGTCGAATCTGGTGCCGCGGCTTGATCTTTCCGGCCAGCCGCCCGCTCAGGAAGGCGCCGCCCATGATGCCGGCGATCGTCAGGATGAAAAACCAGAAGAACTGCCCCGGTGCGAGTTCGAGATGTTCACCCAGAAAAACCGGCGTCGACAACACGTAGAGGAACATGCCGTTGAACGGAATGCCGCTGGCCAGCGCCAGCGTGATGAAGCGCGGACTCGAGCCGAGTTGCCAGTAGCCGCGCATCAGGTGCCTGGCCTTGAAGGACTGGCGCTGGTGCTTGTGCAGCGTCTCGGGCAACAAGCGGTAGTTGGCGATGAACAGCAGCACGCCCACCAGGGTGAGGAACCAGAAGATGGCATGCCAATCGGCGTGCACGAACAGGAAGCCACCCACCATCGGCGCGATCGCCGGAGCCACGCCGAAATAGATCGTCACCTGCGACATCACCCGCTGGGCATCGGCCGGATCGAACATGTCGCGGATCACTGCACGCGCAACCACGATACCGGCCCCGGCCGACATGCCCTGCATCGCCCGGAAGAACACCAGCATGCCGATGTTGTTCGACAGTGCGCAACCGGCCGAGGCCAGCGTGAACATCGCCACCCCGATCAACACCACCGGCCGACGCCCGAAACTGTCGGCCAGCGCGCCATGGAACAGGTTCATGATCGCGAAGCCGAACAGGTAGGCCGACAAGGTTTGCTGCATCTCGATCGGCGTCGCACCGATCGATTTGCCGATGCCGGTGAAGGCCGGCAGGTAGGTGTCGATCGAGAACGGACCGAGCATGCCCAGGCAGGCCAGCAGGACGGCCAGGCCCCAGCGTGGGCCGCGCCACAAGGTTGCTGCATCGGGATTCATGGATGGTCCGGAAAGGCACGGCCGATGCTGGCAAGGCGGTTGTCGAAACGGCCGCTCGAACGGCCGGAAAAAGTGTGAAGCGAGCCGATAGGCCGGATTCTGTGCAACGGGCATTCTTGCGAACACCCGCCGTGACCGCCATTCCTCTGGGCCCCGCATCGCTGCGGGGCTCGGTGCCACCTACCCGCACACTCCCCGAGCCGGATCGACGTGTGCCTATTTGGTGTTGCTGCGCGCAGAGATTGCCCGTTTCACCCCCGGCAGGCATCCCTTGCGGGAACACCCGTCGTGACTCGTCTCTGTTGCTCTGATCCTCACCTTGCGGTGGACAGCGGTTAGCTGCTGCGCTGCTCTGTGCAGTCCGGACCTTCCTCCAGTGCGCCCTTTCGGGCCTTGCACCAGCGGCGGTCTGGCTTGCTTCACCGGTCGATTATCGCCGTTGCACCAAGTTCGCGCTCGGCCGCGGGTTCGAACGGAAAACGTCCGGATCGGCATAGAAGCCGGCTATTTCGTTGGCCGCCCACCAGCCCGGAATGCCGAGTACCGGCAGCGGATGATGGGCCCGCCCAGCGAGCCGCTGCGGGCTCAGATGCTCGGTCAACCACGACTGCCGCTGATCGGCAGCGAGGTCGATCGGCAGCAGCCAGCCGTGCGCCGTGATCGCCTTGCGCGGCCTGACCAGTTTCTGGAGCAGCGCATGACCGAACAGCCACACGCGGGCATCTGCCCAGGCCGTGCGCTGGCTGACGAACAAGGCCTGCCAATCGCGTTCGCGCAGTGCGCGGTCGAGGGGCGGCGGCAACTGCAGCAGCGCGGCGTTTTCGTCGAACAGCGTCAACGCGTCGCGCACCGCGCCGCGTCTGCCACCGGCGATCCGCTCGGCCAGTTGCGCCGCCTGCAATTCGTTCAGGTGCCGCTTCAGCGCCGGCCACTGCAACCAGACCAGGCCGTTGAAGAAGTCGTGCAGGTTGTTCCGCGTGGGCACACAAGCCGTCTCGGCAATGAAGGCTTCGTAGGCCCGACCGTCTGGCAATTCGGATTGCGCGACAAAACGCAGCGGGCCAGCAGCCAGCAGTGGTGGGTTGCGCGCAGCTGATAACGCGCCATTCAAGGCCTGCGCAACCGTGGCGCCATCGGCCAGCGCACCGCTCACACACAAGCTCGTCTGACAATAAGGGGCGAGCCACGGCACCGACCAGTCGATGGCATCCAGGCCCTCGACCAGCGACTGCCGCATGGCCTCTCGCTCCTCAGCGTTCGTCGGGCTGCAGGTACTGGACCTTGTTCGGCGTCTTCTCCGGGGTCAGCACGAACAGCGTCGGATATTTGCGGAACAGCTTGGTCGACGGCGCGCTCTTGGCCAGCAGGCCGGCAGCCAGCAGGCGCTCCTTGGCCTGATTCAACTGCATGCGCACCCCATCCTGCAGTTCCGGCAAGGCGGCGAGCATGCGCTCGACCTCGGCCGGATTGGCGGCAGCCGGCCGGCCAGCGGCGCGAGGGGCTGGCGACGGTGCCGGCGCTGGTGGCGAAGGCGGCGCATCACCCGCGTCGGATACCGGTGCGGCCCGGCTCGATCCGGCCTTGGCCTGGTTGACCGATCCCCGGCTGCGCGCATTCCGGCTCGGCGCAGGCGCCCGTTTGCTGCTTGCCTTGCGGCTCGCCGTCTTGACGACCGTGGTGCTGCTGGCGGTTGCCGTGGTCGAGGCCCGGCGGTGCGCCAGATCGATAAAACCGTCGTAAACCGGTTTCGAATCGTCGCCGGTCTTGCCTTCCTGTCCGATGCCTTCGACCCGGCAGCCTTTTTCGCGCAGACGGATCACCAGTGGCGCGAAATCGGAATCCGACGACACCAGCACCACCACGTCGGGCCGCTCGCTGACCACCAGGTCCATGGCATCGACGGCCAGGGCGATATCGGTCGAATTCTTGCCGGTCGAGACATTGACCATCGGTCGGATCGAATGCGCCTTGAACAGCTTCATCTGCTTCACCGCCAGTTCGGCGGTGCAATAGGCGCGCCGCACATGCGCCGCGCCGTGGCGTTCGAGCACCAGGTGCAAGGCCTGCTCGATGACATCCACCGTCACGTTGTCGGCATCGATCAGCAACATCACATGGGGAACGCTTCGCGACGGGTTCATGCCATCTTCCAGTTCAGGGTTTCACCGCCGCGCAGCGGCTTCAGCTCGGCGTCGCCGAACGGCAGGGTTTCGGGCAAGGTCCAGGGTTCGCGTTTGAGCGTGATCGTCGACGGGTTGCG
>JANNNE010000069.1:0-21565 GCA_031398385.1 Ideonella sp.
GCCAGCGCCATTCCGGCGGATCGGCCTCCAGCGTTGCCGGGCGTGTGCTCGGATGCCAGGTGGCGAGCAGATAGTCGGTGAGGCGCTGCACGTAGGCGCTGTAGCGCGATCGCATCAGCCGCTGCGCATCCGGCGCCTGCAGCGCCAGCGGGCCGGCGTGGTAGGGGCCGCAGCAGGCGTCGTAGGGCTGGGTCGCGCCACAAGGGCAGGGGGTTGGTGACAAGACGGATGAGCTGTGTGTTGTCTTGGCGGTCATCATGGCACGGGCGCTCCGGGTTTGCCGGTGGTGCGCACGCAGGCATGCAAGGGAAAACACCGTCTTCTTTCTGCCGTTGCAGCGGCATCCGGCGGTCGGGCGCTTGCGTAGTGTGGGGTTTGGAGGAGAAACGTCATGATTCGAGCGTCGACCCCGTTGGTGATGGTGCTGGCCGCCTTGGCCTCGAGCACGGCCTGGAGCCAATCCGCAGCGCCGGCTGCCAACCTGGAGGCCGGGCGCACCCGAGCCACCGCCGTCTGCGCCGCCTGCCACGGCGCGAACGGGGTCAGCGTGACCGACACCATTCCGAACCTGGCGGGGCAGAAGTCGGCTTATCTGGAGGCGCAGTTGCGCGCGCTGAAGGCGGGCACCCGGCGCAATGCGGTGATGGGGGCGATCGCCTCCCAGCTCAGCCCGGAAGACATCACCAACGTGGCAGCCTACTTCTCCTCGCTGCCGGGCGCCGGCGTCGCCTCGGCGAAGTCCGATTTCCTGCCCGGCCTCGTCAAGACCTCGGCCATCTTGCCCGAGGGCTACCCGACCGGTTTCACGATGTACCAGACGGTGAACCGGTCCGACATCAACCAGGTGCGGTATCTGTACGCCAATGCGCCGGCGCTGCGGGCAGCCCGTGAAGGGCGCCCGCTTCCCGACGGCTCGGTGCTGGTGCTGGAACAACACGCCGCCAAGCTGGGTGAGGACAAGAAACCGGTGATGGGTGCCGATGGCTTTTTTGTCCGGGATCGTTTGCTGGCCTACGCGATCATGGGTCGTGAGGCGGGCTGGGGCCGTGACATTCCCGAGATGCTGCGCAACGACGACTGGAACTATGCCGTCTTCACGCCTGAAAAGAAATTGCGCGCGGGCGTCAACCAGGCCGAGTGCCTGGCTTGCCACAAGCCGCTGGACAAGGCGAGCTTCGCCTTTTCGATCGAGCCGCTGACCGCCACCGCCAAACGCTGAGGGTGCGGCAGCAAGGCAGGGCCTGACGGGTGACCGTGGGCCGGTGCGAGGTCGTCCGTCGAGGTTCGA
The DNA here is from genome assembly GCA_031398385.1 of Ideonella sp. Lineage (GTDB taxonomy): Bacteria > Pseudomonadota > Gammaproteobacteria > Burkholderiales > Burkholderiaceae_C > Ideonella_A. The sequence goes on from JANNNE010000069.1 coordinate 1,289, forward strand.
CCCCGCTTGCCGTTCAGCAAGTCGTGCCCCCGCGCGCCGATGCACGGGCCGATGCGCCCCTGTTGGCGCTCCACGCTACCCGCCCCGTCCCGTATGCGCAGCCGGCCCAGCCAATCCCTGCGCGCGGGTTTCAGCGGCCTTCCCGGTCCGGCCTCGGACGGGCGAGTCCGTCCGGCCCGACGCAGTCCCATCAACGCCAGGCGAGCCTCCGCCCAGGCGCAGCAGTCCGGGAATTCCCCCAATTTCCGGGGCAGTCTTTACCTACAGTCGGCACTGCGATATGCTGTATATAAATACAGTATTCCAGCCCACCTGGATCCCCATGGACCTGCAGCTTTCAAATGCAACCCCTTCCTCCTGCCCAGACCGTGGCCGCGCTGGCCGCCGCCGCTGCTGCCGTCGCTTCGACGGCGGGGCCGGCACCGGCGCGCCCGTCGCCGCGCGTGGGGGCAGGGGCAGGTTCGGCCATTGGTGCGACCGGGCGGCGAGCGGTACCGTCACCCGAATCCCTGCACCCCGCGCTGTGGCTCGGACACCAGCTCGGCCGGCAGGTCGATCAGCCGCTGCCCAGTGGCTTCGTGCAGCTCGATGCCGAGTTGCCGGGTGGCGGCTGGCCGCGGCGGGTGCTGACCGAGCTGCTGCTGGCGCACCCCGGCATCGGTGAAATCCGCCTGCTCGCGCACAGTCTGGCCGCCGCCCAGCACCGCGGCCGGCTGGTGATGCTGTTCGACCCGCCGGCCCGGCTGTCGGTGCAGGCATTGGGCGAGCTGGGAATCGATGTCGAGCAGTTGCTGGTCGTCAATACCCGCACCCGCGTGATTCCCGGGGCCGACAGCCTGTGGGCGCTCGAGCAGGCACTGAAAAGCGGCCATGTCGGCGCGGTGGTGGCCTGGCTGCCGCCCCGCCTGCGCGCCGAACGGCTGCGCCGCCTGCAACTGGCTGCCCAGGCGCATGACGGTCCGGCCTTCGTGATGCGCGAACTCGAAGCCCGGCAGCGGCCCACCGCCGCGCCGCTGCGCCTGGCGCTGCGTCCGGGCGGTGGCGATCAGTTGCTGCTGCGGGTGCTCAAGCGCCGCGGTCCACCGCTTGAAACCAGCTTGCAACTCGATCTGCCGCCGGTGTTGTCGAGTCTGCCGGCACAACGTGCGCGGGCCGGCGTGACGGTGCTCGGCCGGTCGGCTGATCAGGCCGAGTCTGCCGCCCCGGCTTTGCCGGCCGGGACCTTCATCAACCTCGAGCCGCCGCAGCGCTGAATCCGGCGTGTTGTGGATCGGCCTTTACCTGCCGCTGCTGTCGCTCGAGACGGTGGCCTGCCTGCCCGGCTTTGGTGGCGGCGGCGACAGCGACGGGCCGGCTGGCTCGGCCGGCGGTCTGGCGATCGTCGATGCCCATCAGATCGTGCATGTCGATGTGGCCGGGCAGGCGCTCGGCGTGCGCCCAGGCATGAAACGCGCCACCGCGCTGGCACTGGCGCCGCAACTGTTGCTGGCGCAGGCCGATGCGAGCCGTGATGCGCTGGCCTTGCAGGCGGTCGGTCACGCGGCGCTGACGTTCACCCCGATGGTCTGCCTGCCGGGCATGCAGACAGGCACGCAGGCAGGCGTACAGATGACGGCTCAGACCGTGGTCCAGCCAGGAGCCACTCCGAAGCGATCGACGGCACCGCAAGCACCACCCCAGACGGTGCTGCTCGAGGTGCAGGCCAGTCTGCGTTATTTCGGCGGTTTCGAGCGTCTGCTGCGGCGCTTGCGCCATGCGTTGCAGCCGCTCGGCCACCGGCTGCAGATCGCCAGTGCACCCACCGCCCAGGCGGCCACGCTGCTGTGCCGGCTGGCCTCGCCCGATGATGGCGACATTCATGCCGCTGATCCGGCCCATACGATGCGCTGCCTCGATGCCGCCCCGGTCGGCTTGCTGGCGACAGCGGCCGAGCACCGCGACGCACTGCATGCGATCGGTCTGCGCCGGATCGGTGAACTGCGCCGGCTGCCGCGTGCCGGTCTGGCGCGGCGTTTCGGCCCGGCCTTGCTGAACGAGATCGACCGTGCGTTCGGCCGTTGCCCCGATCCGCGCCAGCCGATCAGTTTGCCCCCGCAATTCAACAGCCGGCTCGAACTGCTGGCACGTGCCGACACCACCGAGCAGGTCTTGTACGGTGCGCGTGTGTTGCTGAACCGGCTGGTGGTCTGGGCTTCGGCGCAGCAGGCGCGTGTCGGGCGTTTCAGCCTGCAGATGCTGCACGAGACCCGCCACCGCAGCGACACCGAGACACCGCCGGCCAGCGAACTCGAGATCGCGCTGACCGAGGCCTCGTGCGACGCCGATCACCTGCAGCTGTTGCTGCGCGAACGCCTGGCGCAGGTCCGGCTGGCCGCGCCGACGCTCGAATTGCGCCTGTCGTGCCCTGAGCTGGTTCACCGCCCGCCGCCGAACGGCGAGCTGTTTCCGACCGCCCGCAACGAGCAGGAAGGCCTGACCCGGCTGATCGAACGGCTGCAGGCCCGGCTCGGTGGCGAACAGGTGCAGCGGCTGGTGCGGGTCGAAGACCATCGGCCCGAGCGGGCCAGCATCACCGAAACCTTCGACGGCCGGTGGACAGCTGGGGCATCACGACCGCGCAGCAGGGCATCGGCCGATGCCGGCAGCGTGCCCTTGCAGCAGCCGGTGTGGCTGATGGCGCAACCCGAGCCGCTGGCCGAGCGGCAGCGCCGGCCGCTGCTGGATGGCCGGCCGCTGCAACTGCTGTGTGGCCCCGAGCGCATCGAGACCGGCTGGTGGGATGCCGCGCTGGCCGAGCGCGACTATTTCATCGCCCAGGCCGGCGATGGCTCGCTGGTGTGGATCTACCGCGGCCGGCTGCCACCGCGCGAGGCCCCTGAAAGCAAGGGATCCGGCAGCGCTGTCGAGCGACAATCCGGCTGGTTCCTGCACGGCCGTTTTGCGTGAGGACAGCGGCGCACCGCCGCTGACCACGATTTTCTGAACATCCGGTCCGGATCATGCTCAATCAGCCCCATGAACCTGCCTGCCTGGATTCTTCCCACCTTGTCCGACTGGCTGCCGGTGATCGGCGCCACGCTGGTTGCGTTGCTGATCGCCGAAATCGTCTTCCGGCTCGGCCAGCGGGTCATCCGCCGAGCCAGCCACAACTCGCCGATGGCCACGACGCTGGCGACCGCTATGCGCTCGCCAGCCCGTCTGCTGATCTATCTGCTGGCCATCAACTCAGTGCTGAATCAGGCCCCTCCCGGACTCGTCTGGCTGTCCAACATCGAGCGCATCAGCGGGCTGCTGCTGATCGCGGCGCTCACCTGGTTGCTGGTCAACGCGGTCAACGGCGTCGCCCAGGCGGTTGCAGAGGCCAATCCGCTCGACAAGGCCGACAACCTCGACGCGCGACGCATCCGCACGCAAACCCAGGTGTTGTCGCGCCTGGCAATGGGGCTGGTGATCCTGATCGGTGCTGCGCTGGCCTTGATGAGTTTTCCGGCGGTGCGCCAGGTCGGGGCCAGCCTGTTGGCGTCGGCCGGTGTGGTCGGTATCGTCGCCGGCTTTGCGGCCAGGCCGGTACTTGGCAACCTGATCGCCGGCCTGCAGATCGGCTTGAGTCAGCCGATCCGCATCGACGACGTGGTCATCGTCGAGAACGAATGGGGCGTGATCGAGGAAATCACCGGCACCTATGTCGTGGTGCGCATCTGGGATCAGCGGCGGCTGATCGTTCCGCTGCAGTACTGGATCGAGAAGCCGTTCCAGAACTGGACCCGCAGCACCTCCGAGATCATCGGCACGGTATTTCTGTATGTCGACTACCGCATGCCGCTGACGCCGTTGCGCGAGGCGCTGCAGCGCGCCTGCGAGATGTCGGAGCATTGGGACAAGCGGATCGCCTTGCTGCAGGTGACCGATGCCGAACGCGAGTCGCTGCAATTGCGTTGCCTGGTGACGGCAGCGTCGGCGTCGGCCGCATGGGACTTGCGTTGCCATGTGCGCGAATACCTGATCGATTTCGTGCAGCGCGAGTATCCGCAATACCTGCCGCGCCAGCGTGCCGAGGCGACCATCGAGCATCGCGCCGTCGAGCCGCCTCAGCCGAAACCGGATGCCACGCCAAACGTGGCCGGCCACGAAGCGAACGGTGGTGCAACCGAAATCCAGACACCCGCGCGGCCTCGCAACTGAAGCAACGCGAGACCATTCGCCAGCGGCCCGTGCCATCCGGCGGCCAGACTGGATTCACCAGCAGACAGGGCACGACACTGTCGGACATGCCGCACGCCGGGAAGCGGATTTGGATGATTGGAAAAGGCCGCGTCATTGTAGATTCTTGAGTCATGTTCAAGAACGACTCAAGGGGCCATCTTCCGCCAACCGCCACCGGCCGCCCGCGTTCAGCCGACGATAATTCGCGACTCACTCACGGTTGAATCGTCATGAAGCTTGCCGCGCTCGGCCTCGTCTGTTTTCTCGCCGCCTGTGCTTCGGGCCTGCCCGAGCTCGGCGTGGCCCAGGTCGAGAGAACCTGCGCCCGGTGGTGCGAGGTGAAATATCCGTCCTGCGCCTTCGACGGCGCCATCGTCGCAGCCAGGACGGCGGAGCAGGGCGTTTGCCAGAAACAGTACATCACCTGCGTCGAGACCTGCCCACCCAGGTGACAGGCGTCGCGCGGCTCAGGGCGGCCGACACTTTCGGTTTCCATCTGCGGTCGCATTCCGGACGGCAATCTGCAAACCGATGCCGGCCCGGCAGTGAGTGGCGCCCCCGGCAGGAATCGAACCTGCATCTGAGACTTAGGAGGTCCCCGTTCTATCCATTGAACTACGGCGGCCGCGCGTGATTTGACGCCCGCTCGGGCCCTGCATGCTACCAAAGCCGAGCGGGCTGGTCGGCCCGCAGCGCGCAGTTGGCTGACCGGCGATCGGCCTTGCACAACTTGACTCACTGCCAGCGCCAGGTCCAGATCAGATCCAGCGAATTCTCGTAGCCCGCCTGCGCGCGCAGCGTGAATCGCTGAGCGATGCGGTAGATCAGCTGCCAGCTGCCGGCGGTGGCATTCAGGCCGCGTTCGTAGCCGACATAGACCCGACTCGAAATCTGCTTGCCCAGGCTGACCACGGTGTCCTTCACGTCGCCGCCGTCCGCCTGACGCAGCGAGAACTCGTCCAGACCGAGCGCGCGGCTGACCTTGTCGGTGGTGCTTTCACCTTCACCGGCCAACAGCGCAAACGCGGCGCGTTGAAGCAATGCGGTTTCGGCGCGACCCAGACCTTCGGTCGCACGGCCCAGCACCAGCAGCGACAGCTTGTCGACCTCCGCCATCTCCGGCTCCGAGAACAGCCGGATACGCAGGTTCGAGGTGGTGCCGGACACCATCACGCCAACCTTCACGTCGGTATCCGGTCGCGTCGCCTCGATGTCCAGTCGCGGGTTGTCGACCGAGCCGACAAAGGTCACGCTGCCGCGTTCGATCTTCAGATTCTGTCCATAGGCCTTGAAGGTGCCGCCGACGGTCGACACCGTGCCGTTCACGGCCAGCCGGCCGCCGGGCGAGGTGATACGCAGATCGCCGCTCAGGCCGGTATTCAGCCCCCGGCCTTTCAGACGCAGCTCCTTGCCGAGGTCGACGCGCAGATCGAGGGCGACCGCGCGGGCTGCCTCGGGCGGCTTCGGCGGCGGCGGTTTTTCGTCGAACTTGCGCTGCGCCACATCGACCAGTTTGCCGTCGGCGTCGCGCTTGGCGCGGTACACAGTCACGTCGTCCGACAGGCTCGGTGCATCGCCGCGCGTGAAGTCGATCAAACCTTCGTCGACCTTGAATGCGCCCTCGACCGCAATCTTCTTTGCACCGAGTTCAACCTTGCCCTGGCCGCTGGCGACGATGCGGCGGTCGACCCGGCCGAGCAGCTGGAACTTGTCTGCGCTCAGGCTCAGGCTGGCTTCGGGGGCGGCGCCGAACTTGGCGACACCGGCCAGCTTCAGCGTCCCGTCACCGGCTTTCGCGGAGAAGGTCTCGATGGTCGCCGTTTCGCCTTTCAGGGTGATGCCGATCTGGCCGTCGGTGACGTTCACACCTTCCGCAAAATTGCGCACGCTGATGTTGTTGCCGCGCACGGTGCCGGTGTATTCGGGCGCGCCGATTCGCCCGCCGATGCTGGCGCTGGTGTTCAGGTTGCCGCCCAGGCGCCAGCCCGCCGGCACCCAGGGGCTCCAGGTACCGAGGTTCGCGACCCGCAATTCGACCACGCCCTCGATCGGTGTACCGGCATCCGGCCAGGCATTCGGCGATCCGGTGCGAGCCACGATGGCGCCAGCCGCCACGCCGACCGTCGATCCGGCCAGCGCCTGGGTGAAGTTCCAGGTGCCGTTTTCCGCATTCAACGCCAGTCGCAGGTCGCTGAGGCCCATTTTGCGTACGCCAGCCTCGTCGGTCACGCTGAGATCGCCCCCGCGGCGGTCGATGACGATGTCGGCCTTCAGGCGGGGACGGCTCTCGATGATGAATCGACCGCCGATTTTCAGATCGCCGCCCCAGCCGAAATCGGGCTGGAAACGCGCCAGCAAGGGGGCGACCTCGATCGGTTCGAGTTCGGCGTCCACATCGATGCGAGCTGCGGCGGCCGGCTGCCGACCCGAGGCCCCCGGCACCCCGGCCTGCACCTCGATGCGCTTCCAGCGCAGCGCCGCGACGGTGGGGCCGGCCTGCAGTTCGATGCGTCCGGGCTGCATCGACAGGTTGGGCGCGGCGCCTTCCCATCGGGCTTCCAGCGACAGCGCCTTGGCGCGCAGCGCCAGTGTCGCCTTCGGATCGGTGCCGCTGCGGAACTGCAATTCATCGATGCGGCCCTTCCAGCCACTCGCGCCGGGCACCGGGTTGCTGGCCGTGACGCCAGTGGCATCGGTCAATCCGCCACTCGCGCTCAGCTTGATCCGGGTCGGCTGAGCGGTGTTGGTCTTGATGGCCGTGGCGGGCGGGTTGGTCGGCCGCGCCTGCGCGCCGGTCAGCGCATCGGTCCAGGCCGGCGGCAGCACCTTGCTGTCGGCCTCCAGATCGAGGCGGTGCGCACGTGCCGTGCCATCGAGTTTGAGCTGCAACTGGTCGACGGTGGCGCCGGCAGCCGCCAGCTCGGACAGATCGGCTTTAAGGTCGAATGGCGAGTCGGGGCTGGTTCCGAGTTTCCAGCTCATGTCGCCGCGGCCGAGCGCGAGGCTGGGGACGCGCAGGGCACGCGCGTCGAGCCGGCCTTCGCTGCGCAGTGCCGGCCAGCGTCCGGCGACATCGGCCTGCAGCTTCAGGCTGCCGCCGATCGCGGGACCGGCTTTCGCACCCTTCGGCGCGGCGCCGAGGCCGAGCAGCTGGGTCATGGGTTCGAACGTGGCCATCTGCGGCGCATCGATCGTCAGCTTCAGCTGATCCTGCGCGGGCCGGTCGGCGCGGGTGCGGTAGCTGGCATCGAGCCGGTTGCCGCTGCTGCGCATCGCGACATCGACTGCGGCCTCGCCCGGGCCCGGCTGCGCGCCGGCCACCTTCAGCGTGGCATTGCCATCGAGCGGCACGCCAGCCAGCGTGCTGGGATTCAGCGTCACCTCGGCCTGGCCGCGCAATTGCGCCAGCACCTGATACAGCGCGGCCATCGACTGCGCAACCGCATCGTTGCGCCTGGCGGCTGTCGTCGTTGCGCTCGCCGAGGCGGCGGCCGCCGTCGGATCGAATCGGATATCGACCACCGCCTTGGCATCGATGCTGCTGGCGCGTCGGCGCCACGCGGCGTCGCCATCGGCCGGCAGCCAGGCCCGCGGGTCGAAGTCGCGCACCGCCGCATCGGCCTTCACTTCCCATGGCGCGGTGCCGGAGGCGCGCTGCACCTTGCCGCTGGCACGCAGGCTGGCCTTGCCGGCGCTGAGCTGTGCCGACTCGATTGCCAGCTCGATTCGACCCTGGTCGGCGATGCGCGCGGCGGCGTCGAAGTCCAGCTTCAGCGGCACGCTGCGGGCGGTGGCGGCGCGGGTTGGTCTGACCGCCACCACCGTCGGCCGCTGGTTGCCCCTGACGGCGCGCCGCTGGCTGGTCGGTGCCACCGCGTCGACCGATCGGAGCGTGCCGCTCAGATCGGCCTTGGCGGCAAACTTCATGTCGCCGGAAGGTGGGGTCGTGGAGGCTGGCGCACTCGCCGCGGCAGTTGCCGGCTGCGGCAGCTCGCCGCTCAGCTGCAGCGGGCCGGACAGGCTCATCACCGGCGCACGAGCATCGAGTGCGCCGGGCAAAACCTTGTCGAGCACCGCCTTCAGATCGAAGCGGCCGTTGTCGAAACCGCCGCTGCCGCTGATGCGGCCGGCCGGTCGCGCGGTCGAGCCGAGCTCGGCTTCGAAGCTGCGCACACTCGCCACCTGCGGATTGTCGGGGCGGGCCTGCACCACCAGTTGCATGCTGCGCAACGGCAATTTGCCTTCGTTCCACATGCCGGCGTCGGCGTTGGCGAGCGACAGGTCGATGGCGGCCGGCTGATCAATGCCTTTGGTGTCGATGGTGGCCTTGCCGCTCAGCGAGGTCTTGGGCGCTGCACTGCTGAACATCGACAGATCGAGATCGCTGGTGCTGGCCTTGAGGTCGGCCAACGGCCAGGTTTCGAAGGGTTGCAGCACCGCGTCGGCCTGCAGAAGGCGTTTGTCGGCGGTGCCGGCTGCGGCCCGTACAGTCGGCCGGGCCAGCGGGCCGGTCGCGTTGAGTGTCGCGGTCCAGTTTTCGAGCGGCGATGCCGGGGTGGTGTCGACTGATCGAGGCGGGTTGCTGCCCGAGGCAGCGGTACTGTTGCCCGGCGCAGCCGAATTGTTGACCGGCAAAGCCGGAGTGACGGGTCGCAGCGTCAGCCCGGTCTGCAGTTCCATCGCGCCACTGCTGCCAATCTGCAGGCGGCCGGCGACTTGCAGCTTGTCCCACTGCACATTGGCCAGATCGATGCGGTGCAGCGAGCCGGCCTCGGAGCCGAGCTCGATGCTGGCGCGCAGATCGCGCACCGGCTTGTCGCCCAGCGCGGCGGTGCTGAATTCGCCAAGCGTCAGCTGATCGATCTTGACGCTCAGGGGCAAGCGCAGATCGGCAGGTGGAACCAGCGGATCCGTCGACGGTGGTAATTTCGGCAGTATCAGTTCGGCGCGACGCGACTGCAGGCTGCGCAGGTTGACGGCGACCCAATGGCCATCGAGACGCGAACGGCTGACCACCAGGCCTCGCCATCGCGGATCCTCCAGTATCAGCATGCCGCCCTCGCCGAAACGGTATTCGATCCGCTCGGCCTCGAAATCGCCCAGCAGCGAGCCGCGCGGGCTGGTGATGGTCAGCCCCGGAACCTGGCCGAGCAGCCAGACGCTGCCGGTTTCCGATTTCAACGACCACACCAGGCCCAGCGGCACCGCGATGATCAGCAGCAGCAGCCCAAGCGCCAGCGCAGCCAGCCCGATGCGCCAGCGACTGCGCCGCTTGCGCGCACTCGCATTGGCGGGCGAAGGCGACCCGGCGGTTTGCGCTTTCGCGGGCGGCCCGGCCATCTAGAAGGCGACCCCGACGCTGAGGTGGAGACGGAACTTGCGCAGTTCCTCGCCATACGCCAGATCGACCCGCAGCGGGCCGACCGGGCTGCGCCAGCGGATGCCGGTGCCATAACCGAATACCGGCTTGATGCCGCCCCAGTCGTCGGCGGCGTTGCCGGCATCGGCGAACAGGGCCCACCACAGCGCGGGAAAGTCGCTGCTGATCGGTCGGGCGACCTCACCGCTTGCGGTCATCAGCACGCGGCCGCTGCTGACCACGCCTGTTAACAGCGGGCCGAGGCTGCGGTAGGCATAACCGCGCACCGAGTCGTCACCGCCGGCACGGAACAACAGCGTATCGGGGATGCCGACCGCCGAGTTGGCGAACACCTGGCCGATTTCGAGCCGCACGTTGCCGAACCAGGTGCTGCCCAGCGGCCTGAAGCCGGTTACCCGCGCCTTCAGCCGGCCGAACGCGCCGCTGTCCGAGGTGTCCGACCACGAATAGCCGACCGCCGATTCGAGGTTGGCGGCCCAGCCGAGCGTTGGCAGCAGGTTGTTGTCGATGTCGCGCCAGATCCAGTTGTAGTTGCCGGACAAGGCCCGGTTGGATTCGGTGAGTGCCGAGCTGGTGGTCTTGGCCTGCTGCAGTTCGAGGTAAACGAGACGGTCGATGCGTTCGGTCTCGACCGCTCGCCCGACCCGCAATCGTTGCGAACTGACCGTGGTGCCTTTGGCAGTTTCACGTCGCAGGCCGGCACCGAGGATGTTGCGCCAGCCGCCTTCCAGCGGATGGGACGAGAAGTCGCCCTGCCATGATTGCTGGTCGCGCCCCAAGTCCAGCTTGTTCTTGGCGACCCAGTTGGTACCGAAAAACTTGCGGCCGAAGACGCGGCGATGGGTATGTTCGAGCGTGACGCGTTCGCCCGTCACATCGGCAAAACCGATGCCCACGGTGGCCTGCTGGAGCGGCGCCTCGCGCACCTTGACGGTCACCGGCACCGCGTCGGCCAGCGACGGATCGGCCGCGATCGACACCACGGCACCTTCGAACAAGCCGCTGCGCTGCAGACGATCCTGGGTGTCGAGCATCGCCTTTTCGCTGTAGCGCTGGCCGCCCCTGAAGGTGGTGAGGTTGCGCACCGCCGATGGGTCGTAGCGCTCCAGCCCGGTGATCAGCACATCGCCGAAGCTGAACAAGGGTCCGCTGTCGGCCAGCCCGTACAGGCGAGCGCGGTTGCTATCGGCATCGATGCGCGCCGAGGTATTGGCCCAGGACGCGGCCGGATATCCATCGGTTCGCAGCACACCCAGCGCGGCGTTCTTCGCACCATCCCATTCGGATTGGGTAAATGCCTCGCCGCTCTTCAACGGCCACTTGGCACGCACCTCGGCCGTCAGTTCGATGGCCTTCGCGTCGCGCGCACTCGCTGCTTTCTCAAGGTGCCCGCTGGTTTCGAGTTCGACCGATTCGACGGTGGTGCGGGGGCCGGGTGTCAGCTCGACGATCACGAGCGGCAGGCCATCCCGGTCGATGCCCTCGCGGCGTGCCGTGGCCTGCGAATTGAAGTAGCCCTGGGTCTCGACCAGGCTGCGCGCCTGCGCTGGTGCGCCAGCCACCAGGCGATCGATTTCCTCGACCGAGATGCGATCGGCTTCGGGTCCGCGCTGAAACCGGGCGAGGTCGAGAAAGCTGGTCAGCAGCGACTTCTGCGCCGATGGCGCCCTCACCTCGAGCGTGTACATCTGACGCAGCTCGGGTTCCTTGCGGACCGTGCCGTCGGTTTCCTTCTTGCTCCACGGCATCGATGAACAGGCGGACAGCAGCAACTGGGCCATCGCGACACTGCAGGCGATGCGCAGGAAACCGGTGAACCGCGTCATTTGCTCAGCAAACGCATCGCCCCTTCGAGACCCTGCAAGGTGAGCGGAAACATGCGCTGGTTCATCAGTTGCTGAATCACCGCGATGCTTTGCCGGTAGCCCCAGACGCCCTGCGGCTCCGGGTTGATCCAGGCAAATTTCGGAAAGGCGTTGGTCAGCCGCTGCAGCCACTCGGCGCCGGCTTCCTCGTTGTTGTATTCGACGCTGCCACCGGGCTGCAGGATCTCGTACGGGCTCATCGTCGCGTCGCCGACGAAGATCAGCTTGTAGTCCTTGTTGTATTTGCGGATCACGTCCCAGGTACTGAACTTCTCGCTGTAGCGGCGCCGGTTGTGGCGCCACATGAAGTCGTAGACGCAGTTGTGGAAGTAGTAGAAATCGAGGTGCTTGAACTCGGGCTTGGCGGCGCTGAAGATCTCTTCGACTCGGTGGATGTGCTCGTCCATCGTGCCGCCGACATCCATCAGCAGCAGCACCTTGACCTTGTTGTGTCGCTCCGGAACCATCTTGATGTCGAGGAACCCGGCGTTGGCCGCGGTACTGTGAATGGTGTCGTCGAGATCGAGTTCTTCGGCCGAGCCTTCGCGTGCAAACCGACGCAGCCGGCGCAGCGCGACCTTGATGTTGCGGGTGCCGAGCTCGAGGCTGTCGTCGTAGTCCTTGAACTGGCGCTGATCCCAGACCTTTACCGCGCTGCGGTTACGGCTCTTGTCCTGGCCGATGCGGATGCCTTGCGGGTTGTAGCCGTAGGCGCCGAACGGGCTGGTGCCACCGGTGCCGATCATCTTGCTGCCGCCTTCGTGGCGCTTCTTCTGTTCCTCAAAACGCTTCTTCAGCGTTTCCATCAGCTCGTCCCAGCCCATCTTCTCGATCTTGGCCTTCTCTTCGGGGCTCAGTTCGAGTTCGAGCTTTTTCTGCAGCCAGTCGAGCGGGATATCCTGGCTGAAATCGGCCAGCATCTCGACACCCTTGAAATAGGCGGCGAAGGCGCGGTCGAACTTGTCGAAATGGGCCTCGTCCTTGACCAGCGAGGTGCGTGCCAGGTAATAGAAGCGCTCGACCGAAGGGCCGGCGTCGTCATCGATGACGCCAGCTTTCAGCGCCTCGAGCAGAACCAGGTATTCCTTGACGGAGACCTTGAGTTTGGCGGCGCGAAGGGTGAAGAAGAAATTGATCAGCATCGCAACGTTTAGTTGACTGTGCGGGCCTGGCAGTTGCGGCTATGTTGCAACGAGGCAACTCGACGACACGGTAGCAGAAGGCACGTGCCCGACGGCGGTGCAGGGTCGATCCGGTAAAAAGTGCTGGTAAAAGGCTAGCGCGCTCGATCGAGCTGCCATCGCAGGTTGGCTCGCACCGCCGGCCACTCGCTGCGAATGATGCTGTAGACGCAGGTGTCGCGCAGACTGTCATCCGCACCGAGCTGGTGGCTGCGCAGGATGCCATCGAGCTTGGCGCCCAGGCGTTCGATGCCACGGCGGCTCTGCCGGTTGTGAAAGTGGGTGCGGAACTCGACCGCGATGCAGTCCAGCACCTCGAAGGCCTGTGTCAGCAGCATCAGCTTGCACTCGGTATTGACCGCGCTGCGCTGGACCCGCCCGGCATACCAGGTGCTGCCGATCTCGACCCGCCGATTTGGCGCATCGATGTTCATGTAGGTCGTCATGCCCACCGGGGTGCCGTCGGCGTCGAGCACCGTGAACGGCAGCATCGAGCCGCTGGATCGCAGCGCCAGGCGTCGTTCGATCTCGGCCTCCATGCGATCGGGCGCGGGGATTGCCGTATACCAGAGCCGCCACAGTTCACCGTCGCCAACCGCCACGCGCAGCGCATCGGCGTGAACGGGGTCCAGCGGCACCAGCGATGCATGGGTGCCGCGCAGGATGAGGGGGGTGGTGAAGCTCATGGGTGCGGTGGGTGAGCGGCGGAGAAACGTGGGGGCGACGAATCGGGATGGTTGCGTGCGGGGGGAATCGCGGCTGAAGCCGCTCCTACAAGCCGCTCCTACAAGCCGCTCCTTCGAGGAAATCGCGCCTGAAGGCGCTCCCTCCCACAAATAGGATCTCGTGTGGTGTTCAGCGGTTGTTGCGCTGCATGAAGACCAGCTTCTCGAACAGGCTGACATCCTGCTCGTTCTTCAGCAGCGCGCCGACCAGCGGCGGCACGCTGACCTTGTCGTCCTTGCTTTGCAGCACCTCCAGCGGGATGTCCTCGGCGACCAGGAGTTTCAGCCAGTCCAGCAGTTCGGATGTCGACGGCTTCTTCTTCAGCCCTGGCAGATTGCGCACCTCGTAGAAATTCTTCAGCGCCGCGCGCAGCAGATCTTTCTTCAGGTCCGGAAAGTGCACGCCGACGATGCTCTGCATGGTCTCGGCATCCGGGAACCGGATGTAGTGGAAGAAGCAGCGGCGCAGGAACGCGTCGGGCAGTTCCTTCTCATTGTTCGAGGTGATGAACACCAGCGGGCGGTGGACGGCCTTGACCAGTTCGCGCGTTTCGTAGACATAGAACTCCATGCGGTCGATCTCGCGCAGCAGGTCGTTCGGAAATTCGATGTCGGCCTTGTCGATCTCGTCGATCAACAGCACCACCGGCTTGTCTGCGGTGAAGGCCTGCCACAACACGCCCTTGACGATGTAGTTGTGGATGTCGCGCACCCGTTCGGTGCCCTCGATGCCGGCCAGCTGGCTGTCGCGCAGCCGGCTCACCGCGTCGTATTCGTACAGGCCCTGCTGCGCCTTGGTCGTGCTCTTGATGTGCCACTGCATCAGCGGCATGCCCAGCGCCTGGGCGACCTCCTCGGCCAGCATGGTCTTGCCGGTGCCGGGCTCGCCCTTGACGAGCAGGGGGCGCTGCAGGGTGATGGCGGCATTGACTGCCAACATCAGGTCGTCGGTTGCGACGTAGTTTTCCGAACCTTGAAACTTCATGAGGGGCTGCCGTGAATCGCTGGGGGTGTCGGATCAGTATAAAGCGGGGCCCCTATAATCAAGGGCTGACCCCAAGGCCCGCCCAGACCTTCATGAACAAACTGCTGCTGACCGCCGCCGCCCTCCTGTCGATCCACGCCTTTGCACCCGCAGCCCTGGCGCAGGATGCCGTTGCCGGCGGAACAAAGGCCGCCACCTGCATCGGGTGTCACGGTATCCCGGGTTATCAGGCGAGCTTCCCCGAAATCCACAAGGTGCCGATGATCTCGGGCCAGAACGCCAAATACATCGTCGCCTCGCTGGCTGCGTACAAGAAGGGTGACCGCAAGCATCCGACCATGGGTGCCATCGCCAAGAGCCTCAGCGATCAGGACATGGCCGATCTCGGCGCGTTCTACGAATCACACGGCAAGAACGACAACGCTGCTGCACCTGCCAAGAAGGAGCCGCCTGCCGCCGTCGCCGAACTGCTGAAGAAAGCCAACTGCGCGTCCTGCCACGGCGAAAACTACAGCAAACCGATCGATCCCGGCTACCCGAAGATTGCTGGGCAGCATGCCGATTACCTGTACGTGGCGCTGAAGCAGTATCACACCTCGAACAACCGCATGCTGGGTCGCAACAATGCGATCATGGGCGGCATGGCCAAGCTGTATACGCTGCCCGAATTGAAGCAGATGGCCAGATACCTCGGTTCGCTCGACGGCGAACTGCAGACGGTACCCCAGTCTCGGTTCCGCTGACGCGGGCCTCCCTTTGCATCGGCCGCTGTGAACCAGCGGCTTTTTTTCGTCCGCTCGCGCGGCTTGCAACAGGGGATTTCAGTCGCGGCAGGGCATGCCGATAATGGCCGCAACCATGCAGAAGAAAATTCGCGTCGAGCAGTTGCGCCTGGGCATGCATGTGCAGTCTCTGTGCGGCGCTTGGCTGGACCATCCGTTCTGGAAAACGCAGTTCGTGTTGCGTGATCCCGAAGACCTGCGCAAATTGCGCAGCAGCGCCGTGCGCGAATGCTGGATCGACACCGCCAAAGGGATCGACGTGCTCAGCGCGCCGACTGGCGTTGCACCAAAACGAAGCGAAGTCTCGCCCGCCGTTGTGGCCGCACAGCCGGCGCCGGCGTCGGCCCCGGCGGTCGCGCGCACCAGCAGCCTGCGCGACGAAGGCGAGCAGGCGGCCATGCTGGTCGGTCAGGCCAAGCAGGTGGTCAGCGCCTTGTTCAACGAGGCGCGCATGGGCCAGGCGCTGGATATCAGCGGCTGCGCCGAACTGGTCGACGAGGTAACCACATCGGTCTGGCGCAATCCCGACGCGATGCTGAGTCTGGCGCGCCTGAAAACGCACGACGACTACACCTACATGCATTCGGTGGCAGTGTGCGCGCTGATGGTGGCGCTGGCCCGGCAGATGAACCTGGGCATCGATGCCGCGCGCGAGGCGGGCATGGCCGGCCTGCTGCACGACATGGGCAAGGTCGCGATGCCGCTCGAGGTGTTGTCCAAGCCTGGAAAACTGACCGAAGACGAGTTCACCCTGATGCGCAGCCACCCGGAACGCGGCCACGACATGCTGATCAACCGGGTGATCGTCGTCGATCCCTCGCTGGGGCAGATCACCGATGGTGTGCTCGACGTCTGCCTGCACCATCACGAGCGGGTCGATGGCAAGGGCTATCCGCACGGCCTCGATGGCGAGCGCATCTCGACGCTGGCCAAGATGGGTGCGGTCTGCGATGTCTACGACGCGATCACGTCGAACCGGCCGTACAAGGCCGCCTGGGACCCGTCGGAGTCGATCGGCAAGATGGCCTCCTGGCGCAATGGGCATTTCGACGAGGCCATTTTCCAGGCCTTTGTGCGCAGCATGGGCATCTACCCGACCGGCTCGCTGGTGCGCATGGAATCGGACCGTCTGGCGGTTGTCATCGAACAGAACGATGCCTCGATCACCCGGCCGAAGGTCAAGATCTTCTTCTCGGTCAAGACCTCGATGCCGATTTCGGTCGAGACCCTGGATCTGGCCAGCTCCGATTGCGTCGACCGGATCACCGGACGCGAGTCCAACGGTGTGTGGAAATTCCCGCATCTGGACAGCCTGTGGGCCGGCCCCGACGTGTTGCGAAAGATGGGCCGCGCCTGACCGGTCGGGCATGATCCGCTGTCGGCGCGTGCAATCGCGCTGCGACCATGCCGATTCGACGCGACGAGACCACACAGCATGGGTGCGTGACAAGCTCGCGACAAGAAGCACGCGACCAGCCCGCTCAGCCTACACTTCCCGCTGTCGAGATGTATTCGCCACGTCGAGTCCGATGGCTTCGAAACACGTTCCACTGGAGTAAGGAATATGACCATGCTTCTTCGCTTCCCTTCCCGCATCCGTTTCGTTCGCCAGGCGGGTGTGATGTCTGTCGCGCTGGCCGGCGCGCTGGTCGCTGCTTCGCTGCCGGTTGGCGCTCAGACCTTGCGTTGGTCAACGCAGGGAGACCTGCAGACAATGGATCCGCACTCGCAGAACGAATCACTGACCAACAGTCTGAACGGCCAGGTCTACGAGACCCTGGTCAACCGCAATCGCAAGCTCGACATCGAGCCGGTGCTGGCCACCGAATGGCAGCAGGTCAGTCCGCTGGTCTGGCGCTTCAAGCTGCGGCCGAACGTCAAGTTCCACGACGGCAGCCCGTTCAGCGCCGACGACGTCGTGTTCTCGATCCTGCGGGCCCGCCAAGGCACGTCGGACATCAAGCAATATTCGAATGCGCTTGGCGAGCCCAAGATGATCGATCCGATGACGGTCGAGTTCACGCTGAAGGATCCGAACCCGATCTTCCTGCAACACCTGGCCACGGTGCAGATCATGAGCCGGGCCTGGTGCGAGAAGAACAAGTCCGCCAAGCCGCAGGATTTCAAGAACAAGGAAGAGGCCTACACCGCCTTCAACGCCAACGGTACCGGGCCGTTCTCGCTGGTTTCGCGCGCGCCCGATGTGAAGACGGTCTACAAACGCTTCGCCGGCTGGTGGGGCAAGGCAGAAGGCAATGTGCAGGAGGTCATCTATTCGCCGATCAAGAGCGACGCCACGCGGATTGCGGCGCTGATTTCGGGCGAGATCGATTTCGTACTTGACCCGGCCCCGCAGGATGTCCCGCGGCTGCGCAGCACCGCGGGCGTCAAGGTGATCGACGGGCCGGAAAACCGCGTGGTCTTCATCGGCATGGACCAGAACCGCGACGAGTTGCTGTACGGCAGCCCGAAGGGCAAGAACCCGTTCAAGGATGTGCGGGTGCGCCGCGCGCTGTATCAGGCGGTCGACATCGACACCATCAAGACCAAGCTGATGCGCGGCCAGGCCTACCCGACCGGCGGCATCACACCGTCGCCGCTCGGGGCCTACAACGATCCGGAAATCGAGAAGCGCTTGCCCTACGACCTCGATGCCGCGAAGAAGCTGATGGCCGACGCCGGCTGGGCCGATGGATTCGAGGTCACGCTCGATTGCCCGAACAACCGCTACATCAACGACGAGGAAATCTGCCAGACCCTGGCCGCGATGTGGGCCAGGCTGAACGTCAAGATCCGCGTCAACGGCATGCCGCGCTCGACCTACTTCCCGAAGGTGCAGAAATTCGACACCTCGATGTACATGCTGGGCTGGGGCGGCTCGATCACCGATGCCGAAACCACGCTGACTCCGGTGCTGCGCAGCCGCGGCGAGGGTGGCGTCGGCGCCTGGAATTTCGGCGGCTATGTCGATGCCAAATTCGATGAGCTGGCGGCCGCCTCGAGCAAGGAATCCGATCCGAAGAAGCGCGAGCAGCTGATCAAGGCGGCACTGAAGCAGCACAACGAGCAGGTGCACCACATTCCGCTGCACCGGCAGGTGATCCCGTGGGCCGCGCGCCAGAATGTCGAGGTTGTGCACCGGGCCGACAACTGGCTCGAATGGCGGTGGATCACGATCAAGTGATCGGCACGATGGCGCCCGAAGCGGCGCCGTCGAATCCGGCTCCAACCCCCGACCGGGCGCTGTCGCACACCGTCCAGTCGCCTGAACGGGCGCTGTGGCATCCGGTGCTGGCGGCTGATGCGCTGCACCATGAAGTCCCGGTGGCGGTGCGACTGCTGGCCACTGACATCGCCCTTTGGCGCGCGGCCGATGGCTCGCCACGGGCCTTTGCCGATCGCTGCCCGCACCGCGGAACGCGCTTGTCGCTGGGCCGGGTGCTCGGTGGCCAGATCGAGTGCGCGTATCACGGCTGGCGCTTTGCGGGCGACGGCCGCTGCACGCTGATTCCCGCCGCGCCCGATTTCGTGCCGCCGACCTCCCACGCGGCCTGCAGCTTCGAGGCCATCGAGGCGCACGAGCTGATCTGGGTACGGCTGCAGCCCGGCGAACAGGGGCTGCCGCCGTTCGACGCCGAATCCGATCCGCAGCTGCGCAAGCTGTTGTGCGGCCCGTATGCGGTGCAGGCCAGCGCGCCGCGCATCGTCGAGAATTTTCTCGATCTCGCCCATTTCGGGTTTGTGCATGAACAGTGGCTCGGTGACCGTGACCACACCGCACTGGCCGACTATTCGATCGCCGCCACCGCGCAGGGCTTTGCGGCAACCGGCTGCCGGGCCTGGCAGCCGCGCAGCAACCGCTTGTCCAGCGAAGGTTGCTGGGTCGATTACCGCTATGAACTGACTGCCCCCTATGCCGCCCAGCTGATCAAGCTGCCACAGGCGCAAGGCGACTACCGTGACGTGATCGGCCTGTTCGTCTGCCCGGTCGATCCGGATTGCAGCGTGGTCTGGTTCCGGCTGGCCGTCACCGATTTCGAATCCGCCGACGACGAATTGCGGGCCTTCCAGCACCGGATCTTCAGCCAGGATCAACCGATCCTGGAGTCGCAGCAGCCCGCGCTGCTGCCGGTCTACCAGAATATCGAGTTGCACCATGCAGCCGACCGCGCGTCGGCCGCCTACCGCCGTTATCTGCGCGAGCACGACATCACCTTCGGAACCTGCTGAACATGATCGATTTCGACGCTATTCCCCGCGAACGCCTGCCCGCCCTGCTGCAGGCCATGCCGAAGGCCGAGCTGCACATCCACATCGAAGGCTCGCTCGAACCCGAGCTGATCTTCAAGCTGGCGCAGCGCAACGGCGTGAAGCTGGCGTATCCCGATGTCGAAACGCTGCGCGCCGCCTATGCGTTCACCGATCTGCAGAGCTTTCTCGACATCTATTACGCCGGCGCCAGCGTGTTGTTGAAGGCAGACGATTTCTTCGACATGGCGATGGCCTACTTCGATCGTGCCGCCGCCGACAACGTGGTCCACGCGGAGCTGTTTTTCGATCCGCAGACCCACACCGATCGCGGCGTACCGTTCGAGACCGTGATCCGCGGGCTGTCACGCGCCTGCAGCGAGGCGCAAAAGCGCCACGGCATCAGCGCCGCGCTGATCCTGTGTTTTCTGCGCCACCTCAGCGAGGATGCCGCCTTCGAAACGCTGATGCACGCCATGCCGTTTCGCGAACACGTCGTCGGCGTCGGACTCGACAGCAGCGAGGCTGGCCACCCGCCGGAGAAATTTGCACGGGTGTTCGCGCGCTGCCGTGAGCTCGGCTTCCGGCTGGTCGCGCACGCCGGCGAAGAAGGCCCGCCGGCCTATGTGTGGAGCGCACTCGATACTCTGAAAGTCGAACGCATCGACCACGGTGTGCGCAGCATCGACGATCCGGCGCTGATGACCCGGCTGGCGGAATCGAAGATGCCGCTGACGGTATGCCCGTTGTCGAACGTCAAGCTGTGCGTCTACAAAACCATGGCCGACCACCAGCTGCCTGCGCTGCTGGACGCCGGCATCGTGGCGACCATCAATTCCGACGACCCGGCGTATTTCGGCGGCTACATCAACCAGAATTTCGTCGAGACCTTCGCCGCACTGCCGCAG
>JANNNE010000072.1:0-4821 GCA_031398385.1 Ideonella sp.
TCACGCCCAGCGGCAGGCCGGGCATCAAGGTACCGGCATTCGGCGGATCCTGCAGGTGAATCAGGCCGGAGCCGATGTCCAGGTCATAGAGCTGGGTGGTGGTGGTACCGGCGAACGAGTTGGTATAGGCGACCGCGCTGACGCTGGCATTGCCGAACGGCAGCGAAATCGTGCCATCGGTGATCGCATCGCCGGTTTCGACGTTGATGCGCAGGTCCAGCCCGGTGTCGGAGACCACGCGCAGACGATCGGCCGCCGGGTTGAAGTCGACCCCGAAGTTGGTTCCGGAGAGTGCCGTGAAGGGGTTGTCGTCGCCGGCGGCGGCCCTCAGGGTCGCGGTCTTGGTCGCGACGCCGGTCTCGGGCGCCACGGTGTAGATGCTGCCGGTGCTGCTGAGTGCATACAGCTTGCCATCGGCAGGGCGGTAATCGATGCCGAGCAGGGTTTCGCCAGCGGCCAGGCCGGTCACGTTGACGGTGCCGACCAGCGTCGCAGGCGTCGCACGATTGAAGGAGACGATCTTGCCGGTGAGCGTCAGCGCCACCGTGTCACCCACCGAAACTGGCGCCGGCGCCGGTGCAGGGGCCGGAGCCGGAGCCGGAGCCGGAGCCGGAGCCGGAGCAGGAGCCGGGGCCGGGGCCGGGGCCGGAGCGTCATCGCCGCCACAGGCGACGAGACCCAGCGTCATGATGCTGGCGGCGAGAGATAGGACGGTCTTGCGGTAGGTGGGGTACATGTCGTCTCCTGGTTGAACGAGCGGGCGGCAGCCGTCGCACGCAAGGCGCAAACGACGGCACTCTCCATGCACTACGGGACAACGAAGAAGGCGGATGCAGTGCGGCGAAATAAAGTTCGCAGCAGGCCGCAGGCCCGTGCCGACCACCAGCGTCAGGGTGATCGGTACCAGGCAGCGCGCGGCTGTAGGTGGTCAGGCCGTGGCGCGGCGGAACACGATTTCCTGGTAGCCCAGCAGGCCCATCGCCACCGTGGGATACAGCAGATAGCCCGACAACACGTTGCGGCTGCGGGCCGGCGCACGGCGCGCCAGGGCCCGACGCGCCAGCCAGGGAATCCGGATGACGGCGCCAATCAGGCGGTCCAGCCGCCGCAGGTTCGGCAACACCTGCGCGTCGAGCACATCCTGTTTCTCGAGGGTCAGGCCATGCCTGGCCGCCTCGACGATCATTTCTGCAGGCACCTGCCAGCCTTCCAGCGCGGTGCCGCGGGCCACCAGTTGCACCGCCATCGCACCATCGGGATCGAGCGCAGCCAGCGGGCGCGGCTGATAGCCGTCGAACAGCGTGAATCGCCCGCCCGGCCGCAACACCCGGGACACCTCGCCGAGCGCCTGCGGCAGATCCTGCGCATAACAGAAGGCCTCGATCGCAAACACCTCGTCGACACAGCGGTCGGACAGCGGCAGGTGATGCAGATCACCCAGCTGGAGATCAGTGTTGGTGACGCCCGCTGCGGCCATACGCTCGGTCGCCAGCGCCAGATGATCGGGGGTCAGATCGATGCCGCGGAAGCGCCGCCCGGGGTGGCGCGGTGCGAGGTAACCGAGGTTGAAACCCTGGCCGAAACCCAGCTCCAGCACATCGGCCGGCGCGTCGGCCGACCAGCGCGCCTCGATGCGACGCAGGTGCTCGCGGAAGCCGTCGGGATCGAAGCGATCCCCCTCGTTGAGTGCCATGTGCGCCGCCCCTTCGGACGAGTGGTGCTTCCGATAAGCCGCGTGACATTCGCGGTAGTAGGCCTGGACCCGCGGCGAATCGAGTCGCTCGGCCAGGATCTCATCCACCGGGAAAAGCCGTTCGAGCTTGCGCAGCCGATTCGACAGGTCGAGTGTGCGTTGTTGTTGATCGTCGATTCGTCGCGTCCAGGGCATGGCCGGATTATCTCCGCCGCCACCGCCACCCGGCCGGCGCGCGATCTCAGCGCGTCAGGAAGGCGAGTATCCGGTCGGCCAGCCGGCCGTATGGCGGCATCAGAAATTTGAGGGTCGAAAAGCGCGCCTGGTAGAACACTGGCCGCAACTTCGAAAAAGTCTCGAACCCTTCCTTGCCGTGATAGTGGCCCATTCCCGATTCGCCGACGCCGCCAAACGGCAGATCGTGCTGGCCTACGTGGAACAAGCCGTCGTTGACCGAGACGCCACCCGACATCACCCGCTCGAGCAGGCGCTGGACCGTCGCCTCGTCGTTGCTGAACGGATAGATCGCCAGCGGCCGCGCGCCGGCATTGATCGAATCGATCACCTGATCGAGATGCTGATAGCCACGAATCGGCAGGATCGGGCCGAAAATCTCGCGCTGCCACAAGTCGCTGTCGTCCGGCGCATCGAGCACGATGTGGGGGACGATCTTGCGGGTTGCCGGATCGAATGGCGGACCCGACAACAAGGGCACCACGCTGGCACCACGCCGGCGCGCATCGTCGAGTGCGGCGCACAGGCGATCGAACGAGGGCTGATCGATGATCGAGGTGTAGTCCGGCGAATCGAGCGACGGATAACGGGACACCACGATCTGCTGCGCCTCCCTGACGAATTCGTCGATCTTGTCCTGCGGCATCCACAGATGGTCGACGCTGGTGCAGATCTGTCCGGCGTTCAGGAATTTGACGAACAGGATGCGTTCGGCCGCCAGACGGACCGGAAAATCGTCGCACAGGATGGCCGGCGCCTTGCCGCCCAGCTCCAGCGTCACCGGACACAGGTTCTGCGCCGCGGCAGCCATCACCTGGCGCCCGGTGGCGCCGGAGCCGGTGAACAGCAGGTGATCGAAGCGCAACTTCGAAAACTCGACTCCGACACCGCCGGTCTCTTCGAAGAAACGCAGCTTCTCGGGCGGAAAATAGGCGGGCATCCGATCGATCAACAGGCGCGCCAGCTGGCCCGAGTTCTCGCTCATCTTGACCATCGCGCGATTGCCCGCAGCAAAAATGCTGGTCAGCGGAACGATACTGAGGTTCAACGGAAAATTCCAGGGCACGATCACCCCCACCACGCCCAGCGGCTGCGGGATCACGCGGTTGGTGGCGCCCAGAAAATTGCGCAGATCGACCGGACGGCGCTCCGGCTTCATCCAGCTGCGCAGGTTCTTGATCGCATGGTCGATGCCGTCGATGGCCGGAAAGATCTCGGCCAGCAAGGTCTCGTGGCGCGAGCGGGTGCCGTAATCGGCACTGATCGCGTCACAGATGGCATCCTTGTGGTCACGGACGAAGCGTTGCAGGGTCCGCAGATCGGCCTTGCGCTGCTCGAAGTCGGGCACCGGATCGGCAAGATAGGCTTTGCGCTGCAGGGCCAGCGCTTCGTCGAGCATGTCGGCGATCGACGCCGCATGGGATTTCGATTTCATGTCGGTGCGATTTCTTGAAGGAAGGCGCTGGTGCGCCTCGGCGACCCGCGACGGCGTCGCGATGATGGTGATCGGGGCCGCGATGGTGACAGAAGCCCGGCGCTGCGTCGATCGACCGGCCGTCAGACCGCCGCCGCCATCGCCTGCGCCGCCCTGACTTCGACACGCACCTGTTCGGTAAGTTCAGCCTTCAGCGTCGCGAAGGCCGGACTGGTCTTGATCGAATAGTGACGCGGATACGCCAGCGGAACCGCCAGATCGAGCTTGATGCGGCCGGGCCGCGCGCTCATCACGACCACCCGGCTGCCGATGAAGACCGCTTCGTCGATGTCGTGGGTGACGAACAGCACGGTCTTGCGCTCGGCCTCCCAGATCCCGAGCAGCAGCTCCTGCATCAGCTCACGCGTCTGGTGATCGAGCGCACCGAAGGGCTCGTCCATCAGCAGGATGCGCGGGTCGTTGGCCAGTGCCCGGGCAATCGCAACGCGTTGCTGCATGCCACCCGACAACTGCTTCGGGTAGTGATTCTCGAAGCCGCGCAGGCCGACTTTCTCCAGCCAGCCCTGCGCCACCTCGAGCTGCCGCGCCGGCGCCCAGCCGCGTTCGCGCAGTCCGAAGCAGACGTTTTCACGCACCGTCAGCCACGGAAACAGCGTATAGCTCTGGAACACCATGCCACGATCGGCGCCGGGTTCATCGATGTGCCGGCCATCGAGCAACACCTCGCCGGTGGTCGGCTGATCGAGGCCAGCGATGATGCGCAGCAGCGTGCTCTTGCCGCAGCCGCTCGGGCCGAGGATGGCGATGAAATCGTTCTCCGCCACGTCCAGATCGGTGGCCTGCAAGGCCAGCGTCGACCCGTTGGCATTGGCGAACCGGCGCTCGACACCGCGGATGGACAGGATATTGGTCATTGAACGGGCCTTCTCAGCTCGATGTCCGCAGGGTTGCAGGTTGCCCGAATGGCTGGTCGTTCATCGATCGAGCAAGCCAAGTCACGGGCGGGCAGCCGCTGGCGCTTCGGTGCTGGCCCTCGCTGCGCTCGGGTGCCCTGCGATGCTCGGGCTCGCGGCCCAGTCGCAGAAACTCGCTTCGTTCGCTTCGCTCACTGCGCTCAGACAGTCTGCGACAAGTCAGTTGTTGATGCTCGCTGCGCTCGCGGGCCACAAGCCCTGCGCTTCTCGGCTGCGCACAGGCGCGCCAGCGGCTGCCCGCCCGCGCCTCGGCCGTGGCACCGAGGTCTGGTCCGAGGCGCACCACCATGCGTTTTGGCGCGGCAGGCGGTACCCGGACGGGGCGATGTATGCGGCGGCGAGAAGGCGAGCAAGGACACAAGGGGTCCGGGGGACCGCTTGTGCCTTGCGAGCGACCGGGCCGCCAGGCACGGTGCGGCCTGCAAGGCCAGGGCCAGGGTCGGCGCGCGCCAGCGTGCTTCGTGAACTGATTTGCCGCAGACTGT
>JANNNE010000138.1:0-3486 GCA_031398385.1 Ideonella sp.
GACCAGTTCATCGTCGGCGATGAATTCGACCGCGTATTCCAGCGTGAGCTGGATCGGCGGCGTGATCTTGATCGCATCTTCTTTGCCCGAGACGCGGAAGTTGGTCAGCTGTTTGCCGCGTACCGCGTTGACGACCAGATCGTTGTCCCGGCTGTGGATGCCGATGATCATGCCTTCGTACAACGGGTCGCCGGCCTTGACGAACATGCGGCCTCGGTCGTCGAGCTTGCCCAGGGAATAGGTCACGGCTTCGCCATCGTCCTGGCTGATCAGCACGCCGTTCTTGCGGCCGGCGATTTCGCCCTTGAAGGCTTCGTAGCCATCGAAGATGTTGCTGATCAGGCCGGTGCCGCGGGTCAGGTTCAAGAATTCGTTCTGGAATCCGATCAATCCGCGCGCAGGGATGCGGTATTCCAACCGCACACGACCCATGCCGTCGGGCTCCATGTTGACGAGTTCGGCGCGCCGCTCACCCAGCGCCTGCATCACAGCCCCCTGGTGCTGGTCTTCCACGTCGGCGGTGACCATCTCGATCGGCTCGTGGCGCTCTTCGCCTACCACGCGGAAGACGACGCGCGGCTTGCTGACTGACAGCTCATAGCCCTCCCGGCGCATGGTCTCCAGCAGGATGGTCAGGTGTAGTTCACCGCGGCCCATCACTTCGAAGATGCCGTCCTCGTCGGTTTCGGATACGCGCAGCGCCACGTTGCTCTGCAACTCTCGCTGCAGGCGATCCCACAGCTGGCGGCTGGTGACGAACTTCCCTTCCCTGCCCGCCAGCGGCGAGTTGTTGACCTGGAAGTTCATTGTCAGCGTCGGCTCGTCGACGGTCAGCATCGGCAACGGAACCGGTCGTTCGATTTCGGTCAGCGTCACGCCGATGCCGATGTTCTCGATGCCGTTGATCAGCACGATGTCGCCGGGGCCGGCTTCGGTGGCTTGCTGGCGCTCGAGGCCTTCGAACTTCAGCACCTGGTTGACGCGGGCCATGAACGGCGTGCTGTCGGGACCGCTGTAGACGGCCACTTGCTGCATCGGCTTGAGCGTGCCCTGGTTGACCCGGCCGATGCCGATGCGGCCGACGTAGGTGCTGTAGTCGAGGCTGCAGATCTGCAGTTGCAGCGGGTCTTCAGGGCTGCCGGCGTGGGCGGGTACGTGTTCGAGCATGGCGTCGAACAGCGGGGCCAGATCGGTGCCGATCACGCCTTTTTCCAGCGTGGCCCAGCCGTTCAGGCCGGAGGCGAAAACGACCGGGAAATCGAGCTGTTCTTCGGTGGCGCCGAGTTTGTCGAACAGATCGAAGGTGGCGTTGATGACGTAGTCGGTGCGCGCGCCGGGGCGGTCGACCTTGTTGACGACGACGATGGGTTTGAGGCCCAGCGCCAGCGCCTTCTTGGTGACAAAGCGGGTCTGCGGCATCGGGCCTTCGACGGCATCGACCAGCAGCAGCACGCTGTCGACCATCGACAACACACGCTCCACCTCACCGCCGAAATCGGCGTGGCCAGGGGTGTCGACGATATTGACGTGGGTGCCCTTCCACTCGACGGCGCAATTCTTCGACAGGATGGTGATGCCACGCTCTTTTTCGAGATCGTTGCTGTCCATCACGCGCTCGGCCACCTTTTCGTTCTGGCGGAAGGTGCCGCTCTGGCGCAGCAGCTGGTCGACCATGGTGGTCTTGCCATGGTCGACGTGGGCGATGATGGCGATGTTGCGGATCTGTCGGGTCATTAGGTAGCACTTTTTGGAATAACCCGGGATTGTCGGTGATTTGTGCGGTGCAGCGAAATCGGGTGTGGGGGGAATGCCGCGGTGTGGGGGATTGGGGGCGGTTGTTTGAATTGGTAGGAGCGGCTTCAGCCGCGATTTGCACGGGTGCGCAGAGGGCCGAAAGCGCGGCTGAAGCCGCTCCTACAGAATTCATCCAGCCATGCCGAGGGCCTTGTGTTCCCCCACAGAATTCATGCAGCCATGCCGAGGGCTGGTGTTCCTCCACAGGATTCATCCAGCCATGCCGAGGGCCGGTGTTCTCCCACCGAATTCATCCAGCCCCGATGGCCGGTGTTCTGTGGGAGACGCCTTCAGGCGCGATCAGCGGTGGTGTGCCAGACGGACCGATTTCAACTTGACTAAGTTGCTGGACTAAGTCCATGATCAAGCCATGAGCACCTTGATTGTCAACGTTCATGAAGCGAAAACGCATCTCTCGCGGCTTCTCGAGCAGGCGCATGCCGGAGAGGAGATCATTCTCGCCAAGGCGGGCAAGCCATATGCACGGTTGGTGCCGCTGGCGGCGGCGCCCTCGCGTCGGCAGGCTGGGCGGCTGGCCGGGCGGCTTGGGGATGGGTTCTTCGACGCACTGGCCGACGACGAGCTTCGCGCCTGGGAGGGCGGCTGAGTGATACAGGCCGCGCGGGTTCGAACTGACGATTTTCACGCCTGGGAGGGTGGCTGAGTGGCGCAGGCCGCTCGGGTTCGCGCTGGGCAGGCTGTGCAGCAGCGGCTGCAGTTGCTGCTCGATACCCACGCGCTGATCTGGTGGTGGACCAATGATCCCCGGCTATCCGATGCGGCACGCGGCGCCATCGCGGACGAGACGAACGACGTCTTCGTCAGCGCGGCCAGCGCGTGGGAGATTGCGACCAAGCAGCGCCTGGGCAAATTGGCTGAAGTGCCAGAGGCTGCCGCTCGTTTCGCAGAACTGGTCGAAGCCGATGGTTTTGTGCCGCTGCCGATCGACCAACGCCACGCCTTGCGCGCCGGCGCCTGGCTGAACGAGCATCGCGATCCATTCGACAGGATGCTGGCGGCCCAGTGTGAGCTGGAAGGATTGACGCTGGTGACGTGTGATGCGGCAATGGTGGGGTTCGGGTGCAGGCGGATGTGGTGATGGGCGATGCGGCGCTGCTGGCTTTTTGGTGTCGGCGGTTGTGGCGATGGGGGATCGCGCCTGAAGGCCCTGCCACAGAAGGCCGATGACGAAACGCGCTACCAACCATCACAAAAGACGCGCCGATCGTCCCTGCGCTTCGAGCAGCTCGACCGCCTTCTTGTCGAATGAAGCAAAGGTTTCGCCGCCGAGCCAGTGGCCCTCGTAGGCGATGACACCGTCGGCGAAATCCCCACCCGCTTCGAGCATCGACAGGCCAGCTTCCACGGCCGGTCGGTTCATTTCCACGTTTTCGGTTTCCAGCAATGCGCGGATGGCTCGGGCGGCATCCGAGGGTTGGAAGTTGTAGACCGTACGCAGCACCCAAACCAACTCGCACAGGCAGGGTGTTGCAACCGCAATCAATTCAGCCTCGGTCAGCAGCTGGGCGGCCATCTTGGCTTGGGCCGGGTCGTCGGCCACGACGGCACGCACCAGGACGTTGGTATCCACCGCGACCTTCTTCACTTTTGCCCAGCCCAAGCCTGCGCCGTGGCCGCGTTGATTTCTTCAAGGGTGGCTACTTTTTCGGTCTTGCCGGCCAGCAGCCCGAC
>JANNNE010000269.1:0-3347 GCA_031398385.1 Ideonella sp.
CCGTGCTGGCGCTTGGCGCCAGCTCGCGCAACTTCAGCGCAATCTCCCGGCCGTTGCTGCCGGCCCGCGATCCTTCAGCGCCGGCTGCTCCGGGTTCGCCGACGCCGAGGCTGGCGCTCGCCTGCCAATCCCTGAGGCCGACCGCCAGCGTCTCGGGGATATCGGCCTGCAACTCCAGTTCACCCGGCCCAGCCAGGCTGACCACCGACTGGCCATCGGCGACCACCTGCCCGGTCTCGAAGCGCAGCGCGGTGACGATGCCGTCGAACGGGGCCGTGAGGATGGCATGGCCGGCGCGGTTGCGGGTCACCTCGGTCTGATGCCTCGCCTGCGCCAGGCGCGCCGCTGCGGCATCGGCCCGCGCCTGTTGTCGTTCGGCATCGGCCGCACCGACCGAGTCGTCGGCCAGCAGGCGCTTGAAGCGAGCCGCGTCGCTGGCCGCCTGCGCGGCATCGACCTCGGCGGCCCGCTGCTGCTCGCTTGCGGCCTGCACCGCCAGCTGATAGTCGACCGCATCGATGCGGCCGAGCACTTGGCCGGCGCGCACCGTCTGCCCGACCTCGACCGCACGTGCCGTCACACGGCCACCCGCGCGAAAGCTCAGCTCCGACTCGACACGTGGTCGCAGGCTGCCCGCCAGCACGCGCGCAATGGCACCGCTGTCGTTGTGAACCGCGCTGACGAAGACCGACGGCAATTCGGGCGGCGGCGCGGCCGGTGGTGAACACGCCGCCAGCAGGCCGGCAATCAGCAAGGTGGCGGCCGGCAGACTGATGCGGAGGAGGCTGCTTGATGTGTTCATGGGGTGGCTCGGCGGGTGGTGACGAGTGACGGTGTGGCGGGTGACGATGTGGCAGGAGACGGTGTGGCGAACGACGGGTTGCCCATTGAAGGGGCATCGGAAGCGCCTGCGCCGACCCGCGGATCGGCATACCAACCGCCGCCCACCGCCTTGACCAGTTGGACCGCGCCCAGTGCCTGCTGAGTGCGGCTGTCGGTATCGGCCAGCTCGGCCGCGATCAGCCCGCGTTGTGCGTCCAGCAGTTGCAGCAGGTCGATCTGGCCCTCGCGATGCAGCGACTCGGCGTGGCGCAGGCCGATGCGGCGGTTTTGCACCGCGGCGGCCAGCGTTTCGCCACGCTCGCGCTCCTGCGCCAACGCGACCAAACTGTTCTCGACATCCTGCAGCGCGTTGAGCACCGCACGCTCGTACTGCAGCGTGAGCGTGCGCTCGCGCGCCGATTGCCGCTCGACCGCGGCGCGCAGTCGGCCGGCGTTGAACAGCGGGGCGGTGAACGCCAATGCCAGGCTGCTGTAGCGCACCGGTGACAGGTCCAGCGCGTTGATCCTCAGATCCTGGCCGCCCAGCACGGCAGATAGAAAGAACTTCGGCCAGAGATCGGCCTGGCTCTCGCGCAGGCGCGCGGCTTCAGCCAGCAACTGCTGCTGCGCCACCCGCAGATCGGGTCGGCGTTGCAGCAGCTCGATCGGCTGGCCTGGTGTCAGGCGAGGCACCGACGGCAACTGCTGCGGCGCGGCGTCGCGCCACCATCGATCGGCTGCGCCGGGGCTCACGCCGAGCAGGCCATCGATCTGGTGCTCGGTCACCGACACCAGCGTGCGCAAAGGCGGCAACTGCGCGGCCAGCGCCTGCACCTCACCCGCCGCACGGCTGACATCGAAACCGCTCGCCAGGCCCTCGCGCTGCCGGCTGCGGGTCAGGCGTTCAGTATCGCGCTGGGCCTGCAGCAAGGCCTCCAGTCGCAGCAGCCGAAGGCGCGATCCCTGCCAGATCAGATACTGGCGCGCCACCTCCGTGCTGGCCAGCCACTGCGCAGCTTCGACGCCTGCCTCAGCGGCCAGCAGGTCAAGTTCAGCAGCGTCTGCGGCGGCGCGGGCTGCGCCGAATATATCGATCTCCCAGCCCAGGTCGATCGCAGCACGAATCGCCCGAGTGTCGGGTGAGCCGCGCTTGACCTCGTCCGGCAGCCCGCTGCGCTGATCCGAAACCGAGCCGGTGGCGGCAACCGTGGGCATCAGGCGCGACGCGGCCGCGGTGCTGCCGGCACGCGCCTGGCGCACGCGTTGCGCGGCGATGCGCACATCCAGGTTCGCGGCGCGCGCACGCGCCACCAGATCGTCGAGCACCGGGTCGCCGAAACCGCGCCAGGTCGCTGCGTCGAGCGCGGTGTCATCCGGGCCCGGTGCCTGTCGAAAGGGTCTGGCGGCATTGCTGGTGTCGGGTGGCGCGGGTGGCGCAGGCGTCGAACAGCCGGCCAAGACCAGCATGGTCGCAAATGCCAGCACCAGCATGGTCCGGCGGTCGACACGGCGGTTGAGGCGGCGGTTGAGGCGGCGGTTGAGGCGGCGGTTGACGCAGCATTGGTCGGAGGAGTGGATCGGCATCAGTGGCACGTCCCGCGAGTGAGCCGGTACGTCCGTCGTTGACAGTGTCTACCATTATTGCTACAGTTGTTGACAGTGTCAACCCCGATCGGAACTGATGCGTTGAAGGTATCGAGACCAAGCCCCTGACCATCGTCACTGCGCCGGATCGAAGCTGGTCGCACGAACCGTATCGCCCCGCCGAACCCGGCGCAGGCATTGCGCGAAGCAGGGTTCGGCCTGTGGTAGCTTTGGCCGCGAACCTCTCACCCTGAATCTGCATGCCACGCAAGAAGATTACCGCCCCGCCACCGCTCGAACTGCGCGATGCCTGCATCGTTGCTGCGCAGGAGGTGATTGCCGAGCGCGGGATCGAGAACCTGAGCCTGCGCGAGGTGGCACGCAAGCTCGGCGTGTCACATCAGGCGCCGTACAAGCATTACCCGAGCCGCGATCACCTGCTGGCCGAGGTGATGCGCCGTTGCTTCCAGGGCTTTGCGGCGCACCTGGACGCACGGCCCCACTTCGACGATCCGGCCCAGGACCTCGAATCGCTCGGCCAGCAGTACCTGGCCTACGCGCGGCAGCATCCGCTGGAGTACCGCCTGATGTTCAGCACCACTTGGCCCGAGTCGGCCGAGCGGGCCGAACTGGTCGGCGATGCCACCCACGCATTCGACGTGTTGCTCGGCGTGCTCAGGCGAATTCATGGCGATTCCGCCGCGATGCGTGAGCGGGTGGAACTCGACGCGCTGTACATCTGGTCGACTGTGCACGGCCTGGCCGGCGTGATGAACGGACAGTGCCTCGACAAGCTCGACCTGAAGGCCAAGGTGTTGAAGCAGGCCGTGGGGGGGGGGGTGGACGCGCCCCGCCACCCCCACCCCGGCGAGGTCGGGGGCGCCGCCGGCGCGCACCCCCACCCCGCCCCCCCCCCCCCACCCCCAGGGCCGGGGCGACCC
>JANNNE010000312.1:0-18886 GCA_031398385.1 Ideonella sp.
CCGATCAGGCTGAGGTAGCGCGAGCCGGCGGCGTAGCTGACCATGCTCATCGCCGGAATCGGCGAAAAGCCGATCACGCGGTCGGCGCCGTGCCGTTTGATCGTATAGACGTTGGCCGCGGCGACGATCTCGTTGACCTCATCCCAGTTCGACCGGACGAATCCACCCAGCCCGCGCACCTGCTGGTAGTCGCGCTTCTTTGCATCGTCTTCGACGATCGACGCCCAGGCGTCGACCGGATCGTGGGCCAGGCGCGCCGCGCGCCAGGTCTTCAGCAGACGCCCGCGAACCATTGGATATTTGACCCGGTTCGCGCTGTACAGATACCAGCTGTAGCTGGCACCGCGTGAGCAGCCGCGAGGCTCGTGGTTGGGCATGTCCCAGCGGGTACGCGGGTAGTCGGTCTGCTGGGTTTCCCAGGTGACGATGCCGCCCTTGACGTAGATCTTCCACGAGCACGAGCCGGTGCAATTGACACCGTGCGTGGAGCGCACGATCTTGTCGTGGGCCCAGCGGTTGCGGTAGGCATCCTCCCAGGTGCGGTCTTCGCCGTTGACCACACCGTGATCGCCGGAAAACGATTCGCGCGGTTGGTTGAAATAGCTCAGTCGATCGAGAAAGTGACTCATGGATTTCCTTTCTGGTGTTCGGTAGTCGCGGCGGCGGCCTCAGGGGTTCTTCACGTACGCGTTCTTGCGCAGGTAGAACCACCAGTTCAGGAACAGGCACAGCGCGTAGAAGATCGCGAAGCCGTACATCGCCATCTGCGGCGTACCGGCCTTGATCTGCTGACCGATGACGACCGGTGCGATGAAGGCGCCATAGGCAGCGACAGCCGACGACCAGCCGAGCACAGGGCCGGCCTGCTGGCGGTCGAAGATGATGCCGATGCTGCGGAAGGTCGAGCCGTTGCCGATGCCGCTGGCCGCGAACAGCACGATGAACAACAACATGAACGGCAGGAAATATTGCTCGGGGGTCGCCGACTGGTAGGCCAGCATCATCACGTAGCCGACCGCCACCGAGGCGAGCACCATCACCGCCGAGATCCACTGCGTGACGATCGAGCCGCCGACCTTGTCGGAGACCCAGCCGCCGACGGGACGGATCAGCGCGCCGACGAAAGGTCCGATCCAGGCAAAGGCCAGCACCGCGGGCGCATTCGGATTGTTCAGCGTGTGTTGCATCACGCCGTTGGCGTCGGGCACATGGCTGATGCCGAAGATCACTTTCATCGACAGCGGCAACGCCATCGAGAAACCGATGAACGAGCCGAAAGTGACGATGTACAGCGTCGTCATGGCCCAGGTGTGCATGTTGCGGAAGATCTGGAACTGCTTGGCCACGCCCTCCTTCATCGGGCCGAAGGCGGCGAGCTTCATGACCAGCAGCGCGAGAATGATGTCCAGCGGAATTGCCACCCACATGTTGAGCAGGCCCAGCCCGGTTGGCGCCGGCAGGTACAGGTACAACATGAAAACCGATGGCAGGAAGGCCAGCGTATAAAGGTAGGTGATCTTCGAGAACGCGACGACGTACGAGCCGGTGTCGGGCGAGATCGTCTTCAAGTTGTTCATGCCGAACCAACACAGGACCGACAGCGGCACCAGCGACAAGACCCAGGCAAAGCCGGCGTTCTGGATCCAGGTCGGCGTGCCGGCGGCGATCTTGCCGAAGATCCAGCCCGAGTCATGAACCAGTATTTCGGGAGCTCCGCCGAAGGATCCGAGTACACCCACCGTCATCACCAGCGGGATCACGATCTGCATCGTCGTCACGCCGAAATTCCCGAGGCCGGCGTTCAGGCCGAGCCCGGTGCCTTGCAGCCGCTTCGGAAAGAAGGTGCTGATGTTCGACATCGACGAGGCGAAGTTGCCACCGCCGACACCCGACCACAGTGCCATCAGCTGGAAGGCCCACAGCGGCCAGTCCTTGTGTTGCAGCACGATGCCGGTTCCCAATGCCGGTGCGAGCAGCATCGCCGTGGTCAGGAAGATGGTGTTGCGCCCGCCGGCCAGGCGGATCAAAAACGACGCCGGGATGCGCATCGTCGCGCCGGCGATGCCGGCGATGGCGGTCAGCGTGAACAACTCGGCCTGGGTGAACGGAAAGCCCAGGTTGATCATCTGTACCGTGATGATTCCCCACATGCCCCAGACGGCAAAGCCGCACAGCAGTGCAGGGATCGAGATCCACAGATTGCGGTAGGCAATCTTCTTGCCCTTGCTTTCCCAGAAAACCTCGTCTTCGGGGCGCCAATCTGCAATATCGGCGCCGCTGTCGGGAGGGCCCGGCACGACGGGGGTTTTTGAAGTCATGGTGGTCATTGGTTTTCCTCTTGATCGGGCGAAGCTCAGCCTTGCAGGCTGAACGCCTGCGCATTGCTGCCCATCACTTCAGTGCGGCGTACTTCAGTCCAGTACATCCAGATCAAAGAGACCCAGACGATGCCGTACATCAACATGAAGGCGCTGGAGCGGATGCCGGTCAGGTCCATCAGCACTCCGAACAGGATTGGCAGCACGAAACCGCCCAGGCCGCCGGCCAGGCCGACGATGCCGCTGACCGTTCCGATGTTGGTCGGGTAATCGTCGGCGATGTACTTGAAGACGCTGGCCTTCCCGAACGCGAAGGCAATGCCCAGCGTGAACATCAGCGCGGTGAAGGTGTAGACGTTGAGGCCGATATGGAAGGTCTTCGGCCCGTCGACAGTGGCCACGGTGAAATCGGTCTGCGGATAGGACAGCAGGAACAGGCAGATCCAGCTGACCCACATTACCCACCAGGTGACCTGGTGCGCACTGTATTTGTCGGACAGCCAGCCGCCCACCGCGCGCAGGATGCCGCCCGGAAGCGCGAAGACTGCAGCCAACAGTGCCGCGGCGCGGATATCCAGGCTGTATTCACCGACGTAGTACTGCACCATCCACAGTGACAGACCGACATAACCGCCGAAGACGATGCTGTAGTACTGGCAATACTTCAATACCTTCGGATCCTTCAGCATCTTCAGCTGATCGGTGAATTTGGTGTTCGAAGGCACCAGGTGAGCCGGATCGCTGTAACTGAAAAACCAGAACAGCACGACGGTGCCCAGCATGATCGCTGCGTAGACCTTGGGAACCATGGTCCAGCCGAAGGCGACCAGCAGGACCGGGGCGAGAAACTTGTTGACCGCGGCGCCCGCATTGCCAGCGCCGAAGACGCCCATCGCGAAACCCTGGCGACTCTTCGGGAACCAGCGCGCGACGTAGGGCGTACCGACCGAGAACGAGCCGCCGGCCAGCCCGACGAACAAGCCGATGATCAGGAAGTGCCAGTACGCAGTCGCGTAGTTCATCATCCAGATCGCCGGGACGGTGACGGCGAGCAGCACCGTCATCACGATGCGGCCGCCGTACTTGTCGGTCCAGATGCCGAGCGGTACGCGGACCAGCGAGCCGGTCAGCACCGGCATTGCGGTGAGCAAACCGAACTCGGTGGCGTTCAGTCCCAGCGACTTCTTGATCGGAATGCCGATCACGGCAAACATCATCCACACCATGAAGCACACCGTGAACGCCAGCGTGCTGGAAATCAACACCGCCAGTGCCTGACTCTTCTTGCTCATTGCAACGTCCGCTCGTTTTCGATGAGCAGACTGTAGAAATCAAGACCGCATCGCGGTATCCGTCAGCTGGCGAGTTTGGACCGGGCAGACGAACTAGCCCTGCGCGGTGGCCATCATCCTGAAGGACTAGCGGCGCAATTGATTGGCGTGCGCTTGCGCTGGATCAAACCAGGCCGTGCCCGGTTGCGATAACGGCAGCGTGAACCCGCGAGCTGACATCGAGCTTGCGCAAGATGTGCTGCACGTGGATCTTGACGGTCGCCTCGGCAATGCCCAGCGAGCGCGCTATCTCCTTGTTACCCTGGCCTCGCGCAATGCCACGCAGGATGTCGAGCTCGCGCGGCGACATGACGTCAAGCCTCGAGGGCGGCGTTTCGGGCATGGCAGGCTCGGCGTCGGTTGAAGTTCGAGGTGCTGCCGCATCACGATAGGCCGCGAACAGCTTGCCCGTCATCTCCTCGGCTACCACGCTCTCGCCGCGCATCGCGCGCCGAATTGCCTGCGACAACGCATCGCCTTCGATCGTCTTCAGCAGGTAGCCGCAGGCGCCACCGCGCAGCGCCGCCGAAAGATCGCGCTCGTCTTCACTCACCGTCAGCATCAGCACCTTCACACCGGGCACTGCCTCGTGCAGCGCCGGCAAGGCGTCCACGCCATTGACACCAGGCAGGTGGTTATCCAGCAGGATCACGTCCGGTTGCAGTTCCTGGGCTCGACGCTGTGCTTCGCCCGCGTCGCCGGCATCACCCACCACTTCGAACTGCGGGTCGCGCTGCAGCAATGCCGTCAGGCCGCGGCGGAACAGGGTGTGGTCATCGACCACCATGACGCGGATCTTGTCAGGCTGAGTGGTCATGGCGTCAGGCCACGCTTTGCTGCGCCAGTTGGTCTTCGAGTGCGGGCCTGCCTGCATTGGGTAAGCTGAGGACGACCGACGTGCCACGCCCGGGCGTGGACAGCACTTCGAAGTGGGCACCCAGGCGTTCGGCCCGCTCCGCCATGATGCGCAGGCCAACGTGCGTCTCGTCTTGTCGGGCCTCCTGTCCTGCGAAGCCGACGCCGTCGTCGCGAACTTCCAGCCGCCACTGAGGCTGCTTCTGTACATCAAGCCAGACCTGCCTGGCGTGGGCATGCTTGCGAACGTTCGACAGCGCCTCCTGGACAATATGCAACACCTGGATCTGCATGTCCGGAGTCAACGGGATGCCGTCTCCGTGCATCGTCAGGGTGGCTCTCAAGCCGGTTTGATGTTCGAACTTTCGCAAGGTGGTCTTCAGCGCAGGTTCGATATCTTCGGTATTGGTGCGGGTTCGGAAATGCATCAGCAACTCGCGCACGTCGCCGTAGCTTTCCTTGACGCCCAGATCGATTTCGCCCAGCACATGCTGAACCTGCTGACGATCATCGCTGGCGATGGCGTCGCGCATCAGCTGAACCTGAATCTTCAAGAAAGCGAGCGACTGAGCAATCGAATCGTGCAACTCGCGGGCCAGGAAACTGCGTTCCTGAGAAATGGCCGCTTCGAGGCCGAGTGCATTCAGACGCAAGTTCTCCATTGCGCCGGCCAGCTGCACCGTCAGCGCTTCGAACAACAAGCGCTCGGCGTCGGATAGTTCGATCTGCGCATGGAAGAACAGGTCCACCTCGCCCATCAGGCGCTCGTGCAGGCGGACCGGCACCGAAACCACGGTTTCGAATCCGGCCTTGGCGCAATGCCGCATGCGCGCCGGCTGCATGGTCCGGATCGGTATCACGCGGGCACCTGGCGGCGCCTGCGGCGAGCCGCAGTGGCAGTCGCCCGCGGTCAGGCAATGTTCGGCATCGATCATCGCCTGCGGCAGACCCTGCGATGCCAGCATCAGGTAGCTGCGATTGGTTTCGTCCGACCAGCGCAGCGCCACCCCGTCGGCGCGGGCAATGCGGGCAATCCGCTTCGTGAAGCCGGTAGCCAATTCGTTGAGCGAGGTGGCCTTGGTAACCAGGTTGGTGACTTCGAGCAGGCTTTCCAGTCGCTCGTGCTTGTCTTCGAGCTGGGCGGTCTTCTCCTGGACCCGAGCCTCCAGGTTGCGGTAGATCGATTGCAGCTGCTCGGCCATGTCGTTGAAACCGGCGCCCAGTGTTCCGAACTCGTCCGTGGTCGCGCAATCAACCCGCGCGCCGAGTTCTCCCGCCTGGAGTCGCCCGATCGCCTGTTTGAGTACACCGACCGGCTCCAGGACGAAGCGGTAGCCCGCGTACAGCAGCACCGTCGCACCCACCACCGCCAAAGCCATCAACGCGAGTTGCAGCAGCTGCATCCAGGAGGTCCAGCGAGACAGGTGAACCTCGATGCTTCCGACCAGGCCATCGATGTTTGACACGAACGCTGCCGCGTCGACGACCGCGACGTCTGACGCGGGTCCGCCTGGCGGTGGCATGCCGATCAGCAGTTCATCACGAAATCGGAGCCAGTCCTGCTCGACCTTCGCAAAGCGCTGCCGAACGAGATCGTCCCACGGCACGAACAGAGGGCGTTGCGGATCTCCGTTTCTAAGCAGACCCAGGCTCTGCTCGAACTCGGCCACCTGTTTTGAAAGTGCTTGCGGGTCGCCGGCAAACAAGGACAACATCATTCGGTACGCCTGCATCCGCATGCGCCCGGCTTCATTGACCGAAGCTGCGCCACCCTCGACCTGCACCGACATCCAGACGAGCACCCCGATCGCGCATATCGCCACCAGCAGAAACGGCGCCGCGACCAGAAGAAGCTTTGCGCCAAGAGACTGGTGACGAAGGTTGCGCATGCAGGAATCTACCGCATCAAAGCGTGCTGGAGCAGGCGAGTCGAGTCATCCGGTGTCAGCGTCGCCCACTGGCCGCGACGCGAAGGCCGGCAAATTGGGAAACACGGGAAGTGGACTGATCTGTTTCCAGAGGGCTCGAATCCGCAGGCCGTGGTAGCGTGGCTGAACTTCGCACCGCCGCCCTTGCGCGAGCCCCGACTGCCATGCCGTCCGCCACATCCGCTCCGCAGCCGCCACCAGTCCCCCCCGCGATCGATTCGCTGTTTTTCAGCGCTGCACACATCGCGACGTTCGAGCACGCGCGCGGGCTCACGAATGCCAGCGGGTTCTTCTTCGAGCGCGACGGTCGGCTGTGGCTGGTGACGAGCCGGCATGTGCTGATCGACGAACCGACCAAGCACTTCCCGAATCGCATCGAAATCATGCTTCACACCAGTCGGACCGATCTGACGAAGTCGGGCACGATATCGATGCTGATCTACCAGGATGGCAAGGCGATGTGGCGGCAGGGCAGTGACAGCGGCGGCGAGATCGATGTGGCGATGCTGGAGATCGACCGTGCAGCGCTGCCCAAGTCCGCCGTGTTGCATGCATTTACCCCCAGCCACCTGCTGAGCGCACCGGCGCCGGTGGGTGTGGGCAGTTCGGTGTTGATCCTGGGTTTCCCGCTCGGGTTCTATGACACCGTCTACAACCTGCCGGTGGTGCGGCAAAGCGTGATCGCGTCGGCCTTCGGGATCCGGTTTCAGGGCAAGGGATTCTTCCTGACCGATGCGCGGATGCACCGCGGATCCAGCGGCGCGCCGGTGGTGATGCGCGACCCGGCTCCGCAGGCCGGCGAGTTGCCGTGGAAGCTGCTCGGCGTGCACTCCGCCAGCCTGGACATGGCCAACCGCGAACGGGGCCAGGACGAATCGCTGGGACTCAATTGCGCCTGGTATGCGGACATTCTGATGACTTTGAGCAAGCCCTGATCGGGCCTGGACCGGCGAGATTCAGTGCAGGTCGCTGCGCTGCACCAGCGGGTTTCCGTATTCCCGGCCGACTACGGCGCGGGCGTACAGGTAGTTGTTGCGGGCGCGCTCGCTCAGGCGGTCGAGATACACCTGCCCGCTGGCATCGCATGGAAAGGCCAGGGCGCGCCCTTCGTTGAACAGCGAGTCGAATCGCAGCTCGTAAGTCGCCAGCGGATGAACTGAGGCCGAGGTGGGCATGATGGCGCCTCCTTGCGAGATCGGTTGTCGATGCGGTCTGAAGATGGTTCGCAGCCGGTGCGAATCGGATCGCGCTGCAAACCATTCTTCATGTGTCGTTATCGACGCCAACCGCGACCGGCTTGATGCCGATCAACGGCCGATTTCGTGTGCTATTTCACCCAATCCCCGAAAGGCTGGCGGTCAAAGCCGATTCCGCGTCGATCGCCCGTCTGCGGCGCGCCATGGGCGCCTGCAGGCGTTGCTTCAGCGGACTTCAGGCCCCATGCCAGATCACGGCGCGGCGCGATGCCTCCCATTGCTCGTAGTTGGCGGCGTACAAATCCTCGATCCGATTGCGCTTGATCTTGAAGGTCGGTGTGATGACTCCGTTCTCAACCGTCCACGGCTCGGCGACGACCACCAGGCACATCAGTCGCTCGTGGGGGTCGAGCTTGGCGTTGATGGTCTGCACGTGCTCGGCGAGTGACTTTTCGAGTTCCGACTTCACGGCTGGGTCGGCGGCTCGTTTCATGGTTTCGGCATCGAGCATCGCGATCCCCAGCGGCTGCCCGAGGTTGGCGCCGGCCACCACACAGGCCTCGATCGCTTCATGGACACCAAGCTTCTCTTCGATTGGCGCCGGCGAGACATATTTACCCTTGCTGGTCTTGAACAGATCCTTGACCCGGCCGGTGATTCGCAGCAGGCCCTCCGAATCGATGCTGCCCTTGTCGCCGGTGCGCAGCCA
Source organism: Ideonella sp. (assembly GCA_031398385.1). Classification (GTDB taxonomy): domain Bacteria; phylum Pseudomonadota; class Gammaproteobacteria; order Burkholderiales; family Burkholderiaceae_C; genus Ideonella_A. The sequence goes on from JANNNE010000312.1 coordinate 8,338, forward strand.
GCCATCGCTGGTGAACGCCTCCTGGGTCTTTTCCGGCTCCTTGTAATAGCCGAGCATCAATGCCGGGCTGCGCATCTGCACTTCTCCCGACTGGGGGTCGATGCGGGTCTCGACGCCGTTGTATTGGGGCCCGACCGTGCCTTCCTGGTTCTTGCCGACCAACGTCAGGTGCGACACGGCCAGGTTCTCGGTCATGCCGTAGCCTTCGTTGATCGGCAAACCCAGGCGGCGATACCAGGCGAGCAGGGCAACCGGCATCGGTGCCGCACCGCCAGCGGAAAAACGGCATTGATCCAGGCCGAGGCCGGTCAGCACCTTGCGGCGGATCACGCCGCTGATGACGGGTATCTTCAGCAACAGATCGAGTTTGGCCGGCGGCAATTTGTGGTGAATGCCTTGCTGGAACTTGACCCACAGGCGCGGTACCGAGAAAAAGATGGTGGGCCGCGCGCGCTGCAGATCGGCGGCAAAGGTTTCCAGCGATTCGGCGAAGAAGATATGGAAGCCGGTGTGCAGCCAGCCATGTTCGACCAGAACTCGCTCTACCACGTGGGCCAGCGGCAGATACGACAACATCCGATCGGTCGACGTCATGCTGGTTCGCTTGATGCCGGCGTCGATCGCCCATGCAAAGGTGCCGAAGCTGTGCATCACGCCCTTGGGCATGCCGGTGGTGCCGGAGGTGTAGATCAATGTGGCCAGTTCCTCGGCCCGGCGCTCGACCGCGCCGGTCATCGGCAGATTGGCCTGGCAGATGGCGTCCCAACCCGGATAGCTGGCCTTTGCATCGGCCGGCGACAACGGGTAGCTGATGCAGGGAAGGTCAGCGGGCACGCCGGGCTTCATGCTGGCCCAGTCGTCGAGCTTGCCGATGAAACAGGCTTTGGCTTCGCTGTGGGTGAGGATCTGGCCGACCGTATCGGCGGCGAGTGTCGGGTACAGCGGCACCGATACATGCCCGGCCATCCAGATGGCCAGGTCGCTCAGCAGCCACCAGCTGCAGTTCTTCGACAGGATCGCGATCTTGGAGCCGGGCTCCCAGCCTTGCGACGCCAGGTGGGTGGCCATGCGACGGACCTGCTCGCCGACCTGGCTCCAGGTCAGGTCCGTCACGGCGCCGCCCCCCATCGGCTGTGTCAGGCAGACAGCGTCGGGCGCGGTCCGCTCCCAGTGATACAGACGCTGCAGCGCCAGAAGCTTGGGATCGATTGCGGTCATGATGAGTCCTTGAGTGGGTCGACAATGCACGAGCCCTGCCTTTTTGCCGCGTTGTCGACGCGGAGCAGGGTGGTGGCTCCGGAGAAGTATGCGAAGGTACCCGGAAAGGCACTTCCGACCTAGGGGGGTTCCCCCAGATTGTCCGGCTTGGCAGCTGGTTCAGCGCAAAGGAATCGACGGTGACGACAGTGGTTTTTCGCGGACAGGCGATCGATCCGGAAACATTCGCGCTGCGGGTGCAGCGTTCGATCGGCGCCTTGCGCACGCTGGGCGTGCGCGACGGCGATGTGGTAGCGCTGATGCTGCACAACGGGCCCGAACTGCTCGAGCTGATGCTGGCGGCGCGAGTGATCGGCGCTTACTGGTGCCCGATCAAATGGCATTTCAAGGCCGATGAACTGAGGCACATCCTGGAAGACAGCGGGGCGCATGCGCTGGTGGTCGATGCCGGGCTCTGGACGGCGTTGAGAGCGGCCGTTTCGCCATCTCTGCCGGTCGTGCTGGCCGGTGAGGCGGGCGTGGACGACACGCCCGGGCCCGGCGACGCTGCGCAGCGGGTTCCGCCACGGTGGTCTGTGTTGCGGGACTCCGCTGCGCCCGACACGGCGGCTTCGGCGCCGCCGCGCAGCGCGATGCTGTACACCTCCGGCACGACCGGTCGGCCCAAAGGCATTCGTCGTCAGCCGGCCTCCGCCGAGCAGGCGGTGCGCACCGCCGAGCGGCTGCGCCAGGTGATCGGGATTGAGCCGGGGATGCGGGCCTTGCTGAACGCGCCGATGTATCACAGCGCCCCGAACTCGTTCGCGATGTCGGTGGCGCAAAACGACGGCCTGCTGGTGCTCGAGGAGCGCTTCGATGCCGAGGCCACGCTGGCGCTGATCGAGCGGCATGCCATCAGCCATGCCTACTTGGTGCCGACGATGTATGTGCGGCTGTTGCGCCTGCCCGACGAGGTGCGGCGAGGCCATGACCTTAGTTCGCTGCGCTTCATCAGCTCGACCGGATCGCCGTGTCCGCCGGCGGTCAAGCGCGCGATGATCGAGTGGTGGGGGCCGGTGATCCATGAGGCCTATGGCTCCAGCGAACTCAGCTACATGACCCTGCTGACCAGCGAGCAGGCGCTGCGCAAGCCGGGCTCGGCCGGGCTGCCGCTGCCAGGCGTCGATCTGCGGATCCTCGATGACGCCGGCCGGCCGAAGCCGCGCGGCGAGGCCGGCATGATCTACGTGAAGCCCGACCAGCTGGCCGACTTCAGCTACAACCACGGCGATTCCGCACGCCGCGCGATGGAGCGCGATGGCTACCTGACGATGGGTGACATCGGCTACATCGACGACGAAGGCTTCCTGTTCATCGTCGACCGCTCGGCCGACATGGTGATCTCGGGCGGCGTCAACATCTATCCGGCCGAGATCGAGGCGGTGTTGCAGATGATGCCCGGGATCGCCGACTGCGCGGTGTTCGGCATCCCGGATCCGGAGTTCGGCGAGGGCCTGGCTGCCGCGGTGACGCCCGCCGCTGGCGCCGAACTCGACGCCGCCTTGGTCCGGAATTGGCTGCGCGAGCGAATCGCCGGCTACAAGGTGCCCGCGGTGGTGACCTTCCACACCGAACTGCCGCGCGAGGATACCGGCAAGATCTTCAAGCGCCGCTTGCGCGAACCTTATTGGGAAGGCGTTGACCGGCGTATCTGATCAGCCCGGTCGGCTGTTCAGCAACTGCCAGATTTTTGGAGCGGTCAGCGGCATCTGAAGTTTTTCGGCCTGCCGGCCCAGCCCGGCGCGATCCAGCGCATCGATCACCGCGACAACCGCCGCCGGCGTGGCGCCGATCGTGCCGAGTTCGCCGACACCCTTGGCGCCGAGTGCGTTGGTCGTGCACGGCACCGAGGTGTCGAATTCGGTCTGGTGGCGAATGAACGAATCCGCATGTGGCAGCGCGTAGTCCATGAAACTGGCGGTCGACAGCTGTGCGCCCTCGCCATAGACGATCGCTTCGCTGAGCGCCTGTCCGAGGCCCTGCGCCACGCCGCCTTCGATCTGGCCTCGGACGATCGTCGGGCTGATGACTCGTCCGATGTCGTTGACCGACGAATAGGCCACCACCTCGACCACGCCGGTCTGCGGATCGATCTCGACCTCGCAGACATGGCAGGCGTTCGGCCACGACGCCCCGCTGACGGTGGTCTTGCCGGCCGCCTCGATCTGCCCTTGCGCCTGGCGCCCGGCCAGCTCGAACAGGCCGATCTGCAGATCGGTGCCGACCACCTGGAAACGGCCCGCCCGGTATTCGATGTCGCCGGCAGCCGCTTCGAGCGCCTCGGCCGCCAGTTCGCGGGCGTGTTCAACGGTGTTCAGCGACGCCTGGCGAATCGCCGGCCCGCCGATGAACAAGGAGCGCGACCCGGCACTGCCGAAGCCGTTGGCCCGATCGGTATCCCCCTGCACGATGCGGATGTTCTCGACCGGCACGCCGAACACATCGACCGCCAGTTGGGCATAACTGGTCGCGATGCCCTGGCCCATCGCCTGGGTGGCCGATACCAGTTCGATGATGCCGTCGGGTTTGACGGTGACGCTCACCGCTTCTTCGAAGGCATCGCCGCCGGTCCACTCGAGGAAGGTCGCGATGCCACGGCCACGCAGCCGTCCGCGCGACGCCGATTCGGCATGCCGGGTCTCGAAGCCCTGCCAGTCGGCCAGCGCCAAGCCCTGGTCGAGCATGCGCTCGAATTCGCCGCAGTCGTAGACCTTGCCCAACGCATTGCGGTACGGCATCTGCTCGGGACGGATCATGTTGCGTCGGCGCAGCTCGGCCGGATCGAGTTGCAGCTTGCGCGCCGCGGCATCCATCAGACGCTCGATGATGTAGATGAACTCGGGCCGGCCGGCGCCCCGGTAGGCACCCACCGGCGTGGTGTTGGTCAGGACGCCAGTCAGTTCGAAATCGATGACCGGGATGTCGTAGATGCTGGTGCCGACCCAGGCACCGATCATCAGCTGGATGACGATGCCGGGGCCGGTCGAGTAGGCTCCAATATTGGCCTGCGATTTCATGCGCAGCGCCAGCGCACGGCCATCGGCGTCGAGCGCCAGTTCGGCCAGGCTGCGCACGTCGCGCCCGTGCACCGCCGAGACAAAATCCTCCAGCCGCTGCGAGCACCATTTGACCGGTCGCTTCAGTGTCCAGGCCGCGTAGGCCACCGCAATGTCTTCCGGGTGGATTGCGCCCTTCATGCCGAAGCCGCCGCCGACGTCACCGACCGTGACCCGCACCTGTCCGTCCTGCAGTCCGGGAATGGTGGCCAGCAGCGCGGTGCGAACGCCGGTCGGCATCTGGCTCGAGATCGCGACGATGAGCCGTCCGCTGTCGGCCTCGACATGCGCTGCGGTGACACGTGGCTCCATCGTGACGGGTGCCAGCCGCTGATTGACCAGATCGAGCGAGACGACATGCGTCGCAGCAGCGAACGCCGATGCCGCATCGGCCGGGTTGCCGTGTCGCATCTGCGCGGCGATGTTGTCGGGCGCATCGTCCCAGATGATCGGCGCGCCAGCGGTGACGGCGTGCCCGGGCTCGGCCACGGCGGGCAGGTCTTCGTAGTCGACGAAAACCAGATCGAGCGCATTCAGCGCCACCTCGGCGCTTTCGGCGATCACCGCGACCACCGCCTCACCGGAAAACCGGACTTTTTCGTAGGCCAGTGGTCGCCGCGGTGGCGCCTGCCCCGGACTGCCATCGGGGCGCTTGAACGGCATGCGCGCCGGAATCGGCAATACGCCGGCCTCGACCAGGCCGGCGCCGGTCAACACCGCGACGACGCCGGGCAAGGCCTGCGCCTCGGCGGTGTCGATCGACACGATTCGCGCGTGGGCATGCGGCGAGCGCAAGAACATCAGATGCAGCTGGCCGGGCAAGTCGATGTCGTCGGTGAAACGGCCGAGGCCACGCACCAGTGCCGGATCCTCGATCCGCTGCACCTTCTGACCGCTGCCGAAACGCAGGCTGCTGTCTGCCAGCGCGTCAGCGCTCATGCCGCGGCTCCGTTGGATCGCGCGCGGCCCGATTGCTCGGCGATCAGCTGCGCCGCGCGATGCACCGAAGCGATGATGTTCACGTATCCGGTGCAACGACACAGGTTGCCGTCCAGTGCATCGGCGATTGCACGGTCGTCCGGATCGGGGTTGTGGGCCAGCAGCCCGACGGTTGCCATCACCATGCCGGGCGTGCAGAAACCGCATTGCAGGCCGTGGCACTCGATGAAGGCCTGCTGCACCGGGTGCAGTTCAGACTCGCTCGGCGCCAGGCTCTCGATCGTCTTCACGTCGCGACCCTGGATCTGCAGCGCCAGCACGCTGCAGCTCTTCAGCGGCTCGCCATCCACCAGCACCGTGCAGGCGCCGCACTGCGCTGTATCGCAGCCGACGTGGGTGCCGGTGAGGCGATGTCGGGTGCGAATGAAATCGACCAGCAGGGTGGTGGGCGCGATCTCGGCGCTGACCGGTTGGCCGTTGAGCTGGATTCGGAAGGCGTTCATCGGATGGCGGGTGGTTGAATTGGCGGGCGACGCGGGGCGCACGGCCAGCATAGCGTCAATGCCTGTCCTTCGCATCGGCCTGCGCGACATTCGGTACGATGCCGGCTCACACACGACTCACGAAGCAGCCACGGATCCGACATGCCACTCGAAACGATTGAACGCCAGACCGGCGACGAACCGACCGCCGCGCTGATCGTGCTGCACGGCCTGGGCGCCGACGGCAACGATTTCGTGCCGCTGTGCAACGAGCTCGATTTGTCCAGCGTCGGTCCGGTCCGGTTTGTCTTTCCACATGCGCCGATGCAGCGGGTGACGATCAACAACGGCATGGTGATGCGCGCCTGGTACGACATCCTGTCGCTCGGCACCGATGTCGACCGCCGCGAAGACGAAGCCGGATTGCGCGCGTCGATGGTCGGGGTCGAGGCCCTGATCGAGCGCGAACGCAGCCGGGGAATCGACGCTTCACGCATCGTGCTGATGGGTTTTTCGCAGGGCTGCGCAATGACCCTGATGACCGGCCTGCGCCATGCCGATCGACTCGCCGGCCTGGTCGGCCTGTCGGGCTATCTGCCGCTGGCGTCCAGGCTGATCGACGAGCGCAGCCCGGCCAATGCCGGAACGCCGGTTTTCCTGGCCCACGGCCGCTTCGATCCGATGATTCCGATCGCCCGCGCGCTGGCCAGTCGCGACGCACTCGCAGCCGGCGGGCAGCCGGTGGAGTGGCATGAGTATCCGATGGAGCATTCGGTCTGCGCCGCCGAACTGGCCGATTTGAACGCCTGGCTGTTGCGCATGCTGGCTTGAGCGCCAACTTGGCTGGTGCGTTCGACACGGCGCAGGACATGCACGGCAGTGTCGTGACCGGCCCCAGGCCCGTTGGCCGAAGGTGCGCCGACGCCCTGACTCTTCAATCGTGCGGGAGCACCACCCGCCCTCGGCAGCGCGGGCTGGGCCGCCCCGCGTTGCTGGCGATGCTGGGCACGGCTGTGTCGTTGACCTTGCTGCTCGCAGCGCTCACCTGGTCGGATGTCGCCAAGAGCCGACCACTCGACTGGCTGCCCGCGTTCACTGCGCCGCTACATGGCCCGCTCGATGGCGGGCCGCCGTTCGACGACCAGTCGTTGCGATTCCGGGATGTCAGCCTGCGGCAATTCGTGCCCCTGGCGCTGCGCGGCAACCGGGTCAGGTTGCAAATCAGCAACCAGTTCGGCGATGCGCCGTTGAAGCTTGCCGCCGTCCACCTCGCCTGGCGAGCATCCGCTGGCGGGGCTGCGATCCGTCCTGCCACCGATCGGGCGGTGACGTTCGACGGCAAGGCGAGCGTTCAGATCCCGGCCGGCGCATCCCTGTGGAGCGATGCGGTCGAGTTGCCGGAGGCTGCGCGCGAGGATCTGTCGGTCAGCGTCCATGTGCGGGATGCGACACCGCGCGCCAGTTGGCACTTGATCGGCAGCCGCACCAGCTACCGTTCGGTGCCGGGAAACCATGTTTCGGCCGCCGATTTCCCGGTTGCCTACTACGACCGGAGCATCTACTTCCTGGCCGGCGTTGCCGTAGAAACCCGCGCCGATTCGCGCTTGTGGGTCGCCCTCGGCGATTCGATCACCGATGGCAACGGGCATTCGGTCGATCAGGACGCGAGCTGGCCGGCGCGGGTCACCGCGATCTGGCGCGCAGCGAATGCCGATCCGCCGCTGGGCGTGTTGAACGCCGGTGTCAGCGGGGGGCGGCTGCTATCCGGCGAAGTCGGGCCGAGCGGAATTCAGCGACTCGATCGCGACGTGCTCGATCTGAAGGGTGTGCGCGGGGTGACGGTGCTGATCGGCATCAACGATCTGGCCGGTGAGGCGCAGGCTGAGCAGATGCCCGCCACTGTGCAGGCCTTGATCGCTGCCCAGACCCGCCTGGCGCAACGCGCGCATGAGCGCGGACTGAAGGTTGTCGGTGCCACATTGACGCCGGCGCAGGGTGGGGTTTATGGTCGACCGGAAGTGGAGGCTGCGCGACAGCAGCTGAACCGGTGGATCCGCGAATCGGATGTTTTCGATGCGGTGGCCGATTTCGACGCCGCGCTGCGCGACCCGGCGATGCCGGACCGGATCCGCGCGGACCTGACGCGCGACCGTCTGCATCCGAACGATGCGGGTTACCGCGTGATGGCCGATGTGGTCGTGCGCACCCTGGCCGATGCCGGCCTGCAGCGCCCTTGATCAACCTCCTGCCGATCCACCGAGAAACCGACCACCGTGCTCAGCCAAACCGACGTTTTTGCCCTGCTCCATGCGCGGCATCCCGACCCGTTCGCGGTGCTCGGGCAGCATGCCGATGAGGCCGGCGCGTTGTGGGTACGCGCGATGTTGCCTGGCGCTCGCAGCGTCGCGGTGCTCGATGCAACGAGCGGGAAACGGATCGCCGAGCTGGCATTGCGCGATGCCGCAGGTGTGTGGGAAGGCCGCATGCCAAGGCGCAAGCTGCGCTTCGCCTACCGGCTGGCGGTGCGCTGGGCCAGCGACCCCGACGATGCCGTTGAATCCCAGTTTGCCGATGCCTACAGCTTCGGCACCCTGCTCAGTGACGACGAGTTGCATTACCTCGGCGAAGGCTCGCACCTGAGGCCGTTTGAGAGCCTGGGCGCGTTGCCAATGCGCATCGACGAGGTCGACGGCGTGCGCTTCGCCGTCTGGGCACCGAACGCCCGACGCGTCAGCGTGGTCGGCAGTTTCAACTCATGGGATGGCCGACGCCACGTGATGAGGGCGCGCCATGGCAGCGGCATCTGGGAAATCTTCGTCCCGCATGCCGGGATCGGGGACGACTACAAGTTCGAACTGGTCGACCGGACCGGTGCGATGTTGCCGTTGAAGGCCGACCCCTATGCACGCGCGGCCGAGATGCGGCCTGCCACCGCAAGCATCGTGGCCGCGCTGCCGCCGGCGAATCCGCTGCCGGGTGGGCGCGCCGAGGCCAATGATCGGCATGCCGCGATCTCGATCTACGAGGTGCATCTCGGCTCGTGGCGACGCCACCCTGACGGCAGTTTCCACAGCTGGGACGATCTGGCCGCGGCCCTGCCAGCCTATGTGGCCGAGCTCGGTTTCACCCACATCGAACTGATGCCGATCACCGAACATCCGTTCGATGGATCCTGGGGCTACCAGACGCTGGGCATGTACGCGCCGACCGCGCGTTTCGGTCCGCCTGACGGCTTTGCGCGCTTCATGGCGGCCTGCCGCGCAGCCGGCCTCGGCGTGCTGCTCGACTGGGTGCCGGCGCATTTCCCGTCCGACCCGGTCGGGCTGGCGCAGTTCGATGGCACGGCCTTGTATGAATACGCCGATCCGCGCGAGGGTTTCCACAAGGATTGGCAGAGGCTGATCTACAACTTCGCCCGCCATGAGGTTCGCAACTTTCTGGTCGGCAGCGCCTTGTACTGGATCGAGCGGCAGGGGGTCGACGGCTTGCGGGTCGACGCGGTGGCGTCGATGTTGTACCGCGACTATTCGCGCAATCCTGGTGAATGGGTGCCCAATGTGGAAGGCGGCCGCGAGAACCTGGAGGCAATCGCCTTCATGCGGCGCACCAACGAGGTGGTCGGTGTCGAGTGTCCCGGCGCGATGACCGTGGCCGAGGAGTCGACGGCGTTTCCGGGCGTGTCGGCGCCCACGTACCACGGCGGCCTCGGCTTCCACTTCAAGTGGAACATGGGCTGGATGCACGACACCCTCAAATACATGCAGCAGGACGCGGTGCACCGCAAGTGGCATCACGACAAGATGACCTTCGGGCTGGTCTATGCCTTTAGCGAAAACTTCGTGTTGCCGCTGTCGCATGACGAGGTCGTGCACGGCAAGTGCTCGCTGCTCGGCAAGATGTCCGGCGACGAGTGGCAGCGTTTCGCCAATCTGCGCGCCTATTTCGGGTTCATGTGGGGGCATCCGGGCAAGAAGCTGTTGTTCATGGGCCAGGAGTTCGCTCAGCCGACCGAGTGGAACCACGATGTCGAACTGCCATGGTCGCTGCTCGGCGATGGCCGGCACCGTGGCGTGCACCGATTGGTGAGCGACCTCAACGCGCTGTACAAGGCGCAGCCAGCCCTGCATCGGCTCGACTGCGAACCGGCAGGCTTCGAATGGATCTCGTCCCACGACGCGGAACACTCGGTGCTGGCCTGGCTGCGCCGCGACGATGCCGGCGGCATGGTGATGGTGGTCAGCAACTTCACGCCGGTGCCGCGCGAACTGACCCGCATCGGCGCGCCGGACGGAGTGGATCGTTGGCGCGAGGTGCTGAATACCGATTCGGTCCACTACGGCGGGGCGAATCGGGGCAATGGTTCAGGCACGATCGGGGTCGAAGGCGAACCCTGGCACGGCCGCGCGCGCTCGATCCGGCTCGTTCTGCCGCCGTTGGCGACCTTGTTCTTGCTGCCGGCATGATCAGATGCTCGAAGGGCTGCGACAGGGTCGAAACCCTGTTTCGATGCTTCAAAGTGACTTTGTCCCGGCGCTGCAAGGTGTAAGTCGGCTTCTTGGTGAAAACGGGCGCCGATCGCTCAAAGTTTGTTGACGGCAATCGACCCGTATCGGACTGTCGATCCCATGCTCTGCGCTCGAGCGAGCTCGCAGTGGTGGGGTGCTGGGTGACCTCCATGTCCCCCGGGCCGCCCCCCCCCACCCCCCCCCCCCCCCCCCCCACTCCGAGCTCGCTCGAGCGCAGAGCATGGGATCGACAGTCCGATACGGGTCGATTGCCGTCAACAAACTTTGAGCGATCGGCGCCCGTTTTCAC
>JANNNE010000341.1:0-43583 GCA_031398385.1 Ideonella sp.
TACGACCGCATCAAAACCGCCGTGCTCGGCGAGGCGGGCGACGACGCCGGCATCGTCTACAACGCCAAGCTGATCGCACTTGGCGCGCACTATGGCTTCAAGCCGCGCGTCATCCCCGCCGGTGGTCAGGAGCCACCCGAAACTGGACCTGCATCACCGAAGTCCATCTCAGTCCGGAGAAACCCACCGACCAGAAAGTCCCAGATCGAAAGGCCGCTTGAACTTCATCCCAACGCGACAACTGCCTTGACACCCACCGTCGGGCCAAGCGTGTGCGTCAATGCGAAACGGTCTGCACCGACACGCCCACCGCCTCCGAGATCGCCGTCGTCGATGTGCATTCGTTCAGGCGCAGTGCTTAGCGGTCGTTCAAAGGCCCCCGGAGGTCAAACGTGCAGCGGCTCAGATCGGCCAGGTGGTTGCCGATCGCGCCGATGTGTTCGATGTCCATGGCGCAGCTCTCGTGAGGAATAAGCGATTTTCGCATGGGCAGATGAGGTTTCTGCCGCCACCCTGGCTGCCGGCGGGCCAGGGAAACCCCGGGCCCAGGATTCCCCGAAGCTGACAGCCCCAGTAAGAAAGCCGTAAGCCGCCGCCGCCCCAATTGCACTCCGAGACAAACAGGTATCCGAATGTTGCTGCTGGTGTCCGCCGTCAAGCTCGTCGCCGAGATCGCGCTCATGGCCTTGCTGGGTCAGGGACTGCTCGCGCTGTTGGCGGGCGAGAAACGCCAAAGCAACTTCTTCTACCGGCTGCTGCAGGTGCTGACGAATCCTTTCGTCAAGGGCATGCGGCTGATCTCACCGAAGTTCGTGCTCGACCGCCACATCCCCATCGCGGCCTTCGTGCTGATGCTGATGGTGTGGTTCGTCGCCACGCTGACCAAAGTCAACCTGTGCCTGCAAGTGGGCGTGGAGCATTGCCGATGAGCGCTGAGCGTCTTGCCCATTGGCAGTTGCGCCTTCGCGGCATGGGCTGGCTGGTGATCGGCCGCCAGACTGCCGCAGAAGTCTGCTTCAGCGAAATGCTCATCCGCTGGCCGACCGATGCCTACGCGCTGGCCAGCCGCGCCCATGTGCGTGCCCAGCTCGGCCGGCGCGACGAGGCCATCGCGGACGCGCAGCGTCTGGTGGCCGCCCACCCGCAACGCAGCGCGGCCGACTGGTTCAACCTCGCCTACCTGCTCGACGAAGCGCAGCACCACGATGAAGCCGAGGCCGCGTTCCGCGGCGCCGTCGCGCTCGATCCGAAACTCGACCGCGCCTGGTATGGCCTGGGACTGGTGCTGATCCGCCAGCGCCGCCTCGACGAGGCGGTGGCCGCCCTCAAGCGCAACACCGAATTGCAGCCCATGAGCCCGTACGGCTGGTATCAGCTGGCACGGACCCATGTCGATCGTCAGCACCCGGAAGAAGCGGTGAAGATCATTCGCCACCTCGAAGGGTTCGAGCCCAAGGTCGCCGCGCAGCTCAAGCGCGAGACCGGTCTGCTCGCCAGCTGAACAGCCGGCGGCCGGATGCAAGCGCGGCGCTTAGGCGCCGCGCAGCCGCCAACACGGTGCCCGCAAGGGTGGTTTGTCGAGTTCAAAGGAGGTTGCGCATGACGCAGCAGATCAGCGAGAGACATCGCGCTTACTGGCAGAAGAACCTCCAGATCACCGGCGTGCTGCTGATGATCTGGTTCCTGGTGACATTCGGCGTCGCGTACTTCGCCCGAGACCTGAACTTCAACTTCTTCGGCTGGCCGTTCAGCTTCTGGGTCGCTGCGCAGGGCGCGCTGATCGTCTACGTCGTCATCATCTGGTACTACGCCCACGTGATGAACAAGCTCGACATCGAACACGGCGTCGCCGAGGAGGAATGACATGGCAGGCTTCGAGGCAACTTCACCCACGAGCGGCGGCGGTGCCGCCGCGAACCGCGCGTTCAAGGCGCAACTCACCAAGGTCTACACCTGGTACACCGGCGGCTTCATCGCCTTCATCATCGTGCTGGCCATTGCAGAGCAGATGGGCCTGCCGCGCAACTGGATCGGCTTCATCTTCCTGATCGCCACCGTCGCGCTGTATGCCGGTATCGGCGTGATGAGCCGCACCTCGGACGCGTCCGAGTATTACGTGGCCGGCCGGCGGGTGCCCGCCATTTACAACGGCATGGCCACCGGCGCCGACTGGATGAGTGCCGCGTCCTTCATCGGCATGGCCGGCACGCTCTACCTGACGGGTTACGGCGGACTCGCCTTCATCCTCGGGTGGACCGGCGGCTACTGCCTGGTGGCACTGCTGCTCGCGCCCTACCTGCGCAAGTTCGGCCAGTTCACGATCCCTGACTTTCTCGGTGCGCGCTACGAGGGCCACATGCCGCGGCTGATCGGCATCGGTGCGGCGATCTTGTGCTCCTTTACCTACGTGGTGGCGCAGATCTACGGCGTCGGCCTGATCACCACCCGCCTGTCGGGCCTGGCCTTCGAGGTCGGCATCTTCGTGGGTCTCGGCGGCATCCTGGTGTGCTCCTTCCTCGGCGGCATGCGGGCAGTCACCTGGACGCAGGTTGCGCAGTACATCATCTTGATCATTGCCTACCTGGTCCCGGTTGTCTGGCTGTCGGTCAAGCAGACCAGCGTCCCGATCCCGCAGGTGATCTACGGCTACCAGCTCGAGAAGGTCAGCGCGAAGGAGAAGGAATTGCGCACCGATCCGAAGGAGCTGGAAGTCATCGCCGCGTTCAAGTCGCTTGCCGACGGCTTCGACGCGAAGCTGAAGGACGTGCCGGCTGCACTCGCCGCCGACAGGGCAGCAGCCACAGCGAAGGTGGCCGACCTGAAGGCCGCCAACGCACCGGCGGCAGACATCCAGGCGGCCGAGAAGGCGCTCTCGGCTATCCCGGCCAACGAGGCAGACGCCAAGAAGGCGTGGACCACGGCGAAAGCAGCGAACACGGCCCGAGCCGCGCCGCTCGCGGGTATGCCGTCACACGCGCAGATCTTCGCCGGGGACCCGAACGGCGACGACAAGGCGAAGGCCGCCTTCGACACCTCACGGCGCAACTTCATGGCGCTGGTGTTCTGCCTGATGGTCGGCACGGCCGCCTTGCCGCACATCCTGATGCGTTATTACACGACGCCGTCGGTAAAGGAAGCGCGTGAGTCGGTGTTCTGGTCGCTGTTCTTCATCTTCCTGCTGTACTTCACCGCGCCGGCCCTGGCGGTGCTCGTCAAGTTCGAGGTGTTCAACGTGCTGGTGGGCACACCGTTCGACAAGTTGCCAGCCTGGATCTCCAGTTGGGCGGCTGTCGACCCGACCTTGTTGTCGGTGGTGGACATCAACAAGGACGGCATCTTCCAACTCGGCGAGATGCGAATCGGTGGCGACATCATCGTGCTGGCAACCCCGGAAATCGGCGGCCTGCCCTACGTGATCTCGGGCATGGTGGCGGCCGGTGGCCTGGCTGCGGCGCTGTCCACCGCGGACGGCCTGCTGCTGACCATCGCGAACGCGCTGTCGCACGACCTGTACTACAAGATGATCGATCCGAACGCACCGACCTCGCGCCGCGTGGCCATCTCCAAGGCCCTGCTGCTCGTCGTCGCCATGGCCGCCGCGGCGGTAGCGGCGCAGAAACCGGCGGACATCCTGTTCCTGGTCTCGGCGGCGTTCTCGTTCGCGGCAGCGTCGTTCTTCCCGGCGCTGGTGCTCGGGATCTTCTGGAAACGGGCCAACAAATGGGGCGCCTCGCTGGGCATGCTGGCGGGCCTGGGCACGACCTTCTACTACATGGTCACCACCCAGCCCTGGCTGCGCGGCATCTTCGGCGTCACCTCGCCGATCGCCGACAACATCTGGTGGGGCATCCAGCCAATCTCGGCCGGCCTGTTCGGTGTGCCGGTGGGCATCGCGGTGATCATCATCGTGAGCCTGCTGACCGCACCACCGAAGCAGGAAACGCAGGACCTGGTCGAACATGTCCGTTACCCGGACCTGAACCTCGGCAAGGCCTGATCGGGCCTGAGTTCTCCGCGGGCCTCCGTGCCCGCCACCCCGGCCCCGCTCGCCAGAGCGGGGCTTTTCTGTTTCCGTAGTGGCCGGGAGCCGAAAATCAACGAGCGCTTTCTGCCCACGTCGGCAGGCTAACGTCGAACCACCGGACCTGCCGCACTCTCGAAACCGGTCGCTCACGGCTTGTCCGGCCCCGCTCTTCCCTATCTCGGTTCAGCCGCGACGCACACCCGGAAGCGGCAAAGCGGCGGTCGACCAATGCGGTTCGTCGAACCAGGCGTCACCACGCAGATAGGCGGCCAACATCGGCAGCGCATCGAGGCCCCAGAACAAGCGGTCATCGACCACCATCGTGGGCACGCCGAAGATGCCCAGCTGAGTCGCCTGCGTGGTCTGATCCTTAAGCTGCTGCTTGACTTCGGCGCCCGCCGGATTACGTGCCGGCGCGAGCTGGGCCTGCAAGGCGGCAAGTCGATCAGGGTTATTCGGATCGCCGCCACCGACCCATACGTGCCGGAATACGGTCTCGCAAGTCAGGCGGTTCGGCGTCCGCTGCTCCGGCGCACACGCCAGCAACAGACGCAGCAGCGCCAGCGGGTTGAAGGGATGCTGAGCCGGCGTATCGACGGTCACTCCGCATTGGTGACCGAGCCAGGCGACTTGCCGGAACGTCCAGACGCGCTTCGGCTCGATTTCGGCCGGACCTTTCTGGCCCCAGTTCTGCAGCAGACCGGCGAACAGCAGCGGCTTGTAGTCGACGCTGTACGAGAGGCCTTCGAGCGCCTGCGGCAGGCGCTCGAAGGCTAGCCAGGCATATGGCGAGATCGGATCGAACCAGAAGTCGATGTGTTTCATTCAGCCTTGTCCGTGGGCGCGACGATCGATCGGCGGCGCTGCCTCAGGGTGCCGAAGACCTGGAGTCTCGCTGCATCGTCGAGCGATGCCCAGGCGACAATTTCATCGATGGTGCGCCGACATCCGACACACCAGCCGGTGGCCGGATCCATCCGGCACACACCGGTGCAGGGGCTGGCAATGCGTTGCAGCTCAGACATCGGACAAGAACCCACGCAGTGATTCATCCAGCTCCCCGGGCGTGACATCGGCCACTGGTGCTTCGCCGGCCAATGCGCGCAACTGCGGCGGGCTGGCGCGAAAGACCGCATTCGGATGGCCGGCCGCGGCCCAGATCTCGCCGAACCGGAACAGCTCGCAATCGATCAGCGTGACTGGCGGATTGACATGGGCAAGTGGCGAGACGCCGCCGATCGAAAAGCCGGTCTGCCGCTTGACGAAGTCCGCGTCGGCACGACCGATCGGCCCGACCAGCGCGGCGACCTTTTGCTCGTCGACCCGCCGATCGCCAGACGTGACGACCAGCACCGCAACCGCGTCGCTGCGGCGGCGGAAGATCACGCTCTTGGCGATCTGACCGACCTCGACACCCAGCGCATCGGCCGCCTCCTGCGCGGTACGCGCTGAGATCTCGAGCCAGCGCGCCGCATGCGGATGGCCGGCAGCAGCCAGAGCGGCACTGACGCTGCGAACCGCGTCGGGCCGGTCGGTTTGAAGCGGCGCTGAGGTCGATCGGATGTCGCTCAAGGCATGTGGGCCCGGCTGATTGAAAACGCCATTTTGCCTGCGATGGGCGGCAGCCGCAGCCGCGGGTCAGGTTGACCGCGGGCTGCCGGCGTTGAACAGACTCGACGCCCGCCGCGCCAGCGTCCGCACGAATTTGCCGAAGATCCAGATCAGGGCCGTCATCAACAGCAGCGCAACGATCAGCAGCCCCGCAAACCAGACCGGATGCTCCCACGACAACCACAACATCAAGGGCACCGCGCCATCGCCGATCAGCGACATCGCGATGTTGGAGAACGGCTCTGGCGAGGTGTTGATGGCCGCCCGCGTGCTCGATTTGGCGACGTGGCTGGTGGCTGCCAGGCTGCCGCCGAGCAGGGCCGCTGCTGCCGTCGCACTGCCCTGATCGAGACCGAACACCGATGCCGCCAGCGCCGCTCCGGCCGGGATCCGGATCACGGTATGGATCATGTCCCAGGCAGTATCCAGGCCCGGAATCTTGTCGGCGAAAAATTCGACGAACAACATCAGGCCGCTGGCGCCCAGCATCCACGGCGCCTGCAGCAGTTGCAGCCCGGACGGCAACTCGACCCAGCCAAGCCACCCGGCCGCACCGGTCAGGAACAGCACCGCATACAGCCGCAGCCCGCTGGCCCAGCCGAGTGCAGCGGCGACGGCGATCAGCCCCGTGGTGTCGACGTCCATGCCCGATCCTTGGCCGGCCGGCTCAGGAAATCAGCCAGCCCGGCGGGCGTTTGCCCAGGAACGATTGCAGGCCTTCGCGGCCTTCGTCGCTGGCGCGGATATCGGCAATCCGGCGCGCGGTGTCGTCGCGCAGATCGGCATCGATGGCGCGGCCCGCGACATCCTGGACCAGCCGTTTGCAGGCCCGCGTGGCCATCGGGCCGTTGGCGACCAGCGCAGCCACCAGTTGCTCGACCGTCGCATCCAGCGCGTCGGCCGGGCACACTTCGTGAACCATTCCGAAAGTCTGCGCGCGCCGGGCGTCGAATCGTTCTGCGGTGATGAAATAACGCCGCGCCGCCGACTCGCCCATGGCGCGGATCACATACGGGCTGATGGTGGCCGGCAGCAGGCCGAGCCGGGCTTCGCTGAGGCAGAACTGGACGTTGTCCGACGCCACCAGGATGTCGCAGACCGCGGCCAGGCCCATGCCGCCGGCATAACAGTCGCCGTGGATGCGGCCGACCACCGGCACCGGGCAGCTGTAGACCGTCCACAACATCTCGGCCAGCGCCTGCGCATCGGCGTGGTTCTGGTTCCAGCTGTAGTCGGCCATCGCGCGCATCCAGTTCAGGTCGGCACCGGCGCAGAAGGCCTTGCCGTGACCGCCCAACACGATGGCGCGCAGCGATACATCGGCACCGAGCTCGGCAAAACATTCGCGCAGTTCGGCGATCACGCCATCGTTGAAGGCATTGCGGACATCGGGCCGGTTCAGGTAGACGCGGGCGACAGCGCCTTCGCGGCGAATGTCGAGTGTGGACGCCTGTCCGGCGGACGGTGATGGTTGGGACATTTGAAAAGATCCTCGTTCCGCTTCGTCGTCAATAACGTTTGGCCGCCTCGTCGAGCATGACCTCGGTCGCGCCGCCGCCGATCGCGAGGATGCGCGCGTCGCGCCAGAGTCGCTCGATCGGCGAGCCAATCATGTAGCCCATGCCGCCATGGAACTGCTGGCAGGTCTGGACCACCTCGTTGACCATCTCGCCGCTCAAGGCCTTCAGCAGCGAAACATCCTGCACCACGTCGTGACCCTGCGTGACCCGCCAGGCGCAGTGATACATGTATTGTCGCGTCGCCCGCACCTTGGCATCGAGCATCGCCAGCCGCTGGCGGACCACCTGCTTGTCGAACAAGGTCGCGCCGAAGGCCTGGCGATCACGCACGTGGTCGAGCGTCAGGCGCAGCGCCTGCCCGGCATGGCCGACCGCCATCGCGGCCAGCGCGATGCGCTCGGTCTGGAAATTCTTCATCACGGCCTGAAAGCCGCGGTCCTGTTCGCCGAGCAAATTGGCGGCCGGAATGCGGCAACTCTCGAACACCAGTTCGGCGGTGTCGGACGAGCGCCAGCCAGTCTTGTCCAGGGAGCGGCCGACGTTGAACCCTGGCGTTCCGCGTTCGACCGCAAACATCGAGATCGCATGCCTCGCTTCGCCCGTGCGCGCCGCGATGAAATACAGATCAGCATGGACCCCGTTGGTGATGAACAGCTTGCTGCCGTCGATCACCCACTGGTCGCCGTCACGCACCGCACGGGTTCGCAGGCCGGCGACATCCGAGCCGGCGCCGGGCTCGGTGATGCCCACCGCCGTGATCGTACGGCCCGAGGTGACGCCGGGCATCCAGCGGGCCTTCTGCTCGGCACTGCCGCCATGGTGCAGGTGCGGACTCGCCATGTCGGTATGCACCAGCACGGTGATGATGAAGCCGCCAAAGGTCGATTGCGACAAGGCCTCGGCAAACACCAGATTGGCCATCGCATCGGCGTCGCCCCCGCCGTAGCGCCCTTCGTACATCAAGCCGAGCAGACCGGCGTCGCCCATCTTGCGCAAAACCTCGCGCGGCACCATGCCCGCCGACTCCCAGGACTGCGCGATGGGTTCGACCTCGCGCGCCAGGAAACGCGCGATCTGGTCGCTGAGCAATTCGTGTTCGGAATTTCGGTAGATGTCGTTCATGGATACGAATGGGTCCGTCGTCGGATCGCCTTCCGGCCGGAGTCCCGGCCGCCCGGGCGCTTTCGGGACAGTGTATGGGTGCCGGCGCGCGTCGTTTTCCTAGGGTAATTGCGCATCCCCGACGCCCGTTGTCGACCAAAACGACCCTGCCCACGTTGATAATCTTTCTTGTTTACATCGGAGACGAACCGTGAAAATGTTGCTCAAGCCCATCTTCGGAGCCCTGCTGGCCCTGACCGCGATTCCTTACGCCAGTGCGGCCGACGTGACCCTGCGCCTGCACCAGCTGCTGCCCGCGCAGGCCACCATTCCGGCCAAGGCAATCACGCCCTGGATCGCGAAGGTCGAGAAGGAAAGCGGCGGGCGCATCAAGGTTCAGCATTTCCCGGCCATGCAGCTCGGCGGCAAGCCGACCGAACTGTTCGACCAGGCCAAGGATGGCGTGGTCGACATTGTCTGGACCGTGCTCGGGTATACCCCAGGCCGCTTCCCGAAGTCCGAAGCCTTCGAGTTGCCGTTCAACAGCGGTCCCGCCGAGCCGGCTTCGCGGGCCTTCCAGGCCTTTGTCGAGAAAAATGCCGCCGACGAATTCAAGGACATCAAGCTGCTGGCGGTTCACGTGCACGGCCCCGGCTTGTTCCACAGCAAGGATCCGATCAACAAGCTCGAAGACCTGAAGGGCATGAAGGTGCGCGGTGGCTCGCGTGTCATTAACATCATGCTCGAGCAACTGGGCGCGGTGCCGGTGGGCATGCCGGTGCCGGCGGTCGGTGAGGCGCTGTCGAAAGGCGTGATCCAGGCGACCACCATTCCCTGGGAGGTTGTCCCGGCGGTCAAGGTGCAACAGATCGTCAAGAACCACACCGGCTTCACCGGCGAAAAGGGCTTGTATACCCAGACCTTCGTGTTCGCGATGAATCGCGCCTCCTATGACAAGCTGCCCGCCGATCTGAAGAAGGTGATCGACGCCAACAGCGGCATGGAAACCGCCGCGATGTTCGGTCGTGCGATGGAAGCCGGCGACACCGCCGGTCTGTCATTGGCCCAGAAGGCCGGCAACAACATCATCACGCTCGACGCCGCCGAAACCGCACGCTGGCAACGTGCCGCCGCCGGCGTTCGCGCGGTCTGGTACAAGGAAGTGGGCGACAAGGGCATCGACGGACCGAAGCTGGCTGCCGAGGCCGAGGCGCTGATCAACAAGTACTCGAAGAAGTGATTGTTGAGAGTGCGCGGCAGGCACACGATCGTTGCCTTCCATTCGTTTCCGCATGCCCTTGTTGAGCAGGCCGGGGAGGTCGGGCGGGCGGATGCCTTCATGTCCCCCGACGCCGGCCTGATCGAAGCGCCTTGAAATCGAGCGAGGCGGCGTCTCCTCCTCTACTTCCGGCATCCGCCCGCCCGCCCTCCCCGGCTGATGCGGCAGTTCATTCGAACGAGGCGGATTGCGTGGGTTGGCGTCTTCGCGAATCTTGATGGAATTGCGATGAACTACACCGAAGCTTTCGCATCGTATGGCGCGAAGCTGAAAAATCGGAAGTGGTCGGTTTCCGCCTGCTCGGCGCGATGTGCCCGGAGTCGAGGACAACGACCTCGTCCACCAGATTGGCCAAGAAGTCCATGTGGTGCTCGAGTGCATCAACACCGGGGCGCCTTGCTTCAACCGCCTGGATTCAGTCGAACGCCATGGTGAAGATGGCATTGGCACCTGAACAGGTGACGAATACCCGTTGCTCATGCTGGTCGATGGCCAGATTGCTCGGAAACGCACCTTCCGGGAATCGGATGCGTCGGCTGACTTCGCCTTGCGGTGTCAGGACCCAAACCGTGTCTGCCCCGGGTAGGCACACCCACAGACGCTTGCGTGAGTCGATATGGATGCCGTCGGGTCCGACCGGGCCATAGAAACTCGCGAAGCGGCCTACTTTCGAGGGTTCCCCCGACGCCATCAACGGCGCCCGCCACACACTGTTGTCGCGCGTGATCGCGACATAGAGTTCGCGGCCGTCGGCGCTGACCCGGACGCCGTTCGGACTGGGCAGGCCGGCAAGGACACAGGTGAGCTGGCCGTTGCTGGTCCAGCGGTAGAGCCTTCCGGTCGGGTCGTGCAGTCCCGTCTGGCCCTGGTCGGTGAACCATACCGTGCGCTCGGCATCGATGTGCAGGTCGTTGACACCGAGAAACTGCTGGGAGAGGCGATGCCCCAGAACGATCGAGACTGTTCCAGTGTCGGGGTTCACTTCGACCAGACCGTTCTTGTGGTCGGCAACCAGCAACTGACCATGGTGTTGTACTTTCAGGCCATTTGGCCAGCCGTCGTACTCACAGACAACATGCCACTGGCCCTGGCTCGACACCGACAGGATCCGGCCAGCCGGAATGTCAACACAGAAGAGGGTGCCATCAGCTGAAATGTCCGGCCCTTCCAGAAAATTCCGTGCGCTTGATCCTCGGCGATTGGCTTCGCTCCATTCGCACCTCACGCTCCGACGCACCAGTGAATCGGGAAGCGCCGACCATTGCTGTGCAACGCTTGACTTGAAGTCTGTGGCTGTCACCAGCATGAACGTTCCTTCGAAACGCGAAGACAGCCGCGCAACCCGGCCTCAGGATGATGCTTCATTCCATGCTCACCGACGCCGGTTCAATGCATCGAGGTCGTAGCGGGCAGCCCCATCTGCGATGAGTTCGATGGCATCGTCCACATCGGCAGTCGACTGGATTCCTACCAGGGCACAGTTCACCTCGGGTGTCGAAAGCGCAAAACGGATCGCCAACTGGGTGGCCTTGCGCAGGTCGATGTCAGGGAACTCGGACTTCAGCAGCCGCTGGAAAAGCCCCGATGTCGACGTCCGCATCGTGACCACGCCGATGCCCAGTTCCCGGGCGAGCGGGATGACGCCAAATGGCCCCCAACGGTAGTCGCAACTGGCGGTCGCCATGATGTTGTAGCCGATCTGCATCACCGCGAAATGGCCGCTGCGCAGCAGACGCTCGACCCCTGGCGATGGCGTTTCGGCCGTGAAGCCAACTTCTCGGGCAAGCTTCTTCGACTTGACGCGCGCCAGCCAGTCCGGCAAAAAGGAAGCCAACATTTGCTTGGCCAACTCGTCGCTGATGTTCAACCCGTGGCACTGCAGCAGGTCGATTTGGCGAACCTTCAGGCGTTCCAGACTCTGGCCAAGCAATTCGTCGAGTTGTTCCGCCGACCCAGCAGGCGACCATTTGAACTTGGTGGCCATGAAGATCCGCGAGCGCAACGGTTCGAGCACCTCGCCGAAGAGCCGCTCCGACCGACCCTCGCCATAGGTAGGCGCCGTGTCGAAATAGTTGATGCCCTGGTGGACGGCACTGAGCAATGCTGCCTTGGCCTCCTCGCGAAACGTCTCCGAGTCCCGGTCCAGACCGTCTATATAACCTTGTATTCCGACCGCAGACCCACCAAAGCCGATGGCCGAGATGCGCCAGCCCGTGCTTCCCAATTCACGATAGTCCATTTAGCCAACCTTGTTCGAAATGTGCGTGAGCAAGCCGCTTTCAATCAGCATCTGGACAAACTTGCTGTAGCGAACCTCGTTGGCACGCCCCGTTGCCAGATACGCGGTCATCACTTGCTGGTGCAGATCCTCCGGCAACTGCAACGCCTTTGGAAACAGCTGAATGACCGATTGAACCTTGTGCTGCATCAAATCGAACGCGGGGTCGGTCGTGATGACTGAGCTGCTTTCCCCAGCGAAGATCAGCCGTTTGGCGTTGTCATGAAAAAACAGCGCACGCTCAGTCTCGGACGGCTCGAACTGGTCGATGAAATGAATGGTGTCGGCATAACTCTCATCGCGCCACAACGCCACCGGCCATTCGCTGCCCCACAGAAGCCGGTGCCACCCGACATGGCGCACGAGGGCCCGCGTCCAGGGTAAAAGCAGGGCCGAGTCCATCAAGCCCTGGCGCGTCAATGCGACGGCAAATCTCTGATGCCCGAACAAGCGAGCCATCGATGGCTCGCTGACGAGCAATGATGGATCGCACGGCCCTGCGAAGTGGCCACCGATCAGAAAGCTGTCCGGGTACCAGTCGAGAAAATCGGCAAGCATTTCGCAGTAAGGTACCCAAGGCTCGAATCCGACCACGAGTGCGAATTTCTTGTGTCGCCCGACGATCTCCAGGAGCTCGGGGTCGTCGAGGGCCGCCTTGGCCATGATTCTGATGCCGCTGAAACCCGCGCTCAGTTGCGATTCGACCGAATTGCGAATCGTCGCCCGATCGGGACCCAGCGGAAGGCCAAGGGCCTTGAACCGGTGCGGAGCAATGGAGACCGCTCGCGCCAACTCGAACAGATCAGGGCAAAACTGGGCGGTCGACAGCAATGTGTGTTCGACCCCGTGTTCAGTCATCAGGGCCAGGAAAGCCTCGGCAGTGGTGAACCGCGGCAGACCGATGTGCCCGTAGACGTCGATCAGCATTTTCATGCGACCCGCACAAGCAAGGATTCAAAATCATCGAGCCGTTCCAGCCGGGTCTCCAGCCAACCAGATTCCACCGTGCAGTGGGCGGCTGCACCTGAAGTGATCCATGTCGCCTCGTGAAACGACGCGCCGGGCGGCAATTTCAATCGGATGCGCAAATCGGCAATCGGCATGATTTCCTCGACCGCGCGACGCTGTGTAGCGTGCACACCACCACCGCTCGCCGACAAGTTCACCATGTGCAGTACCAGCCTATTGTCTGCGGACATCAGCGAAATATCGATCAGTCCGGGGCCCGCTATCTCGGCCTGTGCCTCGTAGTCCGGCGCCTGACGCACCGCATTGCCAATCAGGCGCATGCAATCGCGAAACCCGAATTCATACGCCACCCGATCGGGTTCCCATGGGAACGAGATGATCGATCCCTTGCCATGTACGGCCTCATGCACCAGCGGAATCTTCGAGACCTCGGGCGCTGCGTTGAATTCCGGCACGCTGATGCCGCTACCCGGCTCGGTTTCGATCGGGGGAATCAGCGACAGGACCGGTGCGGCCGATTGCAGAGAACGGGTGACGCTGACACTGCCTGCGATGGGAAGCACATTGGTATCGCCGATGCCAACGAGCAGGGCATGGGAGGGATCCTGTATCGATGCATAGGCTGCTTTCAGGTCGGACAAGGGCGCGCCACAGACTTCGAACCCGGCCGCCTCGGCCAGCAAGTTGCGTGAGCGCTCCTCGCCGTCCTCGTGAAGATCGCCAGTCCGGAATGTGGTGACGAGGTGCCCGCCGCCGCGGACGTATTCCAGCAGTGCCGCAACGGCGGAATCCGACAGGCAGACCCCGCAGGGCAGCAACACCGAGCGGTAGCGGCTGAGGCTGTCGACGGCGAGCCGGTGATCGCTCAGCATGTCGAAGGGGATGCGCTCACTCATCAAGGCGTTGTAGGCGCCCCTGAAGTTGCCGAGATAACTCGCGACGGGATTGGTGCCGCCATAGTTGTCCAGCGTTCGACGGGAGTACACCAGTGCAACTTCGGCGCACGAGCGTGTGTTGGTATATGCGTCGGGGTTGCTCTCGATCTGAGCGAACAATTGTCTGAATTGATCCAGACCACGGCGGTCGAAATGCTCCGAAAAGTAACCCGTGAGATGAAGCCAGGGGCGCACGCCATGACTGATCATCTGCGCCGTCCAGGCGCGGTTCTCCGCCGCCGGCGCACTGTAGAAGCGCCACCACGGATAGAAATAGCTGACAGTGGCGCCGGCAGGCTTGTCCGGATTGAGCGTATGCAGGAACCTGGCTTCCATTCCCGGCCACCACAGGTTGGGGTAGCGGCGCTGCGCCTCAACGATCAGCCCGTCCGTGTGTGGCTCGAGGTAATCGGTGTCCCAGCCGCCGCGACGGGCATGGTCCCATGACTCGCCCACCTGCGACAGGGGCAACCAGGCACAGGTCGGGCGAACCTTTGCAATGGCTTCGTGAACCAGCCGATTCCAGTCGGCGATCGACGTGTAGCGCCACTCGTTGTACTGACGCCAAGCGGTCTGCGACCAATCTTCCTCGACAGGCAGATCGAGCCCCGCGAATTCGCGAAACCTGAGGCGGCAGTTTTCGCAGAAGCAGCGTGGCGCATGCCAGGGGGAATGCTGGGCTGCGTTGGCCCAGAGCCCGTCAAGGTCGTAGCGGTCCAGGATCTCGGTCACGACATCGAGCATGAACTTGCGGTAGTAGTCGCCGCTCGGGCAGGTCAGGAAGTAGCCATGGATATCGACTGGCTTCCCATCCGCGGTCAGCGCGAACCAGGAGGGATTTTCGCGGTACAAGGATTCCGGCGCCAGGCTGGGATCGATGCGGCCCAAAACCCTGAGTTTTTCGCGGCGCAGAGCGCTGATCGTTTCCGCCACGACATCGCGATCCCCCAAGGTAGGGCTGCGCAGATGGTGGGCGATTTGCGTCGGGTAATAAGCGGTGATGCCGCCAACGCTGAACCCCACGGTATTGACATGGAAGGTCTTGGCAAGCTGCACCAGGGCCTCCGGATCCCAGGAGCCGGCATCGTCCTGCCTCATCGTCATGATGAGAACCAGACTGCGATGCAGCCATTCGTGCCGTGAATCGATCATTTGCGAAGCTCAGTTGAATTGCAGGTTGGCCTTCTTGATGAGCGTGCTCCATTTGAGCTGTTCGCGGCGGATCAGGTCGGCGAATTCCGCCGGGCTGCCGCCAATTGGCGTTAAGCCCATTTCCTGCATCTTGGCCCCGGTAGCGGGCATGCGAACGACCTTTGTAATTTCCGCGCTCAATCGATCGACGATCTCTTTTGGCGTACCGGCGGGCGCGGCAACGCCATTCCATGCGATGGCTTCGTAACCGTCCAATCCAGACTCATTGACGGTTGGAATCTCGGGCACCAGATCGTTTCGCTGCAAACTGGTGACCGCCAGCGCTTTCAGTTTTCCGCTTTTGACGTGTGGCAACGCCTCGTGAATGTTCGCGAACATGACATGGGTGCGTCCGGCCAGCATTTCGACCACTGCGGGTGCGCCTCCACGAAAGCCGATGTGGACCATGTCGACATCGGCAAGATTCTTGAACAACTCACCGGATAGATGGCCCAGGCTACCGTTGCCGACCGATGCGTAATTGAGCTTGCCAGGATTGGCTTTGAGGTGCGCGATCAATTCCTTGATGGTGTTCGCCGGAACGGAGGGATGGGTCACGACCAGGAACGGGTTCGTATTGATCAGCGTAACGGGCGCCAAATCCTTGAGTGGGACATACGGGAGATTGGATTGGGCATAGGGCAAAATAGACATTGGCGCGACGGCGGCCAGCAGCAATGTGTACCCATCCGGCTTCGCCTTTGCCACGAAATCGGAGCCGATCGATCCGCCAGCGCCCCCCTTGTTGTCGATGACGATGGGTTGACCAAGCGGTTTTTCGATCATGGTGGACACCAGCCGGGAGATCTGGTCGGCTCCACCTCCTGCTGGATACGGGACGATGAAGCGGATGGCCCTGTCCGGATATTGAGCGTGGGCGCCATTGAAGAAAAGTGCTGCCAGCAAGCAACTGCTGACCCGCAGAAGAACTCTGGACATTGAATTCATGAAAGTCTCCTCGAAGTAGATAATCGTCTGCAAGAAGTCCACTATCTGAACACTTCTGCGCACACGAACCTCAGATAGAAATGTTAGGGACATTGGCAGACGAAAGAAATGGCAAATTGATCGTGGCGTCCATATAGTGAACCTGGCAGGCCCATGAGTGATCGTGTCGCGTCTCCCGTCTCGGGCACTCAACTGGTCAGAAAGTCCGGTTGGTTGCTGCGGTTGATCGCGAACGCGAACCACCAGGGTGCCAGGTTGGTCGATCTCACGACCCATTCGAATCTGGAACGACCAACCGCAAGACGGATCCTCAGAGGACTCATTGAGGAAGGCATGGTGCGGCAGGATGAATCGAGTCGCAGGTATTTCCTTGGCCCGCTCATCTTCGAGTTGGGTGTCACCGCTGCACACCGCTACCGGTTGTCGGAGATCGCAGCCCCATGTCTGGATCGCATCGCCGCAGAAACGGGGGACACGGTCTACCTGGTCCAACGCAGCGGGCTCGACGCGGTATGCGTCGCCAGGCGAGAGGGAAGTTACCCGGTGAAGGTTCTCACCATCGACGTCGGTAGCCGGCGACCTCTCGGCGCGGCGGCCGGAAGCCTTGCGATCCTGATGAATCTTCCTGCCATCGAGCAAAGGTCGATCCTCGAGGCCAACAAGACACAAATGGAGCAGTACGAGCGACTGACCTCTCGCCGGACTCTCGATGCGATCGAGGCTTCACGCCAGCTGGGATTTGCCCTGATGCCAACCAATGTTATGCCCTATGTCAGCGCGGTCGGGGTCTCGATCCCTTCCGGCGCCGGCGCACCCATTGCTGCTCTGAGCGTTTCCGCATTGACGGACCGGATCATGGTCGGAAAGCGCTATATCGAAATCGCTGCACTGCTGAGACGTGAGGCCAACGTGATTGCGGCATACGGGCGCAGTTCGACGGGCGCATAGGCATTGAAGAATTCGTCAGGCTGGCAACACGGCAGGCGTTTTGGCAAGCTTGACTAGGACCTCGTGAAAGTGGGTAGAACCAACGCACGGGTCAAGTATGTTTTTTTCATGTGTCCGAGCTACCAGGTGGGCCGCCAACCCGAGCGTCGGAGCGGGCGGGCGCGTCATGCGAAGGTAAAAGGAGGAGGCGCCAGCAGGGGGACACGGGGCATAACGCGCCCGCCCGCTCCGACGCTCCCACGCCAGACGCCATCCGCTCACAAACTCAGACGCCACGCGGTGATGTGCGCAATCACGCCAGCAGATCGAGCAAACTGCGCGCCACCACCTTGATCGCACGCCGCAGATCGGGTCAGCCGCCGTGGACCCGCGCTTCTCCGCGTACAGCAACAGTTCGGCAGCCGCGGCAGCGGCATCACGGCGCCGACCCATCGGCGTGGTACCGGCGTGGCTGGCCATGCCGACAATCTCGCCGATAAAGCGCAGGCCGCCATTGATCGACGTGACCACACCCAGCGGCAGATCAAGTTCGTTCAACACCGGCCCCTGCTCGTGCACCGCCAAACCCTTGTTCGACGCCTCTGAGATGGCAGCCGGCCGCTATCGGCTGGTATTCGACGTGGCCGCGTATTTCCGCGACCGCAGTCACCCGTTGCCGGATCCGGCATTTCTCGACCAGGTGCCGCTCGACTTCGGAATCGCCGATACCGACGGCCACTATCACCTGCCGCTGCTGGTCAGCCCCTGGAGCTACAGCACCCACCGCGGCAGCTGAGGGGATGTGCGCTCTCGACGCACCCCGACTTTTTTCGGATCGAGCATGGTGCGGGCCGAACAAACCCCCGCGATCACGTCGCCATTGCCTCGGACCGGAACGCACGCGGCGTCGGACCGCGCTTGCCTTCTTTGATAAAGACCCTCCGCGAGGCAAACATCCCATTGACGTCGGGCAAGGCTGCGGGCGCCCGAATCAGTTTGCAGCAAACACCGTCCCGGCACCCGCCCCGATGGCGCCACCACGCCGCAGGTCGACTCCGCTGCGTCGAGGAGGTTTCCAAGACCTTCGCCATCCGAGTACGAACCGGTATCGCTGCTCTGCGCCTATCCGCTGCGCGCGTGACATTTTGTCGACGTATCAGTTCCGCCCAAAGCGTCTGAGCGGTACGCCTTCGGTCATCTGCATCGCGAACTGTGCCGATTGCGGTTGCTGTTGGCCGTCGACGGCGTCAATCAGGTGCGCAAGCTCGAGGATATTCAGCACCCGTGCGGATTCACCGTGAGACCAATGCGTGTTGTCGAGATCTTTGGGCTTCTGATGTGACAGCTCCGTGCCGTCGGCCTGTCGATGTCTTTTGGTCCAGGGCAGACCCGCCGAGGCAGGCGCATCCAGGCCCATGTGCAAGGCCTCCGGTTTCAAGTGCAGATCGACCGCTTTCAGATCGCCCTTGAACAGGCAGATCAAGACATTGGGTGAAAGTTTTTCGCGGCGCAGCAATTCCAGCGGAACGGCCAGACCGCGCTGGGCGCCGGCATCTTCCCAGGCATCCTGTTCCAGATCCGGCCAGCCCGAGACCAGCGCCGAGCGCAGCAGAAAGCCGCTGACCCGGGGTGGCGGCGGCAGGCCGACAGCGATGTCGGGCACTGTCGGACCCAGGCTCAGCACGCCTTGCCACAGCCGATCCATCCATACAGGATCGATGTCGAAGACGCGCAGGGATTCCGTCGGGAGCAGACGTTCGTCCGGCACCAAGTAGTTGAACGGAAGGGGCTTGAGCAGGGCCAGATCCTTCAGCCACCTGTCACAGGCGGGAGGGATTGGCACCGGGCTCGAGGGTGCGGCCGGTTGCAGGGCCAGATGCCCGTACAGATGGGCCTGCGAGGCGGCGAGCAACTGCTGCCGGCGGGTGTGTTTCCACTGCAGCAGCGCGGTGCTGATGCGTTGATCGGCCAGTGTCAGCAGCCGCCCGAGTTCCCAGGCGGCAGCATAGGACACATCGAACATCCGGGTATCCGCATCGAAGCGCAGCAGCGCATCAGCTGTGGTCGATGCGCTTCCGGATGCAACCGCATTCGGGGGCCCGGCCGTCGGCACCAGGGGACCTCGGTAAAAGCCGTAGCCACGGCTGCCGCCGCGCAGATGATGGGGCACGGGCACGCGGCCATCTGCCAGCAGCGCATCGGCACCGGCATTGCCGGTGGGCGGCAATGTCAGCGGCTTGCTGGCATCCAGACCATTCAGCAGTCCGACGAAACTGTGCTCCGGGTTGCTGCAGCTGAAGCGCCAGCTCTTCAAAACGACGAAACGTGCGGCGGACGCATTGCCGCCGGGAAACCTGAATTTGCCCTTGGTGCTGTTCGGCTGGGTGAGATCAGCCGGGCCCTGGTCGTACCGGTTCTCGACCGAGACCAGATAGGCCATGCTGAGTTTGCCGGCAGGCGGCAGGCGATTGCCCATCACCACTGCCGTCTCGGTCAAATTGCCGTGTGCATCGGCGGTTGCCCGTACATGGGCCAGCAGAGTCAGGTCATCGGTGGTCGGCATGATTTTCGCGAGCAGACTCACCGGCAGGTCGATGACAGTGATCTGATCCGAATCGCTCTGGCCGGATTCCTTGCTCAGTCCGGTCCAGTAGCCGTCGTCGCCGGTCGCTTGCAGCTGTTTTCCCAATGTGACGGTCTGCGGGGTGGGCAGCGGCGTCACATCGTCTTCGCTGATCAGCAGCAAGGCCAGCCAGCTGGGCGCGGCAGCGGAGGTCCGGCCGGGTGCGGCCTCACGTTCCCACGGCAACGTACTGCGGCGCAGCACGACATGGGGCAATACATTCTGATGATCGCCAAGACTTCCCGCCGGTGGAAACACGGCGGCGATATCTTGCGGCTCCAGGCGAAAGCGCGCGCCCTGAACGACAAAGTTCAGATCCTTGCTGGTGAACCTGGCAATCGCAGCGCCACCTTTGTGCTTCAGGGTTTGCGTGACGGAGATCGAATAATTGCCGGACTCCATCGCCGGCAGGTGGTTGCTGATGAATTCGATTTCTGATTGATCCGGCATCACTCGGTTCTCGCTATTCGGGACGCGGTTGGAAGATCATTCTTGCGGTCTCAACGCTGCAGGATCAGCTCAGGCGCTGCCAACAGATCGCTTCCGGCACCAGGGCGGATCGAAATCCTGTCGGTGTCCAGGCCCAATGCCTTGGCCGTCTCCGCCCAACCCGCTGCGGCCGTGCTGCCGGCCAAGCTTTTTTCCACCTGCGCCGTGCTGGATGCAATCCGGTTCAGGGCCGCAAGTGCCGGTGCTGCAGCCGGCGTCGCCGCGGCAAGTGGTTCGAATGCAAATACGCTGCGCTTGATCAAACGCGAATGTCCGGGTGTCGGTTGCCTGGCCGGGGTGATTACCAGCCCTGCAACCGCGTCGACATACTGCGGTGCATTGACGCTCGGCGTGCTGCCGCCGGCCGCGCTGCCCCAAAGGTTGGCCGGCAGCTTCTTGGACGCGGCGTTGACCACTGTGAAGCTGCCAGGGGCAGGGCGACCCTTGTACAGAATCGAGACCGCAAAACTGGAATCGACGTCCGCGGCCGCCATCGGCCCGATCTGCAGTGCGTTCGAGATGGGCACCTGGCTGCCGACCGCCAATTCGAAGTGCTTGGCATTGACGATTGCCACTGCGGCAGGTTCGTCCTTGTTGCCACTGCTCAGCAGGCCGTCGGTGATGCTGATGTTGCAGATGTTTTCGGCGGGAAGGAATGCCTTGGCGAAGTCGGCCCAATCCAGCTTGGCGGTGCTGCCGGAATGGCGCGCGCCGAAGTCGAAGTCGATGTGGCAGATGGCCAGGCTGACGCGCGCATGACCAGCGAATTCCGGGCCGTGAAGGCTCAGATCCGCACCCACCTCGACCGTGATGTGGTGGGTGCCGAAAACGTGAATTGTGTAGGAGGCGCCGACATGAATCGACATGTCCGCTTCGTAATGGTATGGGGCGTAGTTGAGCAGGAAGTTGGCATTGGCCTGCATCCAGGCCTTCAGGTTGCCATCT
This sequence comes from Ideonella sp., assembly GCA_031398385.1. Taxonomy (GTDB): domain Bacteria; phylum Pseudomonadota; class Gammaproteobacteria; order Burkholderiales; family Burkholderiaceae_C; genus Ideonella_A. Next base: position 20,841 of record JANNNE010000341.1, read on the forward strand.
TGATAAGTCGCTTGCAGCGCGCCGCCGGCCATCAGCGCATGGCCGCTCAATGCACAGTAGGCATCGCCCTTGATCTGCACCGTGCTGGCAGCTTGCCAAGTGAAGCCGAGCCGCGGCGGGTTCGGGTAGTGGGGCGGCACCACGAAATTCGGGTGATAGCCGCCGAGCGTGACGACAAACTCACCGTCTCGTTCAAGCGCGGGTTCGCCGGGAAACCAGCAGTAAAACGCAAAACCACCGCGCAACTGGCAGGCGCGCGAAAAAATGAAGGATGCCGAAGTGATCTCCGCCTCGACCGAAAGCAGATGCTCGGCCGGTGCAAAGCGCGCTTTCAGCGCCATCTGCAATTCAGCGATCGGCGTCACCGTAGCCTTCAGCTCAGCCGAAGGGAGAATCAGCGTTGACATGCCGAGAACATCCACCTCGAACTGATGGCCGAATGTCACGGCCAGCATGGCAAACGAATCGATCAGCTTGAATGAATTGAACTTGACGCCAACCGCGAGAAAATACTGTCCGATATCGATCGGTACATACTGGTGCAGTTGTGCAAGCGCCCCGGCGACGTCCTTCACGGCCGAGGCGGGATCAACCGCTGATTTGACGAGCGGGTATTCCGCCACGCCGGCGATCGGCGGCATGATCAGCGCGCGGTTGTAGCCGAAGCCGGCCGCCAGCCCGGTGACAAAGAAGAATGCCGGCCCGCCGATCGGGTAGTCGAGTACCGCGTAGACAAACAGCGATGGCTGGCCGTGCAGCTTGGCATAGGAGCCGAGCGCCGACAGCGACAGCACTTTCGCTTTCAAGATCGCCGCGCCATCGTAGCTGTCGTATTTCTCGCCGCTGGCGTGGTCGACCTGCTCGCTGCGCAACAGCGCGCCGCCAATCTCGACCGGGCCGCTGGCAAAGTCGAGCCCCAACCCGTGCAGCTCGAAATGCGGTTCGATCGGGTGAATTTTCGATCGCACACCCAGACCATCCAGAGACAGGGAAAGCGGCCCGGCAGTCAGACCGCCATCAACCAGCAACGTCAGTTCGGAATTGGCGTAACGCAGGCCGACGCGTTCGACGTTGACCGGGCCGAAGTGTTTCTGCAGGCTCACCCAGTGGGTGCCGTCGTCGTTTGCCGCCGGGCTCGGCCCGGGTGTGGGTGCCGCCACGGCACCGCTGTTTTCACTGGGCGTGCCGCTGCTGTCGGTGCTCAGCGGCAGGCCGATGTCGATCGGGTCGCCAGCCAGCATCAATTTGGCGGCGAGGTTCAGACCCTTGCGCAACGCCGGGTCGCCTGCGGTAGGCAGCGGGGTCGTGCCAACGCCGAGGCGGGCGTTGATCGGTGCGATCAGGGTATCGACCTTGGCCTTGGGTACGTCCGCCGTGGCGCCGACCAACTGCAGCGTCAATGCCAGACGCTCGTTTGCAGGCAGCACCGTGCCGAGCAATGGCAGCCTGGACAAATCAAGACCTGCGCCGAAATCGGCGGCAAACAGCGCCAGGCCAGGTGAAGGTGCCGGACCAGAACCCGCTGCGGGGGCTGGTGCGGATGACCGCGCCAACAAGGCGCTGCGCAATTCGACCGACACATTCACAGCGGGCGGCAGCGTGACATTGCCGATGGCGGCGAGATCCTGCAAGGACAGCTTGTCATTGCCGGCGCCGCAATAGCTGGCGACCAGCAGGTCGCCGCCATCGCGGTCAAAGTGCAATTCGAAGCGCCGCGGACCGAAGACCAGGAAACCTGCCCATTGCTGCTTCAGCTTGCCATCGGCCTGATGCGTCAGGCTCAGGCTCAATTCGGCCCTCAGGCGGCTGTCGACGCTGCAATCGAGCTTCAGCGACAGGTCGCGATGTTCGCTGTGGAATACCAGCTCCGCGTAGTCCAGCGTGAAAGCATCAATCGAGTGCGGAACTTCGACGTGCGCCACTGCCAAGGCAAATTTGCTGAGCCAATGCCCGAGCGGGATATTCGCGTCTGGGCCCAGCCGCGCGGTGAAGGCCCAGGCGCTGCCGGCACGCTCGGCCATGACGGCCAAGGGGCGGTCGTCGACCAGCAGGTCCGCGAGCAAGGTTACGTCGAGTTCGCCGGCGCGATAGTCCAGCTCGACTCCGATGCGACTCAGGTCAACGCTGCCGGCGGGAAAGTCGATCGACCAGACATTGTCGACCCGCCCCACAAAGCGGAACGACTTGTTCTCACCCGTCGGCTCGGCGCTGAACCCGAGTCGGCTGATCTGCAGCGCGTGCTCGGGGTGCGACGGATCGGTGGCAGGCAATCCCATCCACTCGAGCAACCGACCCAGCGGCAGCTTGTCATCGTCACGCATGGCGGCACTGATCGAGAAGTCCGGCCAAGCGGCCTGCACCGGCAGACGAACGTCGTTGCCACCCGGAATGACCACGGTCAGCAGCCCGGACACCGATATGGCGGCAGAGCGCGTGTCGGCGTCAAGTGGTGATTCAACCTCCAGATGCGCCTGCAGCCCGGATACACGCAAGGCGTCGAAACCCGGAATCAGCGACCAGCTGTGGCCGTCGGCAAAGTTCAGTGTGGTGCTGACCTGACGCAGTGCGACTTTGATACCGCCGCCGGCCGGGTGTTCGAGCGCAAACAGCCCATCCAGCGATTGCAACGAAACGACGCCGCCTTCGCGCAACTCGTCCGGCAACCAGGCCATATCGGCACGGATGTCGTGATTCGCACCACTGGCATAACCCAGCAGATCGGCGAAATCGGCCAGTGACGGTTGCGGGTCTTCAAAATCGGCTTCAAGCCACAGCTCGTCGTGACCACGCGGCACGAAGCGCAATTCGACCGTTCGTTGGCCGAGTTTGACTGCGGCAGCGATGAGACGCTGGCAGCGCCAATCGGTGGTGCCGTCGTCGAGTCCGATGCTGTCTATCTGCAGCTCATCCGTGGCCGAATCCAGCGACAGGCCGGGCAAGGCTGGCAGGCTGGCGACTTGTACGGGCCTCGAGACGACGATCAGTTGAACCTGCGCGCCGGTCTCGTCGAGCAGCAGTTCGATCCGGGTCTGGCCGCTGCCCCAAACGGCGCCCGGGGCACCGTTGGTGGACGCAATGGGCTGGAACTGCAGGTGCCGGATGACGCTGCCGGCGGGCGCCGCCAGGTTCTGCAGCGGCTGCATCTCCAGCACGCCGCTGGTCGGCAGGATCACTTTCAAGGCTGCCGGCAGCCCGCCCAGCGCCGCGTCTGCTGCGGCGATCCGCAGTTGGCCGCTGCCCGGCTCCAGCAGAAGACTGAGCGCGATCAATGGATTGGCTCGAGTGCGGCGACCAGTGGCGGCGCGTAAAGACCCGCGTCGAGATCGCTACGCAGCAGCTCGAAACTCTTGAGCAAGTTGACCAGTCCCACCCTCACCCCGCCCGCCGTCAGCCTTTGCCATGGCAGGCCTTGGTAGCTGCTGCCAGCCATGCAGCCAGTCGCCCCGCGGATCAGGTAACTCTTGACATCCGCGGCGGACAGCACAGGAAACCAGTCCCACAGCACAGCAGCGGCCCCGGCGACCTGCGCGGCAGCGGCAGAACTGCCGCCGTAGTAGCGATTCCATACGCCCAGCGACACGCCGCCGACATGGCTTTCCCAATAATCCTTGTGCGTCGCCATATTCTGACTGGCCGGCAGAATCACGTACGGTGCTGCCTTGATGGCGCCGCCCCCGCTGCTGGGGCTGAGCCAGACGGGCCCGCACAAACCGAGTATGTTGGGAACTGGCTCGGGCATTGTTTTCGTGATCCCGGGGTTTGCGCCGTCCTGCTGGTCCACGTAACCATGACAGGAATCGGCCAGGGTCAGCCTGGTTTGAGGATTCGTCCAATCACCGTTCCACCAGCCACCGCCGACCACGAGTGTGCCGAGTTTCCCGGTTTCGGCAAAGCAACTGACTTTGGGCGCTTCCGGATTGGTGGCGTTGCCAGCGGCGAACACGACAAGATGACCCCGTTTGACGGCGTCCTGCACCGTCTGCACCGCCAGCGCACGTATCGCGCTATCAGGCACACTGCCCGATGGCGGGCCGACCGGTTCGCCCCAGCTGCAAGACAGGATCTGACGCGGACGGCGCTGGCGTGCCGCCACTGCGCGACGGTCCGGGTGTGGCGTGCTTGCTGTCTCGAACGACGCCAGGCTCTCGGCCCGCAGCTGATCACGACGCCCGACCGGCCAGCCGACGGTCGGTGCACTGGTCTTCTGCCAGGCGACGACAGTGGCGTCTCTTGCGACCGACTTGGCGGATACGACCATCTGTGTTCCGTGGCCGCTCAAGTCGTCTGGCAGGTCGGCTGGGCGATGCCGGGCAAAGTAGCTCAGAGACTCACGCAGCCAATGCAGCACACCGCCAATCGCATGGTCGACCGCCTTGACCGTGTCCAAGGTCATACCGGGCTTCGACAGGTTGGCCTCTTGCCCCCACAAATAGTCGACCCACTCATTGATCTGGGTCGCCTGGTGCTGGATGTTTTGAAGCGCTATCCGAAGCGGTGCACCAGGCTGCAGGCCCGCTGGTGGTGTACCACTGCCGGTGGCGATCATCGTTGCGAACGCCGCCTTGACCGCGGACAGCTGTTGGACCAAGGCGGGGTCTATGCGTGTCGGCGCCAGAGCGTTCTCGTGGTCCGCGCGCACCAGATGGATGTTGGTTGCGGGCCCCCAACGGCTGACGATATAAGGGTGCGCCACGTCGACCCCGGAATCGACAATATTGATGACCGTGTCCCTGGACGACTGTGGCTGTCCGACGCTTGCCGCCCGCGGATCACTGCGATCCAACGCCGCCCGTATTTCGTACGGGTAGACGAACCACGGTTCGACCGCCAATTCACCGGGCACGTCGGGGTCATGTTTGCCATCGCGGGCGCGGTAAGCCGGCGGCGGCGTCGGTGGGACAGTGGCATGGGGGAGCGGTGCCGCAGCCACCCAGCTTGAAAGCACAACGATCGAGACGGCGTCACCGGCAGGGAATCCGGGCTTGAAAGTCAGCTGTGTAACCGCAGCGCCGGAGCTGGCGTCGACATACTCGGCCGTTTGAGTGCCGCTGGCGTCGGAAATGAGAACCTGCTTGAGGTCGACACCAAACAACCACTCGAACAAAGGCCCGCGGCCTTGGAAGTTCAGACCGATCCCATGACTTTCGACGAGCAACCGCACCCAGAAGCCAGCTGCCTGGAGTTGTCGCCGCAAGCGGCTGCGTTGAAGAAGCGAGCTGTCGTCTTTGAAACGGAGGTCGGCTGTGATGAAGGGGTCGTTTGCCATCAGTGCCCCTTGGTTGCCATCGCGATGGGTGCCGAGCAAGATGCCGCCCATCCAAATTCACCGGATGGGACGCTGGCGCTTACCAGCAGCCTGGCAGGGTTTGGTTGCAGATAGCTCAACATGAACGGCTTGGCACCGCGTGGGGTCAATGTGACCTGCAGCGGTTGATTCAAGGCCAGGGCGGCGCTGACAAACCCGGCCGGCAGCTCGATGCTGGCATGCCCGGCGTCAAGTTGGGCGACACCGCTGCATCGGTTTTCCTGACTCGCCTGCAGCTGCCGCTCCAACTGCTCAATCTGTCTCGCCTGATCCTTGACCACCTCGGTCAGGTAAAGACAGATCTTGTCGTACTCGACGCCGTCCGGGCGCCCCTCGGCGTCGTAGATAACGAGGGCACCCAGGCCGAGATCGTGCAGTTCCTCGGCCAGATAGCCGATCGAAGGCGGCGTTTGCGCGTCGGCATTCCTGAATCGGTAGCTTCGCGGCCGGGTCAGCAGAATTCGCGCAAAGTCGTCGGCCAGCGGCTGTATCGATTCCTTGTATCGGGCCGCGGAGTTGTCCGTGTACAGGCTGTACATCTCCCGGCCCTGCGATACCGCCTTGACCGTCATGGCCCCGCGCGGCGCGCCCTGGGTCAGCTTGATGCCCTGCGGATCGAGTCGGTAGACCTCGACGTTGTAGTCCGCCGTGTCGGTGCTGGTGGTGAAGATCTTCAGGTGGCCACCGCCCGCGTGAACTGCCGGACCGTACTCGCCGGCGGCGATCGAGACGCCATTGCGCGACGCGGTGTCGTTGACCGAGATTCTGGCGGGGCGGAGTTGCTGGTCTTTGCTTTGCCCTCGCGTGCTCTGCACTTCGAGCATGGCACTGTTGCTGGGGTTCGTGGTTCCGATGCCCAGGCTGCCATCGGCGGTGACAACGACGCGGTTCTGTTCGGCCTGGTTGTTGTGAATCCGAAGCTCGCCGCCATCGGCCTGCAGGTACAAGGTGCTGACCTTGCCACCATTTCGCGCCATCAGCTCGTTGTCGTCGAGCAGCAGGTTCGCACCCTCGGTGGGGCCCAGTTGCAACAGGCCACCGCTGCCCGGCGTGGCATCAGTTGCACCATCGCGGCGTGCTGCAATGTGAAGCGGCGCATTCGGCAAATCGGTGCCGATGCCGATGCGCTGGTCGGTTTCGGTCAGCGTCGATTTCTGCAGTTCGAACGTCAGCGTGCCGTCCCAGTGGCCCGGCAGGTTTTCGTAGTGCAGGTATCCGCGGGTTGCGCCGCTGGGCAATGATGTGACGATGCCGCGGATGTCGATGGTCAACGATTCGCCGGGCGAGAGTTGGCGTTTGTCGCCAAGGTTCATTGACCAGTGCCGCGATTGATCGCCATCGGCCGTTGTGAATGCCAGCGCTTCACCAGGGATCAGCAGCAAGGAGTCGGGCGGCGGAATTGCAAACGGCAGCACCTCGATATAGGCCGTGCCGGCGGCTCGATCTCCAAACAGCGAGACCTGCATGTCGTTGCTTCGAATGTTGGCCTGGTCGTCCGACCGGGTCCGCAGAATGAGTTTCTGGCGGTCGCCCAGGTCACGCCGCAGCGGCTCGCTCAGCGGCAGCCCGGTTCTGTGAGGGGGTCGGTTTGTCGGGCCGTTCCAGAGGGGAATGGCGCCCAGCGCAACGGCGCCGACCGGTTCGTCAGTGCTCCGGATATCGTCGGTGTGGACGGTGATGCTGGTGGCCTGTGATTCCGTGCACAAGGCCCACTCACGCATTTCCAGATCGTCCTGGAACACGAAAGTCAGCATCAGCCGGGTCCGGGCCTCTGCGGAAGCCGGATTCAGGTACAGCGTTTCGTCACGGCTGGTGTTGGTCAGGTGCAGGCGCAGATGGTTGGCGGACTTGCCGTCGTTGAGGATGCGGTTCGAACCCACCACGCCGAGGTGCAGCGGAACGTGCCGTTTTCCAGAATGGTTGACGACGCTCAGGTGCTTGATGCGTTTGCCGCTGGCGATGCTTGCGTGCTGCTGGCCGAGCAGCTTGCCGAAGCCGGCCTCGACACGTGTGCCGTGGGCGCCGTGGCCGGCGTCGGCGCTGATGCCTTCGAGCGTCAGCCGCAGGACCGCGGCGGCTGCAAGTTCCGTCGCTTCAGATGCGGTACGCAGGAAAAAGAGGCACACACTGCGGTCGGGCTGAACCACCGGGGCGCTGATGGCCCAGTCCGGGCTGTTTCGCAATTTGATGCTGCCGGCAAGGCTGGCTCTGGACAGGACGCCGGGCCGCCAACGCAACTCGAAGTGGTGGTGATCGGCGCCGGGATGTGAATGCGCGGGCACCTTCAGCTGGAGCGGCCACGGCGAGGTATTGCGCAAGTCCAGATGCAGGATCTGGGCTCGAGGGTCGTCGGTGATGACGATCACGCTGGCTTCGTTGTCGTCGCTGAAAGCGATGTCCAGTGGATGACTGGCGCGGAAGCCGGATTGCTGATCGGCGGCCATCAGCACGTCGGCGCCGATCGGGAGAGGCGCCGCGAACAGCCGCAGTGCCGCCAGGTCACCTTTGAACAGGCTGGCGGTCTTGATGGCGCGGTCTCCGGTCGGCGTGGCACCGACCAGCACGTCGCGGATCTGGTCCGAACTGAGCGCAAATTCGGTCACTGCCGGCGTCATGCCCTCGGCGACGCTGCCGTCCGGGTTGACGCGGGCCCACATCGTGGCGGATTGTCTGCGCATCGATATGGCCTCGCCCCGCCCATCGACGCTGATGGATTTCTGGCCTTGATGCGGATCGAAACTGACTGCGACGTGGTGCCAGTGGCCGTCAACGACCCGGGTGACGCTGGCTTGTCGGTCGGTTTGTTGTTCGATGTCGTGCGTCAGCCACTGCAAGGTGCCGTCAGCGGCCAAGGACAACTCCCACCAGGCGTCGCCATCGCATGAGCAGAGCGCGCCACCTCCTTGCGTTGTACGCAACCACAGGCTGATGCTGATGGCGCCACCCGAGCGCTTTTCAGTGGGCTGGTACACCAGACCGTCGAGCCGCAGATATTCTGGTTCGGCTGCGGTGCCGGCGAACCGCAAGACGCCGGCGAAGCGGTCGTCCGGCAGCAACTTCGGATTGCCGACGACGATGCCATGATGACCGTTTTCACCGCTGTCAGGGCAGTAACCACTGGCGTCGACGCGGTCGAGTCGCAGATGGGCCAGCGGCTTGGACAGGTTGTCACTCATGCGGAGTCATCCTCGGTGGTCGGGTGCAGCTGCAGCCAGCCTTCCCGGATTTCCTGTGAGCCGCTGAAGCGGGCATCGCGGCTGATGGGGCCGAGTGCGCTGCGCGGAAACTGTTGCCAGCCGTTGCCGTTGTCCTCGCGCGCGAGCCATGACCAGCGATAACCCGGCTGGTCGCGCAAGGGCAGGTTGAGCTTGCCGATGGCCGTCAGCAGCGGTGCGGTCAGAAAGCCGGCACCGATGTTGGCGAGAGCCTTGGCGTATTGATCGGGTGGCAAGTCGATCGACTTGACCGGCAACACGCCGCTGGTGGCGTGCAAGGCGCAGCGCGGATCGATCAAGGCGGTCACCGTGATCGGCGGGCCGTTCGGAACCAGCAGGATCGGGTCGGCGCCGACTGCCGCGATGTACTGGCTGCCGAGCGCTGCGGAATCATCCTCGATCCAGTAACCGAGCAGACCGTCGTTGAACTGTGCTGGTGCGCCCAGCAGCACCGGCAGTCGCACGGCTGTAAAGCCGCTGTCGTCGTGACGGGCGTGTTGCATGTTTCGCCGCAGCACGTTCCAGTCCTGATTGACGACCGGTGGACCCTGCAGCTTGAGTGCGAGCCGCAGCCGGACGACGGCGACCGGGTTGCCGAGCAGCAGCGCCAGACCGGTATGCTGGCTGGCATTGGCCGGGCAGACGCTTTCCTGGGCATCTTCGAGCAGCTCGCGAAATCCGGTCCGGCTGGCGCTGGACTGGAAAAAAGTCGCTGGCTGGCGCAGCAGCCACTCGAGCAGTCGGCGCAGACGCGGGTTGCCGACCGCCCGCGGCGCAACGGCGTGATCGGCGCCGACGGCCGGATGCCAGATGCCACGCGCATCCGGCCCGAGCCGGCCCAGTGGCTGCAGTCTGGCGTCGTAGACGGCGACCCGGTCATCGAGGTTGTTCGGCAGCAGCCAGCCGCAGATCGGGCTGCTGCCGATGTGGTCGTTCATCTCGTCCAGGCCATCGTGTGCAGACAACCAGCGCATGTCGATGCGGGCCGGCTGGCTGATTCGCGGCGGCATGCGCAGCAGATGGTCGCTGCCGGGTATCTGATCGATCCGCGGGCTGGCTATGCGGCTGAGATCCAGCTCCTGCGTGCGCCCGAATCGATCCAGCAGCTGCAAACGCAGCAGCCGCATCGCGCCGGCCGTGATTGGCATGAAGGCGTTTTTCGGCAAAGCCCCATGGCTGTTGGCCTGGCCGACGGCGCCGGCCACGGCGTCGGTGAAGGGCTGCTGATCGTCAAAGCCCAGCGGATCCTTGATCGGCAGCTGCAACACCTGGTGGCGCTGCAGCAGCGCCGCGTTGAAGCCGCCGAGTGCCTGCGAAAGCACGTGGCCATCGTCACCTTGCAGCCGGGCGAGTGCGCGGACAAGGTCTGGGTATCTGGCCTGCGCGTCCGGGTCGGCAAGCAAACCAACCAGTTGCTCGCGAAGCCCGGTGCCGGCGTGACCACTCAGGATGCAGCGCCCGCTGACCACCTCGGCTGCGGCGTCGACTCTGCCGCTGCCCGGTATCGGCTCCAGGTCGACATGGCCGGCACTGAAGCGGTGGCTGGAAATGATGTAGTCGGGGCTGTATCTGCCGTCTGCAGCGTGTTCGTGAAAACCTTGCTGCAGCGGCCAGACTTCGGCCTGCCATTCCATCAGGATGGGTTCGAACTGCGTGCCGTCGTTGTTGGCGAAGCCGGTTTCTTCCGCATCGGCGGCCGGGCTGAGTGCATCGATCTTCGCCCGCAGGGCAGCGGCCACGGCGGCAAATTCCAGCCCAACCGCGGTGTCGAATGTGGCCAACGCCGGATCCCGGGATACAGCGCAGGCCAGCGGGCCGGCCGGACGGCGAACGGCGCGCTGGGCGACTGCCGGCCCGTTGACCAGCACGACTGGCTCGCGCGGTTCCCAGTAGCGCGGCGCCGGGATCGGCCTGAGCGCAACGCCGGCCACCAGCGGGGCGGATTGCAAATCGGTCATCCGTTGGTCGGACAGGGCTTCAGCCAGCAATCTGAACTGGGACAGCTCACCGGCGAACAATGCCTTTGGCGCCGCCGGGCTGGTCTGGTCATCCGCTTGCGGCACCATCGCGCCGATGCTGCCGCGGCGTGTCTTTCCATTGCCCAACGGCCACCGTTGATGTGCCTCGGACTTGACATCAAGTTCGCCATCGATCCAGATCGCTTTGCTCGAATCGAGCGCGTTGAAACGGATGGCGATGTGATGCCATTGGCCGTCGGTTACGACCTGGTTGCCGGTCAGAACGTGGTGGCTGTCGTCGCCGCCGGTGCTGCTGAAGATGACCCGCCCGTTCGCGTCGACAGACCAGGCCCAGTAGGCCTGGGCATCCCAGCTTGCGATGGTGCCGCCACGCGTGCTGCGCAGCCAGACCGACACCGTCAGCGCCGGGACGGCAGAACCCCGACGGTAAGTCGGTGCCGGTGCATCAATGCAATGATCGGGCGCCAGCCAATTGCTGTGGCCGTCGAATTCGAGCGCGTATCCGGGCGGTGCAATCGCGGCTGGCGCAGCGGCTGCCGGGGCGGGATTGCCGATGATCGACCTGGCCCCGTTCAAGCGGCCGCTGAAGCCCGTCTTGCTGAACAGTTCGAGCGCGTCGATCAGCGCCCGCAGCGGGGCAGCGAGGCGGCTCGCGGTGGACGCAGTGGGCGAGTTCTTCGAATCGGCAATCGATCGGGCGTCGACCAGGCGGCCCTCCGGGTCCGATGCCAGTTGCAGCTCGCCCGTCAGGTCGCGCCATTGTTTCAGGCTTGCCAGATCAACCTGCTCAATGAAATCGCGAAGTTCATCGGCATCTGGATAACTCTCCCGAGCATCGTCCGGCGGATAGAGGCAACGCTGATACTTGCACCAGTCTGCGTAAAGCTGGGCCCGCAAACCGTCCAGCGTCTGCAAGGCGTCGTCGTGTGCCTGCTGGGCGTGATTCGCCTGCTCCAGCAGCAACGCCATGGCCGCCGGCAAGCGTGGTTCATTGCCGTGCGGACTGGCGCCGCCGGCTTCGCGTTCCGGCCGCACGCTCCAGCGCTGGCCGGCAGGCACCGCGACAAAGCCTTTTTCATGTCGGGCTTCGCGGAACTTGGGGCCGATATCCAGTTGATGATGTTCCAGCAGCGGCGCCAGGCTAACCGATTCCAGCTGATCTTCGAGTCGCGACTGCTCGGCGGCGTTGCTGCCCAGCTGTTCGGCGAGCAGTGCCGACAAGGCTTCGCTGCCAGTACGGGCTACCGCCACCCGCGTCGTACCGGCGCCGGTGTTTGCTGCCGATGCGACCATTCGGCTGCGGCCGAAACAGATGCTGCGTCTCGGCAGTGATTCGGTCTGTTCATCGATTGGCACGGACCATTGCAGCCGGCTTGCCAGTTCCGTGGTGTCGGCAATGTCGGCCAGTGGATCTTGTACGGGATCGTGATACCAGCCCAGCACGTCGTAACGCAGCTGCAGATGGTCGGCCGGACCGACCGCGCCATCGTGGAATCCGAATACGCTGTGGCAGGCGGGATACCAGCCAGCAAAGGCCGGTTCGCCATAACCGACGGCAGTCAATCGCTCGATCGCTTCGAAGCCGTCGGCGTTGCCCGCCCAGTCGCTGAGTACCTGCTGGCGGCCAAGTTGTCGAAAAGGCTGTTGCGCGTCGGCGGCATCGACGGGATAGGCAATTGCTTGCTGGCCCGTACCCAGTGGATGGAGAAAGTCGCTCTCGACGACCCATTCCTGTTCAAGTACCTTGTTGCGAAACCGGCTGACGAGCCAGCGGTTCGGCGCACGTGCCCACTGATTGGCGTTGGCTCCGGCCTTGCCGTGGTACTTGCCGCTCAGCGCAGCCGGCAGCGACCAATGCAGGTGAAGCCCGGCACGCAGGGTCAGCTGGCGGCCCTGAAATGGCGGATCGAGAATCGCTTCGGCGAGGAAGGGCGCATCCGGATGGATGTCACGCGCGGCGGTGGGCCAGGGCAGCGCTGTGAAATCGGCAAAGGTGTCGTTGACGTTGAGCGTCGAATCAACCCACAGGCAGTCGACGTGCATGGGCACCAGCAGTGCTGACTTCATCCGGCGACTCCTGATCGTTTTCGGCGGATTCGTGAATGACCATATCCCGATGGCCGACGGCTGTCGGACATTGTCCAACAAGTGCTTCCTGGATTGGCTGTGCGCCTGCCGCTATTTTTCTGTCGAACCTGACGCTTCTTGCGCCGTCGTCGAGCACATCGGATTCGCCGCCAAGCCCGGTTCGTTGATGGCGCCCTGGACGGCAGCAGTATTCCTGCCCGGCGTAGTCCGTCGCGCACTCGGTCGGCCGTTTCGTCTGGCCAGATCCCGACACCTTTGCGCGTTCAGGGGTTTGCCGCAAGGCGGCGGATTCGTTCGTCGGCCACTCGCGTGCGAGCCCGCAACGCGCTACCCTCTCATATTGAGAATGGTGTCACGGCCATGGCCGATACTGCAGGTTTGTGCCTGCGCCCCGGATTGCAGGCCAGCCGATCGACGACCGTCCGCCAACAATAAGACAGGAGACTCGACGTGACTACAGCCAACAAGTTGACCGATATCGACCGCGAAAACGCGGGTGCCCTGGAGCTGATGACGCAGCTGGACGAGCGCATCAAGGCCAAGCTGCCGGCCGAGCAGGCCGCCCAGGTCGCTGAATTTGCCCGCCAGTATTACGCCCAGGTCGCGCCCGAGGATCTGGTCGAGCGCTCGTCCACCGACCTGTACGGCGCGGCGTTGTCGCACTGGCACTTCGCACGCAGCTATGCGGGCGGCGCGGCCAAGCTGCGCGTCTACAACCCGCGGCTCGAAGAGCACGGCTGGCAGTCGACCCATACCGTGATCGAGATCGTCAATGACGACATGCCGTTCCTGGTCGATTCGATCACGATGGAGGTCAACCGGCTCGGCCTGACCCTGCACCTGATCTCGCATCCGGTGATGCGGATCCGGCGTGATGCCGACAACCGGATGATCGGTGTCGCGCCGCGTCCCGACGAGCCGGATGGCCGCCTCGAATCATTCATTCATGTCGAAGTCGATCGACGCACCGATCAGGCGCGACTGACCGAGCTGCATGACGGCCTGCTGAGAATCCTCGGCGATGTGCGCGCCGCGGTCGCAGACTGGAAACCGATGCGGCAGACAGTCATCGACACGGTGGCGCAGCTCAAGCAGCGTCCGCCTCCGGTGCGACCCGAAGATCTGGCCGAGGACCTGCAGTTTCTGCAGTGGCTGGCCGACGACAATTTCACGCTGCTGGGACAACGCGACTATGACCTGGTCGACGATGGCAAGGGCGACTCGCTGCGCGCCATTGCCGGCTCCGGGCTTGGCATCCTGCGCGACTCGCCGCTGCAGGCGACGTCGTCGGCTTCGTTCGCGGCCTTGCCGCCCGAAGTCCGGGCGCAGGCGCGCGACGTGCGGGTGCTGCTGCTGACGAAATCGAATGCCCGCGCCACCGTGCATCGGCCCGGCCACCTCGACTACATCGGCGTCAAGCGCTTCGACGAGCAGGGCCAGGTGATCGGTGAACGCCGCTTCCTCGGTCTGTACACCTCGGTTGCCTACAGCGCCAAGGCGGCCGACATTCCGCTGCTGCGTCGCAAGGTGCAGATGGTGATGGACCGCGCCGGCCTGTTGCCGAAAAGCCATGCCGCTAAGGAATTGGCGACCATCCTCGAACAGTTCCCCCGCGACCTGCTGTTTCAGATCGAGGTCGAGGACCTGTACCCCACCGCGCTGGGCATCCTGCGCCTGGGCGAACGCCAGCGCACCCGCTTGTTCGTGCACCGCGACACCTTCGGGCGTTTCGCCTCGTGTCTGGTCTACGTGCCGCGCGAAAACTACAACACCGACATTCGTACCCGCATGCAGAAGATGCTTAGCGACATGCTGAACGGCGAGTCGTCGGAATTTTCGGTGCAGTTCTCCGATTCGCCGCTGGCGCGTGTCCTGATCGTGGTGCGCATGCGCAGCGGCACCCGACCGGAAGTCGACGATCGCGTGCTGGAGCAAAAGATCGTCACCATCGCACGCCGCTGGGAAGACGAATTGCTCGACGCGCTGGTGGAGGCGCATGGCGAAGAACAGGGCAATTCGCTGCACCACCGCTATGCCGACGGCTTCTCGCCCGGTTATCGCGACGAGCACTCGCCGCGGCTCGCGGTGCGCGACATCGAACTGATGGAATCGCTGAAAGGCAAGGATTCCCTCGCGATGAGCTTGTATGTGCCGCTCGAGGCGCCGCCCGGCCGTCTGCGCTTCAAGCTGCTGCGCGCGGACGAATTGGCGCCGCTGTCGGAAAGCCTGCCGATGCTCGAACACATGGGTGTGCAGGTGATCGAGGAGCGGCCGTACGAAGTGCATCGCCGCGACCCCGGAGAACAGGCAGGTGATCCCCGAACTGACGTCTGGATCGACGATTTCGGCATGCGTGTGCCGGGCGACGAGGAGATCGACGTCGAACCGCTGCGGGCGCGCTTCCACGAAACGGTGTACCGCACCTGGAAAGGCGACAACGAGAACGACGACTTCAACCGTCTGGTGTTGCTCGCCGGCCTGGATTGGCGGCATGTCAACGTGCTGCGCGCCTATGCGGCGCACATGAAGCAGTCCGGCTTCGCATTGAGTCGCACCTATATCCAGCAGGCACTGGCCGGCAATCCGCAAATCTGCTCGAAACTGGCGGCGCTGTTCGACGCCCGCTTCGATCCGGCACTGAAAGGAGACCGAGCCGCGGCACAGGCCACGATCGTCGCCGAGATCGAGAAGGCGCTCGATTCGGTATCCAACCTCGACGAAGACCGCATCCTGCGTCAATACCTGGCCATCATCCAGGCCACCTTGCGCACCAACTTCTACCAGCGCACGGCCGATGGTTCGTTGAAGCCGGTGATGTCGTTCAAGTTCGATCCGAGAAAGATCCCCGGCCTGCCAGAACCGCGGCCGATGTTCGAGATCTTCGTGCACTCCCCGCGGGTGGAGGGCGTGCACCTGCGCGGCGGACATGTGGCACGCGGCGGGCTTCGCTGGTCCGACCGCAAGGAGGATTTCCGCACCGAGGTGCTCGGGCTGGTGAAGGCGCAGCAGGTCAAGAACGCGGTGATCGTGCCGGTTGGGTCGAAGGGCGGCTTCGTGCTCAAGCGCATGCCGGCCGCCGCGGCCGCAGGCGACCGCGAGGCGCTGATGGCCGAAGGCATCGCCTGTTATCAGGCTTATCTGCGCGGCCTGCTCGACATCACCGACAACCTGGTCGGCAATGCAGTCCAGCCGCCAAAGGATGTGGTGCGCCACGACGGTGACGACCCCTACCTGGTGGTCGCTGCCGACAAGGGCACTGCCACCTTTTCTGACATCGCCAACGGCATCGCCGCCGAATACGGCTTCTGGCTCGGCGATGCCTTCGCATCCGGCGGCTCGGCGGGCTACGACCACAAGAAGATGGGCATCACCGCGCGTGGTGCCTGGGAGTCGGTCAAGTTCCACTTCCGCTCGCTCGGCGTCGATACGCAATCGCAGGCGTTCAGCGTGGTCGGTGTCGGGGACATGAGCGGCGATGTGTTCGGCAACGGCATGTTGCTGTCGAAGCACATCCGCCTGCTGGCGGCCTTCGACCACCGCCACATCTTCATCGACCCGAAGCCCGACGCGGCGACAAGCTTTGCCGAGCGCGAGCGCCTGTTCGCGTTGCCGCGCTCGGCGTGGACCGACTACGACAAGGCGCTGATCTCCGCTGGCGGCGGCGTGTGGCCGCGCAGTGCGAAATCGATTGCACTGTCGCCCGAGGCACGCGAGGCACTGGGCATCGACGCTGGCGTCAGCGTGATGACGCCCAGCGAGCTGATGCACGCGATCGTGAAATCGCCGGCCGACCTGTTCTACAACGGCGGCATAGGCACCTATGTCAAGGCCAGCACCGAGACCCATGCCGATTGCGGCGATCGCGCCAACGATGCGATCCGGGTCGATGGCGATCAGCTGCGCTGCAAGGTGGTCGCGGAAGGTGGCAACCTGGGTTGCACCCAGCTCGGGCGGATCGAGTATGCGCTGCACGGCGGGTTGATCAATACCGACGCGATCGACAACTCGGCCGGGGTCGATTGCTCGGACCACGAGGTCAATATCAAGATCCTGCTGAACTCGGTGGTCGAGGAAGGCGAGCTGACCGCCAAACAGCGCGACAAGACATTGGCCGAGATGACCGACGACGTTGCCGCACTGGTGCTGCGCGACAACACCTTCCAGAACCAGGTGCTGCTGTATTCACGCACCCGCAGTGCCCATCTGCTCGACGAGCAGGGCCGTTACATGCGGCATCTGACGACCCGCGGACGACTGAACCGCGAGATCGAATTCCTGCCCGGCGACGACGTGCTGCAGGAGCGCCGAAAGGCCGGGACGGGCCTGTCGACGCCTGAGCTGGCCGTGCTGCTGGCCTACAACAAGATGGAGCTGTACGACGAGGTGCTGGCTTCGGACGTGCCCGAGGATCCCTACATCGCGACCACGCTGGAGCGCTATTTCCCGCGGCTGCTGAGCGAGAAGTTTCCGCAGGCGCTGCCCCGACATCCGTTGAAGCGCGAGATCATCTCGACCCACGTGGTCAACAGCATGATCAACCGGGTCGGCCCGACCTTCGTGCACCGCCTGCACGAGGAAACCGGCGCCGCTTCGGCCGACATCGTTCGCGCCTATACCGGTGCTCGGCAGATGTTCAACCTGGTGCCGCTGTGGCAGGCCAACGAAGCGCTCGACCATCAGGTGCCGGTTTCTGCACAGCTCGAGATCATCGGCGCCACCGTGCGTCTGCTCGAGCGCGGCACGGTATGGCTGCTCCAACAACGCGGCGCGTTGCGGGATCTCGACCAGACGATCAACCGTTTTTCGTCCGGCCTGCGCGAGATCGGCGCCGGCGTCGATCGCTGGCTGTCCCAGAGTGAGCGCGAGACCCTCGACGCCGAGGTCAAGGCCTTCGCCGACCAGGGCGTGCCGAACGAGCTGGCACAACGGGTGGCGCGGCTCGATGCGCAACTGGCCGGACTGGATATCGTCGAGGTGGCAGCCGAAGTCGGCAGCGATGTGGAGACCGTGGCCGGCGTGTATTTCGGCATTGGCGGGCGCCTCGACCTGGGCTGGTTGTCGCAGCAGATCGTTCGGCTGCCGGCCGGCAGCCACTGGCAACGGCTGGCTCGGCTGGCGATGCGCAGCGACCTGTCGTCACTGGCGCGCGCGCTGGCTCACTCGATCCTGCGCGTGGGTGACGATTCGGCGGTCGACACCGAAACCCGCATCGGCATCTGGGAGACCCAACGCGAATTCCAGCTCGCACGCTGTCGCCAACTGCTGAACGATCTGCGCTCGGTGCCCGAGCTCGACATGTCGATGCTATCGGTGTTGTTGCGGGAGTTCCGCGCGCTGGTTTGAGGTTGGTCCAGGGCGCGCCCCGTTCCGATCTGTCTGCGACGAAGCGTGTCCCCGCGCGCTGCTCGTCGCAGTGGCTTACCTGCCACCACCGACGGAGGTCCTCAGGCTGTCGAGCCGGCTCGATCGTCCGATCGGACAGTCGCCGGCGACCCGTCACGCATGAGCCGCTGATTGACAAAGCGCCGCTGCGGGTCGTACGGAAACACATCGAGCATGTCGCCGGCCAGGATGCGCCGCTTGTGCAGATCCCAGTAGTCGGGATCCAGCAGCTCGGGGTGGTACTTCAGGAAGGCCTGGCGAACCCGTGCGTTGCCGAGCAGGAATGGACCGAAGGTCTCGGGGAAGACATCCTTGGCGCCGATGTCGAACCAGACGCCGTTCGGCTTCTGCTCATCATCGTCCGACGGTGGCGGAACGTGACGGAAATTGCAGTCGCTCAGGTATTCGATCTCGTCATAGTCGTAGAACACGACCTTGCCCTGGCGCGTCATGCCAAAGTTCTTCCACAACATGTCGCCGGGAAAGATATTGGCGGCGACCAGATCCTTGATCGCGTTGCCATATTCGATCGTCGCGCGCTCGATCGCGGCAAAGTCGCCGGCTTCGGTGGCGTCTTTCAGAAACAGGTTCAGCGGCGTCATGCGGCGCTCGATGTAGGCGTGGTCGATGATGATTTCAGCCACGCCGCTGCCGTCGTTGATCTCGATCATGCTGCCGCAGAAGGTTTTCATCTCCTCGATCAGTTCCGGGTCGAAACGCGCCAGCGGCAGCGCCACCTTGCTGTATTCCAGCGTATCGGCCATGCGGCCGACCCGGTCGTGGCGCTTGACCAGCCGGTATTTCCCCTTGATCTGCTCGCGCGTGGTCTGCTTCTGGACCGGATAGAAATCCTTGATCAGCTTGAAGACATACGGGAACGACGGCAGGTCGAACACCAGCATCACCATGCCCTTGATGCCCGGCGCGATGCGGAAGCGGTCGGTGCTGTGGCGCAGGTGCACCAGCAGGTCGCGGTAGAAATTGTTCTTGCCCTGCTTGTGCAGGCCGACCGCGCTGTACAGCTCGGCACGCGGCTTGCGCGGCATCAGGCTGCGCAGGAACTGGATATAGGCACTGGGCACTTCCATGTCGACCAGGAAATAGGCCCGCGAATAGCTGAACAGCAGCACGATGTCGTCTTCGGTGTGCAGCACCGTGTCGATCGCCAGCGTGGCCGCGGCGGTGTGCAGCAGCGGCAGTGCAAACGGGGTCTGCTGGCCGCCGTTGATGATCCGGCCGACCACATAGGCACCCTTGTTGCGGAAAAACAGGTTCGACAACACCTGAATCTGGAAGCTGGTGCGCGGCTGGATCGGCCCCATGCAACGCGTCAACTCGGCCACCACATCGTCGGCGTCGCGCTCCAAGTCATCGAACGGCAACTGCAGATCGAAATCACGCACCAGCTGAACCCAGGTGTCGCGCCAGTTTTCACGCGTCGGGTAATAGACGCGATAGGTGGTGGGGCCGAGCGTTTCGTCGATCTCGATATACGACGTGGAGATCGCCGGCCGCACGAAGATGAAGCTGTTGTGGAAGTAGCTGCGGTGCAGGATCCTGGTGGTAACGGTATTGAAGAAGGTCTCGGCCAGCTCGGGCTGGCGGTGGTCGACCAGCATGCCGGTGTAGAGCATCTTCACCTGCTGCCAAACATCGATCGGCAGCGCGTCGATCGCGAATTCGGTCTGCAGACGGTCTTTTGCCTCCTGCACCCGCGCGTCGTAGAACTCGATCCGCTCGCGCATCGCCCGCTGCTGGCCGTGCCAGTCGGCGCGCTCGAAGCGCTGCTTGGCCGCCCGATTGGTTTCACTGAACAGCCGGTAATGGCGATCAAATCCCTCGAGCAGCGCCTTGGCGATTGGCAGTGCCTGGGCGTGGCTGGTGGTCGGTTCTTCGATCATCGTTGTCTCTCGATCACTCCATGGCCAAACAACCGCAGGCCATTCAAGCCAAAGCGGCTGGGACGAAACCATTACCCATCCAAAATACAGATCGGCAAGAATGTGTTCAGTCCCGGACAAAATCGGGCCGGCCACTGATGACCGTACCTGTGCCCTCAACCTGCGATTCAACCATGACACTTGAAGAACTTCTGCAAACGGGTGCCGATGAGGCGATTGCCATCGCGGCGCCGGGCCGTACGCCGCTCGACTACCGCGGGTTGCGGTCGCTGGTTCGCGAAACCACGGCCGCGTTGAATGCCTGCGGTATCGGCCGCAACGACCGGGTCGCCATCGTGCTGCCGAACGGCCCCGAGATGGCGAGCTGCTTTCTGGCCTGTGCGTCGGCGGTCGCCAGCGCGCCACTCAATCCGGCCTATCGCGTCGACGAGTTCGAGTTCTATCTGGACGACCTGCAGGCGAAGGCGCTGATCGTCGAGACCGGCAGCCAATCGCCTGCGGTGGCGGCGGCCAACAAGCTGGGCGTTCGGATCATCGAGCTGAGCATTGCCGAAGGCGCGCCGGCCGGCGCATTCAAGCTGTCGGCCGGATCGGGCTCAGCTTGTGAAAACGGCGGCCCGTCTCAGCCGGCTGACGTGGCGATGGTGCTGCACACCTCGGGCACCACCTCGCGGCCCAAACGGGTGCCGCTGTCGGTCGCCAATCTGTGCGCATCGGCCGGCAACATCGCCGCCACGCTGCAGTTCAAGCCCGCCGACAGCGGCCTGAACATCATGCCGCTGTTCCACATCCACGGCCTGCTGGCCGGCCTGCTGGCGCCGCTGTCGGCCGGCTCACGGGTGTTCTGCACGCCGGGCTTCAACGCGCTGCGCTTCTTCAAGTGGATGGACGAGGCCAAGCCGAGCTGGTACACCGCGGTGCCGACCATGCACCTGGCGATCGCCAGCCGCGGCAAGCACAACGCCGAGGTGCTGGCGCGGCACTCGCTGCGCTTCGTGCGCTCGTCGTCGTCGGCGATGCCGCCGCAGCTGATCCAGCAGATCGAGACCATGTTCAAGGCGCCGTTGATCGAGTCTTACGGCATGACCGAATCGGCGCACCAGATGGCGTCGAACCCGCTGCCACCGGCGCAACGCAAGCCCGGGTCGGTGGGCATTGCAGCTGGCCCCGAGATTGCCATCCGCGGTGAAGACGGCAGCCTGCTGGGTGCCGACTCGACCGGTGAGATCGTGATCCGAGGACCCAGCGTGACCGCCGGCTACGAGAACAATCCGAAAGCCAACGACGAGGCCTTCGTCGATGGCTGGTTCCGCACTGGCGACCAGGGCGTGATCGATGCCGACGGCTACCTGAGCATCACCGGCCGTCTGAAGGAAATCATCAACCGGGGCGGCGAGAAGGTCAGCCCGCGCGAGATCGACGAGATTCTGCTCGATCATGTGTCGGTGGCGCAGGTGGTGGTGTTCGGCGCGCCGCACAAGCGCCTGGGTGAGGAGGTGGCCGCCATGGTGGTGCTGCACGAGGGCCACGAGTGCGAGGAGCGCGAGCTGCAGCAGTTCGTCGCCAAGCGCGTGGCCGGCTACAAGGTGCCGAAGAAGATCCTGTTCGTTGACGAATTGCCGAAGGGCGCGACCGGCAAGTTGCAACGCATCGGGTTGGCGCAACGCATCGGGCTGGGCTTCGGATCCTACGTATCGGGCGAGTTCTGATGATGAGATACGCAATTGTCGGAGCCGGCGCGATCGGTGGCTACCTCGGCACCAAACTGGCGCTGGCCGGCGAGCAGGTCACCTTCATCGCCCGCAACAGGAACCTGGCGACAATCAATTCACAGGGTTTCAAGCTGCTGCTGCCTGACGGCAGCTCGCAGCACACCAGCGAGGTACGCGCCGTCCAGGATCCGGCCGAAGCCGGCCCGCAGGACGTGGTACTGCTGACCACCAAGGCGCACCAGGTGCGCGACCTGTTGCCGGGTCTGCGCGCGCTGTTCGGCCCCGAGACCATGGTCGTCACGATGATCAACGGCGTGCCGTGGTGGTATTTCCATCGGCTGGACGGCCCCTACGACGGCCGCGCGCTGAGCAGCGTCGACCCGGACGGCGCGCTGGCTGCCGGCATCGAGTTCGAGCGCATCATCGGCAGCATCGTCTACCCCGCCGCCGAACTGGTCGAACCCGGCGTGGTCCGGCTGGTCGAGGGCAACCGCTTCACGCTGGGCGAACTGGACAACCAGCGCACGCCGCGCATCGAGGCGCTGAGCAAATCGCTGATGGCGGCGGGCTTCAAGGCGCCGGTCTCGCGCGATATCCGCAGCGAGATCTGGGTCAAGCTGTGGGGCAACCTCAGCTTCAACCCGATCAGCGCGCTGACCCATGCGACGCTGGAAGACATCTGCCGCTTCCCGCTCAGCCGCGAACTGGCCGCGCGCATGATGAGCGAGGCCCGAGCGGTGGGCGAAAAGCTTGGCGTCGAATTCAAGGTCTCGCTGGAGCAACGCATCGCCGGCGCCGAAAGCGTGGGTGCGCACAAGACCTCGATGCTGCAGGATGTCGAACATGGCCGCGCGCTCGAACTGCAGGCGCTGGTCGGCAGCGTGGTTGAACTGGCGCGCATCACCGATACGCCAACGCCGACCATCGATGCGATCTACGCGACGGCTGCGTTGCTGACGAAGACGCTGGGTGATCGTGGGGGGCGGCTGGAGATCCAGACCGTCTGATCGCCCGCACGGACCTCACACCACGCCGCAATCTGTCCGGAACTGCCATGGCCGACTCTCCCACTTCCAAGGCCGCCCCGATCGCCGCACAGGTCGACCAGCTGCTGCAACACCTGGGTGTGCCGGTGGCCCACTACACCGAAGGCGATCTGCT
>JANNNE010000364.1:0-30585 GCA_031398385.1 Ideonella sp.
TGCTGTGGTGGCGGTTGACGCGCTGGGCACGTCGCAGACATCCCATGAAGAGCCCGAAGTGGGTGACCGAGAAGTACTGGTCGACCATCGAGGGACGGTCGGAATTCGCAGTCAGGGTTCCGACGGACGACAGCGCGCCGCGATGGGCGCGGTTGTATCGGCTCGCCGATACCGAGATTGTTCGACACCAAAAGGTCAAAGGAGGCTACAACCCCTTTGATCCGAGGTGGGAGGCGTTTGGCGAGGACCTGCGAGCGAAGCGTCTGCTGAAAAGCATGGCGTACCGCAAGCAATGGGCGTCGCTGTTTCTGTCGCAGCAAGGCAAGTGTGCGAGCTGCGGCGGGTCCTTGTCGGACGAGACCGGTTGGCACGACCATCACCTGGTACCTCGGGTGGTGGGCGGGTCGGACGCGTTGTCGAACCGGGTGCTCCTGCATCCGGTGTGTCATGTCCAACTGCATGCCAACGGTTTGACCGTTGTGAAGCCGGCCTCGGAACGAGGCTTGGTGGGTCGGAAAGGCAAAGCAGGCTGATAACATTGCAAGCTTTGTGACTTCGAACCAAAAGTTGTGCTTGAGCCGGATGCGGTGAAAGTTGCAAGTCCGGTTCTTAGGGGGGGATGGGTCAGCAATGACCTGTCCCTACCCTCCTCGGGATGGGCGCGTCGTGCCACGACATGACCGCGTCCCGGCCAACGTCTTCTCTCCGCGGGTGCTTTCGCCATGTTCCTGTCCAGCCTGTCCGGATTTCTCGTCGTCGCCGTTCGAGCCGCTGCCATCAGCGGCGCAGCGCTTGCCTTGACTGCCTGTTCATCGATCGCGAACAAGGACAAGGTGCTCGGCCTGGTGACACCGTACAAGGTCGAAGTGGTGCAGGGCAACGTCATCACCAGCGAACAGGCCGCCTTGGTCAAACCGGGCCAGACCCGCTCGCAGGTGCGCGACATCCTCGGTTCGCCGCTGCTGACCGATGTCTTCCACACCGACCGCTGGGACTACATCTTCACGATCCGGCGCCAGGGTGCGGCGCCGCAACGCCGTCAGGTGACGGTGCGTTTCGAAGGTGACTCGCTGAAATCGATCGTCGCCCCGGAACTGCCGGCTGAGCGTGAATTCGTCGAATCGATCGACACCTTCAAGAGCCGCGGCAAGCCGCCGTCGTTGGCGCTCAACGAGGAGCAGATGAAACGCCTGCCGGCGCCAGCCGCACCGGCGGCCGACGCACCGGCCGCCACGCCGGCGTTGCCGGCACGCACCTACCCACCCCTCGAACCGCGCTGAGCCATGGCGAGCAACCGCGACGCGGTCGCCGCACGGCACCATGCAGGCGGGCGATTGCGCATCGCTGTGGCTGGCGCATCGGGCCGGATGGGCCAGATGCTGATCGAAGCCGTCGCCCAGGCCGACGACATGGTGCTGGCCGGCGCGCTCGATGTCAGCGGCAGTGCCAGCCTCGGCCAGGATGCAGCAGCATTTCTCGGCAAGCCGGCAGGTGTCGCGATCACCGACGATCTGGAGACCGGGCTATCCGGCGCCGACATGCTGATCGACTTCACGCGCCCGGAGGGCACGCTGGCGCATCTGGCGGTCTGTCGTCGTCTCGGGGTCAAGGCCATCATCGGCACCACCGGCTTCAGCAGCGAGCAGAAGGCGCAGATTGCAGCCCATGCCGAGTCAATGGCGATCGTGCTGGCACCGAACATGAGTGTGGGCATCAACGTGGTGTTGAAGCTGCTGGACATGGCCGCACGCGCGATGTCCGAGGGCTACGACATCGAAGTGATCGAAGCACACCACCGCCACAAAGTCGACGCGCCGAGCGGCACGGCGCTGCAGATGGGCGAGGTGGTGGCCCAGGCGCTCGGGCGCAAGCTAGACGATTGCGCGGTGTATGCCCGCGAAGGCGTGACCGGTGAGCGAGATCCGTCGACGATCGGCTTTGCGACGATCCGCGGTGGCGACATCGTCGGCGACCACACGGTGCTGTTCGCCGGCACCGGCGAGCGCATCGAGATCACGCACAAGAGTTCGAGCCGCACCACCTACGCCCAGGGCAGCCTGCGCGCCGCGCGTTTTCTGGCCGACAAGCCACATGGCCTGTTCGACATGAACGCGGTGCTCAACCTCGGCTGACCTCACACGGCGACGCATCGTCCATGGGCGGCTTGCAGCAGGTCTGGCAGCAAGGCGACAGCGTCATCCGCGCGGTGGCGTTGTTGCTGCTGCTGATGTCGCTCAGCGCCTGGGTCCTGATCTTCTGGAAATCATGGTTGCTGCGCCGCGTGCGGCACGACATCGCACGCGCGGTGCCGGCGTTCTGGGCCGCGCCCGATCTGGCGGCAGCGCGGGTCCAGCTCGGCGCATTCGACCGCGAGGCCGTGCTGCTGCCGCTGCTCGACGCCGCGCTGGCCCAGGCCTCCGGCCACAGCCTGGAGGCGCGCGGGCAACTGGCGTCGCAATTGACGCGGCGACTACGCGACAGCCTGCATGGGGTGCTGGCGCAGCTGCAATTCGGCCAAGTGCTGCTGGCGTCGATCGGCAGCACGGCGCCGTTCATCGGGTTGTTCGGCACAGTGTGGGGCATTTATCACGCGCTGCTGGCGATCTCGACCTCGGGCGGCATCACGATCGAGCGGGTCGCCGGACCGGTCGGCGAGGCCTTGATCATGACCGCGGCGGGCCTGGCGGTCGCGATCCCGGCCGTCCTGGCGTACAACATCTTCGGCAAGCGGGTCAGCGGGTGCGAGGCCGACCTCGAAGGGTTTGCCCACGACCTGCGTGAAATGCGCCTCGAGACCGCGCCGCAGCCCGTCGCGCAGCCCTGACCATGGCATTCGGACGTCTCGAGCGCAGCAGCACCCCGGCGCCGATGAGCGAGATCAACATGACGCCGCTGATCGACGTGATGCTGGTGCTGCTGGTGATTTTCATGATCACCGCACCGCTGATGGTTCCGAGTCTGAAACTCGACCTGCCGACCGCCGAAGCCGCCCAATCGCGCGAAGCGCCGCCATTCATCCAGGTGGCGATCGATTCGACCGGGGCCTGGTATCTGGCCGACGAGATCGTCGACGCCCCGACGTTGCGCCAGCGGGTCGCCGCGGTGGCGGGCCGCAATCCGGATACCGAGGTCCAGTTGCGCGCCGACCGGACCGCGCCCTATGGCCAGGTCGCCGCACTGATCGGTGAAATTCAGCAAGGCGGCCTGACGCGCATCGCGCTGGTGGCCGAGCCGACGGCGGCGCCTGCGAACTGAGGTCGTGAGCCGGCGCACAGGTGGGTGCCGGCCAGCGCCGAACCCTCACGCTTCCTATAATCCGCCCTCCTTCCCAGCCGATACCCAGCGCGCCGCGCGATGAGCCCAGAATTCAAACCGACCGAGATCGAACAGGCCGCCCAGGCCACGTGGTCGGCTGTCGACGCCTACCGCGTGAGCGAAGACGCGGTCGACGCCGCCGGCCAGCCGAAGCCGAAGTTCTACGCCTGTTCGATGCTGCCGTACCCGAGCGGCAAGCTGCACATGGGCCATGTGCGCAACTACACGATCAACGACATGTTGACCCGCCAGTTGCGCATGAAGGGCCACAACGTGCTGATGCCGATGGGCTGGGACGCCTTCGGCCTGCCGGCCGAAAACGCGGCGATGAAGAACAAGGTCCCGCCAGCCAAGTGGACCCGGGACAACATCGCGCACATGAAGTCGCAGATGCAGGCGATGGGCCTGGCGATCGACTGGAGCCGCGAGATCTCGACCTGCTCGCCTGCGTATTACCGCTGGAACCAGTGGCTGTTCCTGAAGATGCTCGAAGCCGGCATCGCCGAGCGCCGCACCCAGGTCGTCAACTGGGATCCGGTCGACCAGACCGTGCTGGCCAACGAGCAGGTCATCGACGGGCGCGGCTGGCGCAGTGGCGCCGAGGTCGAGAAGCGCGAGATCCCCGGCTACTACCTGAAAATCACCGAATACGCCGACGAGTTGCTCGACTCGGTGCAGCACCACCTGCCGGGCTGGCCCGAACGCGTCAAGCTGATGCAGGAAAACTGGATCGGCAAGAGCGAGGGTGTGCGATTCGCGTTCACCCACTCGATCGCCGACGACTCGGGGCAGGCGATCCAGGACGGCAAGCTCTACGTTTTCACGACCCGCGCCGATACCATCATGGGCGTGACCTTCTGCGCCGTCGCGCCCGAACACCCGCTGGCGTTGCATGCGGCACAGACACAAGCCGAGGTCGCGGCCTTCATCGCCGAATGCAAGGCCGGCGGCACCACCGAAGCCGAACTCGCGACGCAGGAAAAGAAGGGCGTTCGCACCGGCCTGCTGGTGACGCACCCGCTGAGCCACGAGGAGATCGAGGTCTGGGTCGGCAACTATGTGCTGATGAGTTACGGCGATGGCGCGGTGATGGGTGTGCCGGCGCATGACCAGCGTGATTTCGAGTTCGCGAAGAAATACGACATCGCGATCACGCAGGTCATCCACATCGACGGCAAGCACTACGACTACGAGCACTGGAACGACTGGTACGCCGACAAGCAGAACGGCATCACCATCAACTCGGATCTGTACAGCGGGCTGCCATATGCCATCGCAGTCGACGCCATCGCGAAAGCGCTGCACGCCAAGGGCCTGGGCGACAAGAAGACCACCTGGCGCCTGCGCGACTGGGGCATCAGCCGCCAGCGCTACTGGGGCACGCCGATCCCGATCATCCATTGCGACGAACACGGCGCGGTACCGGTGCCCGAGAGCGATCTGCCGGTGCTGTTGCCCGAATACCTGATCCCGGATGGCAGCGGCAACCCGCTGAACCACTGCGAGGCGTTCCTGAATGTCGGCTGCCCGGTGTGCGGCAACCCGTCGCGTCGCGAGACCGACACGATGGATACCTTCGTCGATTCGTCGTGGTATTTCATGCGCTACTGCAATGCGCAGCCGCGCGCGGGTGAAGCCGACACGATGACCGATCCGCGGGTCGACTACTGGATGCCGATGGACCAGTACATCGGCGGCATCGAACACGCCATCCTGCACCTGCTGTACGCGCGCTTCTGGACCAAGGTGATGCGCGACCTGAAGCTGGTCGCGATCGACGAGCCGTTCGAACGCCTGCTGACCCAGGGCATGGTGCTGAACGAGGCGTTCTCGCGCAGCCCTGACGGTGGCGGCAAGGACTACCTGTGGGCCCACGACCTCGACATCACGCGTGATGAACACGCCCACGTGTTGTCGGCCACGCTCAAATCGGATGGCCAGCCGGTCGACTACGAAGGCTGGACAACGATGTCCAAGTCGAAGAACAACGGGGTCGACCCGCAACAGCTGATTGACAAGTTCGGTGCCGACACCGCCCGCCTGTTCGTGATGTTCGCGTCGCCGCCGGAACAGACGCTGGAGTGGAACGATGCCGGCGTCGAAGGCGCACACCGCTTCCTGCGCCGGGTCTGGAACTTCGCTGTCAAGAACGCCGCAGCGCTGCAATCGACCGATGCGCCCGGCGAGGGCAGCTTGTCGAGTACGGCGAAGGCGCTGCGCTTCGAGGTGCACACGGTGTTGCGTCAGGTCAGCTACGACTACGAGCGCATGCAATACAACACCGTCGTCTCCGGCGCGATGAAATTGCTGAATGCACTCGAGGCCTTCAAGCCAGACCCCGGAGCCGGCGCGGCATCGGTCGTGCGCGAGGGTTTCGGCATCCTGTTGCGTTGCCTGTACCCGGCCTGTCCGCACCTGACCTGGACTTTGTGGCGCGACTTGGGTTTTGCCGCCGCCCACGGCGACTTGCTCGACGCGGCCTGGCCCGATGTCGACGAGACCGCTTTGCAGCAGGACGAGATCGAGCTGATGTTGCAGGTCAACGGCAAGTTGCGCGGGTCAATCAAGGTTGCCGCCGATGCGAACAAGTCGGCGATCGAAACAGCCGCGCTGGCCAACCCCGACTGCATCAAGTTTTCGGACGGCAAGCGGCCGAAAAAGATCATCATCGTGCCGGGCCGTCTGGTCAACGTCGTCGTCGGATGACGACGCTCGCCATGCCTGGGGTTTCGCGCCGCCGCACTGTGCTGGCGGGTGCCGGGATGGTGCTGCTGGGTGGCTGTGGCTTCGAGTTGCGGCGCGCACCGGCGCTGAATTTCCGCACCATCCAACTGCGCGGTTTTGCCGACCAGTCACCGCTAGCCGTGGAGCTGAAGGCCAACATCGATGCCAGTCGCACGACGCTGGTCGTCGATTCGATCGCGAAAGCCGATGTCGTCCTCGAGGTGCTTGCCGATGTGCGTGAAAAAAGTGTCGTTGCCAGCACCAGCGCGGGCCAGGTGCGAGAACTGCAGCTGCGTTCACGATTCGTCTTTCGCCTCAGTTCTCAGTCCGGCCGGGTGCTGATCCCGGCGCGCGAGATCCGGCTGAGCCGCGACATGAGCTACAGCGAAACCATTGCGCTGGCCAAGGAGCAGGAAGAAGCCGCGTTGTTCCGCGCCATGCAAAGCGACATCGTCGCGCAGGTGATGCGCATTCTTTCCGCCGTCAGCACGGCTTGAGCCGATGCAGCTGCGCGCCGACCAGCTGAGCAGCCACCTGACTCAGGCGTCGGCCAAGGGACTGCGCCCGGTCTATACCGTCTGGGGCAACGAGGCCCTGCTGGTGCAGGAAGCGGCGGATGCGATCCGCACCGCCGCGCTGGCGGCCGGCTACGGCGAGCGCCAAGTCCACACCGTCGCCGGTGCCCATTTCAACTGGAGCGGCTTGCTGGGACAGGCTCAGGCGATGAGCCTGTTCAGCGACCGGCAGCTGGTGGAGATCCGGATTCCGTCGGGCAAGCCGGGCAAGGACGGTTCCGATGCATTGCAGCGTTACTGCGAGCACCTGAGCGACGATGTGCTGACGCTGGTGCAGTTGCCGCGCCTGGATCGACAGCAGCAACAAGGCGCCTGGTTCGGCGCGCTCGACAAGGCCGGCGTATCGATCCGCATCGATCCGATCGAACGGCATGCACTGCCGGCCTGGCTGGCGCAGCGGCTGGCCAGACAGGGCCAACGCGTCAAGGCGGGCGACGACGGGCAACGCGCGCTTGCATTCTTTGCCGATCAGGTGGAGGGCAACCTGCTCGCGGCGCACCAGGAAATCCAGAAGCTCGGCCTGCTGTTTCCGGAAGGCGAACTCGGTTTCGAGCAGTTCGAGGCCGCGGTGCTCGACGTCGCGCGCTACGACATCGCCAAGTTCGGTGAAGCCGTGCTGGCCGGCCAGGTGAGCCGCGCGCTGCACATGCTCGACGCCTTGCAGGCCGAAGGAGAAGCCGCGGTGCTGGTGCACTGGACGCTGGCCGAAGACATTCGCGCCCTGCGGCGCTGCCGACAGGCGCTCGACGATGGCAAACCGATGCCGATGGCCTTGCGCGAGGCGCGCGTCTGGGGCGCCAAGGAACACCTGTTCGAAGCCGCCTTGCCGCGGTTCGACGCGGCCGAACTGGCCGAACTGCTGGCCGCGGCGCAAATCTGCGACGGCCTGGTGAAAGGTTTGCGACACCCGCAATGGCCGCTGGACGCCTGGGCGGCGCTGCGGCGCCTCGCGTT
Source organism: Ideonella sp. (assembly GCA_031398385.1). Taxonomy (GTDB): domain Bacteria; phylum Pseudomonadota; class Gammaproteobacteria; order Burkholderiales; family Burkholderiaceae_C; genus Ideonella_A. The sequence continues at coordinate 7,569 of JANNNE010000364.1, forward strand.
GATGCTGATGGAGCCGCTGGTTGGCGCTTCACCGGCTCGCCGCGGCCCGCCGAAGGTTGAGCATGCTCGACTGGCACTGGGTTCGCGCCGGGCTCTGGCTTGAACAGCCGGGCCTGGCCCCGAAATTTCCTGAACCCTCGGGGCGCTTGACCCGCCCGGCAGATTGCGCAGCGCTCAATAGCCGCGCGAGCGGTCGACCTGGTGCAGCGGTTCGAGCCCGCTGCGCAAGCGGGCGAGGTTGCCTGCAACCACAGCCGCGGCGCTGCGTTTGTCGGTCTGTGCCGCGACATGCGGCAACACGCTGATGCGCGGATGGCGCCAGAAGGCATGACCGCTTGGCAGCGGTTCGATGGCAAAAGTATCGACGACCAGTTCACCCAACTGACCGCTGTCGAGCGCAGCCAGGATAGCGGCCTCGACCAGATGGGCGCCACGCGCCAGATTGACCAGATGGCCGCCGCGGCGCATCGCGGCCAGTCGGCGAGCGCCGAAGAAGCCGGCGGTTTCAGGTGTCAGCGGCAGCAAGTTGACCACCACGCGCGCGCGCTGCAGTGCGTCCAGCAGCGCTTCTTCTCCGCTCAGGCACTCGATGCCTGCGTTCCCGGCCGAGCGCCCGCTGCGGCTCCAGCCACTGACCGGGTAGCCGTTTGCCGCCAGCCGATTAGCCACGCAGCGACCCATTTCACCCAGACCGAGCACCAGCACCGGCCAATCCTCGGCCCGGCGCTGTGGCCACTGCTGCCAATGCGCCTGCCGCTGCTGGCGCGCGTAGCTGAAAAAGTCGCGCTGCAATGCCAGCACCGCCCACAGCGCGGTTTCCGCCATCGCCTGGTTCATCGCCGGGTCGACCATGCGGGTGATGGTCACGCCTCTCGGCAACGTGGGATCGGCCAGCAGCCGGTCGACGCCGGCCCACAAGGACTGGATCAGCCGCAGGCTCGGCAGGCCTTGCAGCAGGCCGGGCGCCGGATTGGCGACAACGGCGACGTCGACGGTCGCTGGATCGACCTCGTCGCGGCGCGTGATCCAGTCTTCATCGCCCGCTGCTGCGCCCAGGATGCGCAACCAGTCGGCTTGATCGGCGTCGGAGAAGTGACCGCACAACAAGACGCTCACCGGACCACCTTGCCGTTCATCGCGGTGCGGCCGGCAGCTGGTTCGAAGCCACGTCCGCTTCGATGGCAATACACAGGACTTGCAGCGCGACCTGCACGGTCTGCTCGCGCACCGCGCGGCGATCACCGTCGAAGGTATACAAGCGGGCAGTCGGCGGCGAGCGTTTGCCGCCGAGCGCGAGCCATACCGTGCCGACCGGCTTGCCCGGAACCGCGCCACCCGGCCCTGCGATGCCGGTCACCGCAACTCCCCAGTCGGCGGCCGAGCGGCTCAGTGCGCCCTGCACCATCTGCAGCGCAACGTCCTCGCTGACCGCACCGTGCGTGTCGAGCAGCGCCTGATCGACGCCGAGCGTCTCGACCTTGGCCAGATTCGAATAGGTGACAAATCCGCGCTCGAACCAGTCACTGGATCCGGCCAGCGACGTGCATGCAGCGGCAATCATTCCGCCAGTACAGGACTCGGCGGTGCACAGGCGCTGACCACGCGCGCGCAGCAGGTCGGCCAGGCGGGCCAGATCGATGTCGGCTCCGGAAGCAGCTTGCAAGTCGAGCTCCATCAAGATGAGAGACCGGGCAGTGGCATCGAGGCGCGCGCCGCCTCAGCTGCGGAAATGATCGAAGGAATCGAGCTGCCCCTCGATGGCCAAGCCGTGTTGATCGGTCAATCGAAGTCCGGCCTCCGGCTCGATGCGGCCGATCGGCGTCACCGCCACGCCGACCGCTCGCCCGGCCGCCGCAACGCGGCCATCCGCTTCGGGCGGGGCGGTGAACAACAGCTCGTAGTCATCACCGCCGGCCAGCGTGCACAGCCGCTGCAGCGCGAGGCCCTGGGATCGAAGCACCACGCTGCGCGGCACGCGGTCGACATCGACATGGGCACCGACCCCCGATCGGCTCAGAATGTGGCGCAAATCGCCCACCAGTCCGTCGGAGATGTCGATCGCGCTGCTGGCGATCCCGCGCAACGCCTGACCCAGCTCGACGCGTGGTTGCGGCAGCTCCATCGCGCGACGCACCTGCTCGAAATCATCGCCCGGCAACTGCTGCATGCCGCGAAACACCTCCAGTGCCAGACGGGCATCACCGGTGGTCCCGCTGACCCAGAGCGTGTCGCCCGGCCTGGCACCGGATCGGAGCAGGGCCTGACCGGCCGGCACCTCGCCGAATACCGTGATGCAGATCGCGAGCGGCCCGCGCGTGGTATCGCCGCCAATCAGCTCGCAGCCGTGCTGTTCGGCCAGAGCCAGCAAGCCCTGTGAAAAGGGGCCCAGAAAGTCGGGCTCGGCGCGTGGCATCGCCAATGCCAGCGTAAACGCCACCGGTCTGGCGCCACACGCGGCCAGGTCGCTCAGATTGACGGCCAGCGCCTTGTGGCCGAGGCGATCGGCAGCCACGGTCGACAGGAAATGACGGCCCTCGATCAACATGTCGGTCGAGGTGGCCAGCTGCATGCCGGGCGTGGGAGCAAGCAGCGCGCAATCGTCGCCGATGCCCAGCACCGCGTTGGCCAGCGGCCGCTTGAAATAGCGGTCGATCAGTTCGAATTCACCGAGCGGCATCCGGATCCGGGTTGGCGTGTTGGTGGATCAGATTGGACAACTCGACCGCCGACTTGACGTCCATCTTCTCGAATACCCGCGCCCGGTGCACTTCGACCGTGCGCACGCTGATGTGCAGGCTGTCGGCGATCTGCTTGTTCTGACGGCCGTCGATGACCAGGCGCATCACCTCGCGCTCGCGCTCGGACAGATCGGCCAGGCGGCTCGCGAAAAGCCGCCGCTCCTTGCGCGCCTGCAGCGCCAGCAGACTGCATTGCAGTGCGCGCTCGACCCGATCGACCAGTGCATTGTCGGCAAACGGTTTTTCGACGAAATCGAAGGCACCTCGCTTGACCGCGGTCACTGCGGTCGGCACATCGCCATGGCCGGTCAGAAAGATCACCGGCAGGGCCGCCAGCAGGCCGCGCTCGATCAGGCGCTCGAACAACACCAGGCCGCTGGTCCCGGGCATCCGCACGTCGAGCAGCAGACAGCTTGGCGCGGTCGGCCAGTCGGGTTCTTCGGTGGCGCCACCAGCGTGGCCAGCGGCATCGGCAGCGTCAACGGCGGGCAGGCGGCCATTCACCATCGTCTCGAAGGCCTCGGCGCTGCCGAAGCCCTCGCTCAGCAGCCGCCGCGACCGCAGCAGCCAGGCCAGCGCATCGCGCACCACTTGCTCGTCGTCGACCAGATAGACCATCGGCAGACCGAAGCCGGCCGTGGCAAGGGTCGGTGTGAGGGCGGGCGGAGCGACGGGTGGCGAATTCATGTCGGGATGCGGCAGCAGGCAACCGGACCGCTGCGGCGCTCGATTGTCATGCCGATTGTGCAGGCAGCGCAGCGCGCGCCATTGGCGGCGTCCGCTCGGCCGGCAGCGTGAATCGGAATTCGGTCGCCGGACCGGCGGGCTCGTCGCCGTAACGGTGTGCCGCGAGACGTTCGAAATCGAGCGCCCCGCCGTGTTGCTCGATCACCGTGCGGCACAGGCTGAGGCCGAGACCCATGCCTTCGGTGCGGGTCGTGAAGAACGGTGTGAACAAGCGTTGAGCCACGGCGCTGTCGATGCCCGGCCCCCGGTCGATGACGCTGATCGCGACCCAGTTCGGATGATCGCTGCGGACCCGGATCAGCAGTTCGCGATCCGCCAGCGGCGTCGCCTGCTCCATCGCCTGAATGCCGTTGCGGGTCAAGTTCAGCAACACCTGCTCGACCATGGTTCGATCGCAGACGACCCGCGGCAGAGCGTCGGCCAGCGCCACCTCGATGCGAGCGCCACTCTTGCGGGCCTGCAGTCGCATCAGCGGCAGCACCGCCTCCATCAGCACCTCCACCCGCACCGGCTCGCGCAACTGCTCGCGGCGCCGCACGAAATTGTGGACGCTCTTGATCACTTTGCCGGCGCGTTCGGCCTGTTCGCCGATGCGCTCGATCGCCTGGCGCAGCAGCCCGGCCTCCTCGGTCTGGCCGGCTTGCTCGCGCAGCAGGTTCAGCGATCCGGCGGCATAACTGGAGATCGCTGCCAAGGGCTGGTTCAACTCGTGGCTCAGCAGCGAGGCCATCTCGCCGACGGTGGCGAGCCTGGCGGTGGCCTGCAGCCGCTCCTGCTGCTGGCGCGACAGCTCCTCGATCCGACGCTGATCGCTGACATCGAGCGCGGCGCTCATCCAGCCGGTCTGCCGGCCCTGGCTGTTGACCAATGGCGCCTCGAAGATCAGGACCGCGAAGCGCTCGCCATCCTTGCGAATGAAGGTGGTCTCGAAGCCTTCGCGCGAGTTGCCGCGCGCCGCCGGACCGATGCGCGGTGGCGGGTCGGGCAGCTGACGCTGCTTCATGCGGCGCCGGTATTCGGGCACCATTTCAGGCGGCCAGTAGGGGGGCGGATCGTGTCCGATGATCTCGTCGGCCGTGAAGCCGACCATTTCGCAGAACGCCGGATTGACATAGCTGACCCGGCCGTCGAGGTCGCGGGCCCGCAGACCGGTCAGCAGCGAGTCCTCCATCGCCTTGCGAAATGCCAGGGCTTCAGCCAGCGCATGTTCGGCCGCCGAGCGGCGGCGCATGTCGCGCGTCAGCAGCAGCACCACCGCCCCAAGCGCCAGCGACAGACCCAGCACCAGCGCAACCGCCAGGTTCGGGATCAGTTCGGGTCGCCCCGACATGCTGTCGACCCGCAGGCGCATCGTCTGCCCGGCCAGATCCACCAGACGCTCGGCGATGTAGATGCCGGCGCCGCGCGGCTGGCCGCCACGCGCCAGGCGTGTGCCGTCGACATCGATGAATGTCAGTTCGTGGGCCTGCAGCAATTGCGGGCTGACCACGTCGCCGAGCAGCCCTTGCAGCGAGACACTGGCGACCACGAAACTGATGAGCTGGCCGTTGCGCTGCACCGGAACGCAGACATCGACCACCTCGACCCCAAGATCACCGGGCAGCGGAACGAAAAAGCTGCGCGAGAACGTCGGCCCGCCGACCCGGGTCGCCGCACTGCACGCCACCGCAGTCTCCTGATCGATGGCCTCGCGGGGCAGGCGGCTGAAAATCGGCGGGTGGTAGGGGCTGTCGACCGCGCTGACGATCTGCATCTGCAGGTCGCGACGCTCGATGCGCAGCAGTTCCCGGCGTTCCAGCACCAACTGCACGGCCTCGGTGCGCCATTGAATCGAAGCCGATTCGTCACGCCAGCCCAGCGCCTGCAAACTCTGCAGATCGCGCGAGACCGCCTGGCGAATATCCGCGGCGATGCTGGCTGATGCGGTCTCGACGTCTTCCTGAAGCCGGTTGATCTCGAAATTGAAGGTCAGCCATACCAGGGCGGTCTGTCCGATCAGCAGCAGACTGACCAGCGCCAGCCACAACCAGGGCCGACGCCGTTGGGTCGGCGACCCGCTGAGGTGGGCCGGAGGGTTCGGAATGGCCAAGACGGCCGCCAGGTCGGGGCCGGGCACTGACGCGATGGCGGAGAAGGGGAAAGTCATCGATTTCGGCGCAACGGATGGCCCAGTATCGGCCCAGCCGGTTCAGCGGTGGCTACGCAATTGTGCGCATCCGGGCAGCTCGCAGCGCGGGTATTGCAGGCGCATGACGCACCGCCGCAGCACCAAAACGGTGAATCCAGATCAAGCCCCGCGCCCGCGCAAGGACTTGTTTTCGATCTCACGCTTCGCCGGTCCGGCGATCTTGGATCGATTTCGATGTTTCGTATGTCCTGTATCGATAGTATGCGATCACTTACAATGCACCGTCGCAGAGCCGAAAGTAGCCTTGCTCTTGAGCTTTCGGCATCATTTCGGTAACATGACGCTTTCTGATTTGAGGGAAAACCCGTGTTCTTTTCAGGTCGGCCACTTGCGTTGTCTGCATGGCGCAGGGCGGGCCTTGCGGCTGGATTGGCGATTTCCTTGCTGGGGCCGGAACTGGCTGTTGCCAAGGGGCCGTTGCCTGACTCGGCGACGGTCCAGTTGGTCGACCTGCCCAAGGAAGCGCGTCATACCGCACGCTTGATCGCCAGTGGCGGCCCGTTCCCGTTCTACAAGGACGGCACGACATTCGGCAACCGCGAACGCCTGCTGCCGCTGAAACCGCGAGGCTATTACCGCGAATACACCGTCCGCACACCGGCTTCGCGCGACCGCGGAGCGCGGCGCATCGTCTGCGGCGGGAACCCTCCGTCAACGACAGAATCTTGCTTCTATACCGACGATCACTACGGCAGTTTCAGACGCATTGTCCAGTGAACGTCATCCACCCCATTTTCAAGGCCAAGTGTCGGGTTGCTCCCCCTGTGCCAAACGTTTTCTTTATCTCGTGATCCAAGGAGGAACGTGACATGCTCTTGCAGACAGTCCGTCCGAACATCGTCCAATCGATCCGCGCCTACCGCGTCGAAGATCTGCTGCAGGCGGCCCAGGCCGTCGAGCAGCATTTCCTCTACGCGAACCTGAGCGCGGCCCAGTCCAAGCAGGACGTTCTCGACACCATTGCCGAGGCCTTCCTGTTTCCGCCGCATTTCGGCAAGAACTTCGACGCCTTGTTCGACTGCATGACCGATCAGGTCAACAAGGCGGGCGACCAGCCCGGCTTCGTGGTCGTGCTCGAACAACTGCCCGACAACCCGCGCTTCGACCGTGAAGCACGCGAACAACTGCTCGACATATTCAGGGACGCGGCCGATTTCTGGGCCGAGCGCAGAGTGCCCTTCAGGTGCTTCTATTCTTTTCAGTAGCCCGCTCCCAGGAACAAGGGTCATGGGAGCGGGCGACAGATGTGGCCCAGAATGTTGCAGCCAAACCTGCCAAGGCAGGCTCCAAGGCGGCAGCCAACGCGAACTTCGGCATGAATATGCCGATGATGAGCAGCGCGTTCGATACGTCGATGTGGCTGAACGCCGCCTGACGGACCAACCCCGGGAGCGGCTGCGCCGCTCTCCCTCAATCAGGCTTGTCTGAAGGCCCGCCAGTCCGGGTCTGAGCTTGCCGCGTCATAGCGGCGATGGACCTCGCGACGGGCGTCGCGGCTTTCAGCGCGCGGCAGTATCGGCTTCAGCTGCGATTGGTCACGTGCGACGCGGCGCGCCCGCCAACGCCAGATACTCCGCCACCGGCACCTCCTCGGCGCGCCGCTGAAGGTCGAACGGCGTATCGACGCCCTGCGCAGCGATCCATTTGCCCAGCGTATGGCGCAGCAGCTTTCGGCGCTGTGAAAACGCGACCGTCACCAGTTCGCCGAGTCGAACCGGGTCGATACCGGTGATCGAATCCGCCGGCAGCGGCGTCATTCGCACGACCGCCGAGTCGACCCGCGGCGGCGGATCGAATGCCTCCGGCGGCACCTCGAGCACCGGCTCGATGGCATAGCGCCATTGCAGCATCACGGTCAGCCGGCCGTAGGCCTTGTTGCCGGGGGTCGCCGCCATCCGGTCAACCACTTCTTTCTGCAGCATGAAATGCTGATCGGCCACCGACCCGACCGCATCGAGCAGGTGGAACAGGATGGGTGTGGAGATGTTGTAAGGCAGGTTTCCGACCACCCGCAGCGCCTGCCCGGCCTGACTGGCCAAGGCGGCGAAATCGACCCTCAGCACGTCGGCTTCCACCACATCGAGTTCGTGCCGGCGGCGCAGCCGCGCGGCGAGGTCTCGGTCAAGCTCGATCACCTGCAGCCGCCCGCAGCGCGCCACCAGCGGATCGGTCATGGCGCCCAAACCGGGCCCGATCTCGATCACGGCCTGTCCGGGGCGGGGATCGATCAGCGCGACGATCTGCTGAATGACACTCGCGTCGGTCAGGAAATGCTGACCGAAGCGTTTGCGCGCCTGGTGCGTCATGGTTTCGAGCCTGGGGTGCGACGAGGGTCGCAGCGCGAGAAGACCGCGGTGTCGGCCACCACCGGGTTCAGGTCGGCGGCTCGCGCATCTCGATATAGGCCCGCGATCTGAGCTCATCGAGCCAGTCGTCGTAGGCCGCTTCGTATTTGCGTTCTTTCAGCGCATTGCGAACCTGCTCGCGCTGCTGGCGCGCGTCGAGTTCGATTTCGCGCCGATCGACGACCTGGATCAGGTGCACACCGAAACGCGACACGATCGGATCCGACAATCCGCCCACCGGCAGGCCGTTCATCGCCTGTTCGAACTCGGGAACCAGGCTGCCGGGCGAGGTCCAGCCCAGGTCGCCGCCGCCGACCGCGCTACCGTCCTCGGAGTTCTGCCGCGCCAAGTCTTCGAACGCCGCCCGTCCGGATGCGATCTGGGTCTTGAAGCCGGCCAGCCGCTGGATCGCAGCCTGCTCGCTCAGCTGCGCCGACGGGCGCAGCAGGATATGGCGCACCCGCGTCTGGTTGACCTTGAACGCTGCCGCATCGCGCCGCTCGACCAGCTTGAGAATATGAAACCCGGCACCGGTGCGCAGCAACTCGGGTGCGACGGCTCCGACCTGCAAATCCTTGACCTGGGACACGAAGACATCTGGAAGACGATCGGCCGGCCGCATGCCGATCGCGCCCCCCTGGTCCTTGTTGGCGTCGTCGGAAGTCGACCGCGCCACGGCATCGAAGGCCTCACCGGCCCGTACACGGGCAATCAGACCTTCGGCGCGAATGCGCCGCTCCATGGCCTGCGAGACGGTGGCGCCCTCGGGCACGGCAACCAGGATCTGCGCGATGTTGTATTCGGTCGAGTTGCCGGCCTCGGCGCGCTGGCGCTCGATCTCGGTGTCGATTTCGGCGTCGGTGATTCGGATGCGCGACTGTACCTCGCGCTCGCGCGTGCGTTCGAGCAGGATCTGATCGCGCAGATTGCTGCGGAAGCGCCCGTAGTCGACCCCTTCGCTTTGCAGCCGCGCCCGCAGCTGGGCCTGCGAGAGCTGGTTCTGCGCGGCCACGTTGTTGACAGCCCGATCGATTTCGGCCTCGTCGACCCGCTGGCCGGTCTCCCGCGCCGCGGTAACCAGCACCCGCTCGTCGATCAGCATCTTCAGCACCTGGCTGCGCAATTCGGCCTCCGGCGGCAAGGCGTTGCTGGCCCGCTCGGCCGCCTCGCGAACCCGCTGCATGCGCGTGGCCAGTTCGCCGGCGGTGACGAGCTCCTGGTTGACGATCGCCAGGATGTAGTCGCCGCGCAATCCGGCGCCGGTCGATGCGCGAACCGGCGCCGAGCCGACACCTTGTGTCGTTGCGCCCGAGGCTCGCAACTGTGCAACACCGGGCAGCGCCAGCGACGCGGTGGCAGCCAGCAGCAACAGGTCGCGCAGCGCGCGCAGAGGGTTCGATCGCCGAAGTTGATCCACAGGGCGTCGCAGGGTGGTCAGATCATTCATAAGTATTCACGTTCGAGCCGATACCCGAGGTTTCGCGCAACAGCCGGTAACCGGGGATATTGTCCTTCAAGACCTGCAACGGGCTGCTGCCGAGCCGGGACAGGCCGACCAGCTCGAGTTGCAGCAGCAGCCGGGTGGTCGCTTCACTGCGCCCGGTAGAAAGCCGTTCGGCGACCAGCCGGCCGATCCAGCAACCGGCGTCGTACTCCAGGCCGACGATCGAATCGGTGATGCGACGATCGGTGGTGCTGTAGTTGATTCGCCCCACACCATACAAGGTGCCGTTGCAATCGGACCGGCCCGAGAAGTTCAACAGCGGCTGCTCGGCAGACGCCCGCTGTGCCACCCCCGAGTCGCCAGCGCCGGAACCGACGCCGTAGAGCGGCCATTGCCAGCCCAGCTCGAGTTGTTCGCTGAGTCCGCGGGTCAGGCGGTAGGTGGCGTTGAAGGTGCGGAACGGCCCGGGCGAATAACGCGCGCTGGCCACCGATCGGACCACGCGCTTGAGCTCTGGGTTGTATTGCACCGACGACTCCAGCGTCCATCTCGGAAGCAGGTTGGTCTGGCCCAGCAGCAGCAGATCCGACAAGCGCTGGGTCGACGGCTGGCCGTCGGCGGTGATGCGTTGATCACGGAACAGCACCCGCTGCACGAGGCCGAAGCGCATGGCCTCGACACCAGTGGACGGATCGAGAAAACGCGTCGTCACGCCGGCAGTCAGCTGGTTGGCATCCGATACCCGGTCGATGCCGGAAAACTGGTTCTCGGTATAGATCGAATCGAAGTTGAAATCCTTGATCGCCGAATCGAAATTGGGCAACAGGCGTTGATCGCGGTAAGGCGTGTTGACATACAACAGGCGCGGCTCCAGCGTCTGGCGAAGCGAACGTCCGAACCAGCTGGTATCGCGCTCGAAGATCCAGCCGCTGTCGACACTGAAGGTCGGAATCACGCGCGACGGGCTGCGCCCGCCATTGGCCAGCGGCTGGTCGAGCGAATAAGAAGCCGCATTCAGCGACAGCTTGGGAATCAGGTTCCAGCCCGGTGTCCGCCAGGGTCGGCTGATCGAACCCAGTGCGTGTACCCGCGATCCGGTCGCGCGTCCGTTCGGCCCCGGCGACGGCACGATGGCCCCGACCGGGACACCGCTGACGCCTCCGGTCACGTCCGCCGGATTCGTGAAGCGGTTGAACTCGGCATTGAAGTCGACCTGCAGCCCGGCTCCCAGACGTTGATCGGTGCGCACCCCGATCTGCGGTAGCCGATCGTAAGGTGCTTCGATTCGGCTGGCCGGCTCGACGTTCTGCAGCACCTGCCAGCTCTGGATCCGCGCATAGGTGGTCCACTCGCCACCGCCGGCACCGACCCGCAACGGCCGGCTGACCTGCAGATCGGACAGCAGCAGCCGCGGCGTCAGACTCGAGACCTTGGAGGTGAAATCCTTCCAGTAGTCGTCGTCCGAAACCCGCAGCACCCGCAGCGACAAGCGGGTCTCGTTGCGCAATGCGGCGTCGTGCTGCAGCGCCAGGGAATACCGGCTGCGACCGGCGATCCGGTCCGACGGCAGCAGGTCGACATTGGCCTGGCCGCGGTAACTCGGCTCCAGATAGCGGTATTCGGTCTCGAGCCCGACCCCGCGCTTGGCGCTCAGGTTCGGTGTCAGCGTCGCATCGCGATTCGGCGCGATGTTCCAGTAATACGGTGCGGCGACCTGCAGGCCGCTGTTGCTGTCGATCGCGATGCTGGGTGGCAGCCAGCCGGACTTGCGCGCATCGGTCAACGGAAAGCTCAGCACCGGGGCGGCCAGGATCGGCACGCCGTAGAAACGCAGCACCGCGCCTTCGGCAATGCCTTCGTTGGCCGCGAAATCCATGCGCAGCCGGCGCGTGCTGAGTTCCCAGGCCGGATCGACATGCCGGCCCTCGGCGTCGAGCGCATCGTCGACCCGGCAGCTGGAATAGGTGGCACCCTCGGCGGTTGCACGGTACTGGTCGAGGAAATCGATGCGTTCGGCATGCCCGCCGGCACCGGTGCGACTGAAAAAGTAGCTCGGCTGGAGAAAGAAGCCTTCGAAGGTCTGCGGCTTGAGCTGCAGCTCGGGGCCGCTGTAGACATTGCCATCCCGCTCGATCCGCACCTTGCCGCGCGCGCTGGCACGGTCTTGCGGATAGTCGTATCGGAGTTCGTCGGCGGTGATATCGACTTCCCCGCGCTGGAACTGCGCCTGCCCTTCCGCAATCACCTCCAGATCCGGCCGGCCACGGATCTCGCGCGCCTGCAGCACGATCGGCAGGCTTTTCTTGTCGTCGGTCGACGGTGTCGGTGTCGGTGTCTGCGACGATGCGCCCCACGGCAATGCCAACGCAAGCACGACGATGCCGGCCGACCGGCTCCAGCGCAAGGGCAGCAATTGACTCGGGACGGGGGATGGGAACACTCGGTGGCAACTCTTGGCGAACAAGGTGGACCGCTGGTCCGCAGCGTAAAACGGATCGGTGCAAGGCCCGGGCCCGCAGCCTGAGCCCGCTTGGTGTGGCAGCAAGGACATCCGACGACCGGGCGACTCCGTAGAATCGATTATCCATGCTCGAGCCTGCGAATCCCCCCGACCCTGTCAATTGGCCCAGCAGCACGCGCGAAGCGGCGTTCGCTGCGTGGCTGGCGCCGCTGCACAGCACCCTTCACCTGCTGCCGCAAAGTCTGCGCGCAGCGTCCAGCGACGCCAGCTTCCGGCGCTATCTGCGCATCGACTGCGAACCGGCGCCCGCCGGCGACCCGACCAGCCTGATCGTGATGGATGCGCCACCGCCACAGGAAGACGTGCGCCCCTTCGTCGCGATCGCCGGCATGCTCGAAGACGCCGGATTGAATGCACCACGTGTGCTGGCGCAGGATGTCGAGTCGGGGTTCCTGCTGCTCACCGACCTGGGCTCGACCCTTTACCTCGATGCCTTGGCCGACGCAGCCGCCCGCGAAGACCAGCCAACGGTGGATCGCTTGATGCGCCAGGCCGTTGCCAGCCTCATCGATTGGCAACTGCGGATCGACCCGAGTGCGCTGCCCGCCTACGACGCCGCGCTGCTGCAGCGCGAATTGGCGCTGTTTCCCGACTGGTGCCTGGAGCGCGAATACGGCTTGCAGTGGAACCAGACCGAACGTGCGACCTGGGACGATGCCTGCCGCCTGTTGGTCGAAAGCGCGCTGGCGCAGACCACGGTGGCGGTGCACCGCGACTACATGCCCCGCAATCTGATGCTGACCGAATCCGGGCCCGGCATTCTCGACTTCCAGGATGCCGTCAGGGGACCGCTCAGCTACGACCTGGCCTCGCTGCTGCGCGATGCCTTCATCAGCTGGGACGAGGAGATGGAGCTCGACATCGCCGTTCGCTACTGGGAACAGGCCCGCAAGGCCGGACTGCCGCTGCCCGACGACTTCGGCGAATTCTGGCGCCAGGTCGAGTGGATGGGCCTGCAGCGCCACCTCAAGGTACTGGGCATCTTCTGCCGGCTCAAGCACCGTGACGGCAAACCCAAGTACAGCGAAGACCTGCCGCGCTTCTTCATCTACGCGCACCGCGTGGCCGCCCGTTACAACCCGCTGCGCCCACTGTCGCGCCTGCTCGAACCGATGCTCGGCACCGAACGGATCGACGCGTATTACTGACTGGACGGCGGGCTCGCAGCGCCGCTCGGGGTTGCGCTGCACGAACAGGCGTTCGCTCGCACCATCCCTGTTTCACGCCGTCCCGCCAAGTCCGGTGGCGGCACCGATGCGCCGCCTATCATTGCAACATCCGCAATGATCAATTCCTTTCAGGCTGGTTTATCAAGTCGCGGGTAATCCCTAAAGTTCACCCCATCGATGAGCGAGATGACACCAAGCGACTCACCGAGGTGGACAAGACGGCGCCGAACTCGAGGCCGCCCTGCCCGGACTGACCAACCCACTGTTAAGGAAATCATCATGAATGCAAAGACCCTGATCGCCGCTTCGACCCTTGCCCTGCTCGGTACCACCGCGTTCGCCTGGGAAGCCCCGGACCTGACGACGCCGTCCACGCTGAGCCGCGTCGAGGTGCGAGCCGAACTGGCGCGCGCCCAGGCTGCCGGCGACATCGTGCGCACGTCGCAGCCCTACTTCGCGGTGGATGCCGCACTGGCCGCCGCCAGAAACCCGAGTCGCAGCCGCGGCGACGTCGTCAATGAGCTGGCCAGGACCGGCCCCAGCCTGTCCAACGAGGCCTACGGCACGGTCGTGGTCGGTGACAGCGTGCGCAGCCGCACCAATGTGCGCGCCGAAGCAGCCGCCAGTACCCGCAACGAGCGCCTCTACAGCGGCGAATAAGCCGCGTCCCGATCGGCCCGTCGCCGTTCAACAGCCGCCTTCGGGCGGCTTTTTCATGGTCTGGCGCCGCGCACGTCGCGGCCTGGGCCAACCGTGGTTTCGCATCCGGCGGCCACCAGCCAGGGATCGCGCAGTGGATCACCGCCGCTGAATGTCGTCAGCAGGAAGTCGACGAAGGCCCGGGTGCGCACCGGCACATGCTTGCGCGTGGGCATCGCGGCGTAGATCGTCGAGCTGAACAGGTGCCACTCGGGCAGAACCCGTTCGAGGGCATGTTCGAGCAGGGCGTCCTCGACGACAAACGACGGCAATCCCGCGATCCCCAGACCGGCCAGCGCCGCCGCATACATCGTGTCGATGTGGGTGGTGCTCAGGGCCGATCGCTGGGCCGGCAGGCGGATGCGCTCGCCGGCCGGCTCCGCCCCTTCGAACGGGATGCGCTGGAAGGTCAGCTCGCGCAGGAAGGTCGGGATCATCGCGTCGTGACCGGCCAGCTCTTCGGGCCGGGCGGGCCGGCCGCGGCGATCGAGGTAGTCGGGCGACGCGCAGACGATCACCTCGGTGGTCGCCAGCCGGCGTGCGATGAAATCACCCTCGAGCTTGCGCTCGCCGGGCGTGATCAGGATGCTGATGTCGAAACTCTCATCCAGTGTTTCCACCGGCCCGGTGGCCACCAGCTCGATGCTGACCTGCGGATAGTCGGCGCGAAATCGCGGCAGGTGCTTGGCGATCTGGTGCACCGCGAAGGCCGGTGGTACCAGCACGCGCAGGTGTCCCCGCGGTATCGAGGTGGCGAGGTTGGCCTGCGCCTCCGCCTCCTCGACATCGGCCAGGATCTGGCGCGCCCGCTCGAGGTAGTTCGATCCGGCGTCGGTCAGCGACAGGCGACGCGTGGTGCGGTTGATCAGTCGACTGCCAAGGTGCTCCTCCAGCTCGGCAACCAGCCGCGTTACCGCCGCCGGCGAGACGTTCAGATCGCGCGCTGCCGCCGCAAACCCGCCCAGATCGATGACGCGGGCAAATACCCGCATGGCATGCAGCCGGTCCATCCGCCTCTCCCCCTTGTCTGCGGATTCTCGGCCAATGCGGCAGATGGCGATCGATCGTCGAAAATCGCGCCATGTTGCGAATCACCGATCTGCGCCTGCCGCTGAACCACGCGCAAGACGACTTGCGCGAAGCCATCGTGCGCCGGCTCGGGCTCAGCGATGTGCGGCAGCTGGCCGGCTTCCGGATCTTCAAGCGCAGCCATGATGCGCGCAAGAAGAGCGCAATCGTGCTGATTCATACGGTCGACTGCGAGCTGGCCGACGAGGCCGCCTTGCTGCACCGCTTCGCCGACGATCCGCACATCCGCGTCACCCCGGACACCGCGTATCGCTTCGTCGGCCATGCGACGGCCGATGGCACAGCGGACCGCCGACCACGGCCGGTCGTGGTCGGCTTCGGACCGTGCGGCCTGTTCGCCGCGCTGGTGCTGGCGCAGATGGGCCTGCGTCCGATCGTGCTCGAGCGCGGCAAGGCGGTGCGCGAGCGCACCAAGGACACCTGGGGCCTGTGGCGCAAGCAGGTGCTCGATCCGGAATCCAACGTGCAGTTCGGCGAAGGCGGCGCCGGCACGTTTTCCGATGGCAAGTTGTGGAGCCAGATCAGCGATCCGCGCCACCTCACGCGCAAGGTGCTGGCCGAATTCGTCAAGGCCGGTGCGCCGGAGGAAATCCTCTGGATCGCCAAGCCGCACATCGGCACCTTCCGGCTGGTCGGCGTGGTGGAAAAGATGCGCGCCGAGATCGAGGCACTCGGCGGCGAGGTGCGCTTCGGTCAACGCATGGTCGACATCGTGATCGAACACGGTGCGGTCCGCGGCCTGGTGCTTGCTGATGGCCAGCAAATGATTGCCGACCAGGTGGTGCTGGCACTCGGCCACAGCGCGCGCGACACCTTCGCGATGCTGCAGCGGCGCGGTGTCGCGATGGTGGCCAAGCCGTTCTCGATCGGTTTTCGGATCGAACACCCGCAGGGTCTGATCGACCGCGCACGTTTCGGCCCGAATGCCGGCAATCCGGTGCTCGGTGCGGCCGACTACAAGCTGGTGCACCATGCCGCCAACGGCCGCTCGGTCTACAGCTTCTGCATGTGCCCGGGTGGCACGGTGGTCGCTGCCACATCGGAAGTCGACCGCGTCGTGACCAACGGCATGAGCCAGTATTCGCGCAACGAGCGCAACGCCAATGCCGGCATCGTGGTCGGCATCACGCCCGACGACTATGCGCAGGGGCCGCGAAACGGCGAACCGGTCAACCCGCTCGACGGCATTGCCTTCCAGCGCATCTGGGAGTCGCGTGCCTTCGAGCTGGGCGGCGGCGGCTATCTGGCGCCGGCACAGCGGGTCGGCGATTTCATCCAGGGCCAGCGCTCGGCTGCGCTCGGTGAGGTCGAACCCTCGTACCGCCCCGGCGTCACGCCGACCGACCTCGGCGACCCGGAACGTGCCGCACTCCCCGGTTATGCCATCGACGCGATCCGTGAGGCCTTGCCGGCCTTCGAACGCCAGATCAAGGGTTTCGCGATGCCTGATGCGGTGCTGACCGGGGTCGAAACCCGCACCTCGTCGCCACTGCGCATTCCGCGTGGCAACAACCTGCAGAGCGTCAATGTGGCCGGCCTGTACCCGGCGGGCGAGGGGGCCGGTTATGCCGGCGGCATCATGTCGGCCGGCGTCGACGGCATCGAGGTGGCGGAGGCCGTGGGGCGGGTGTTATTGGGCAACGCCTGACAGGCCGGTTGTCGACTGACCAATCTCGAGCAATCACAAGCGGCTGCGCGCCGGGTTACGCTCGCACATTCGCAAAATGAGGAGTTGGTAATGGTTCGTCCCTTGATCTTCGTACTGTTACTGGTTCTGACCGGCCTGTTTGCCGCCATCAACTGGACCGCCTTCACGACACCGACCACGCTGTCGCTGTGGTTCACGAGCGTCGAGGCCCCGATCGGCGTGATCATGCTGGTCTTGCTCGCGCTCGCGCTGGTGGCCTTCACGGCCTGGGCCATCGCGATGCAGGGCCGGGCCCTGCTCGACGCACGCCGCATGACCAAGGACCTGCAGGCCCAGCGCGACCTGGCCGACAAGGCCGAGGCTTCACGCTTCACCGAGCTGCGCAATCACATGGATACACGCATGGACAAGCTGCAGCGTTCGATCGAGCAGCAAGGCAATGGCCTGGCGGCTCAGATCGGCGAGCTGGAAAACCGCATGCAGGGCAGCGGCGATCGTCCGCGGCCGATTCCTGACCCGAACCTGCCTCCGCTGCGCTGAAGCCCGGCCGCGCCTGCTTCATCCACCCTGCTCGCGGGCCAGCTTCTCGCTGCGCCAATACACATCGTCACCACCCAGACCATCGAGATTGGCCCGGTTCAAGACCCGCGCCAGCACGAACATCAGATCGCTGAGCCGGTTCAGATATTGACGCGGTTCGGCCCGCACCGCCGGTATCTGCGCTGCATCGGCCGGATTGGCCGCCGGTTTGTCCACTGTGCTCGCCGCTGGCAGATTCTGCGCATTCGCCAGTGCCACCACCGATCGCTCGGCGCGCCGAGCGACGGTGCGCGCCACGTGTGCGAGGGCCGCGCTGCGGGTGCCGGCCGGCAGGATGAATTCGACCAGCCGCGGCAACTGCGCATTCCAGTGCGCCAGCGCCTCGTCGAGCTGCAGCACCGCCTGCGCCTTCAGCAAGGCAAATCCGGGAATCGACAATTCACCGCCGAGGTTGAACAACTCGTGCTGGATCACCACCAACAGCTCCCGGATCGCATCGGGCAGCGGTTCGGCCAGCAGCACGCCGAGTTGCGAATTCAGCTCGTCGACATCACCCATCGCCTGGATTCGCAGGTCGTCTTTCGGCACGCGCTGGCCATCACCGAGCCCGGTACTGCCATCGTCGCCGGTGCGGGTGGCGATCTGGGTGAGACGATTCGACATGATGTGCTGATCCTCGTTGGCGCGGAACGCCTAGGATAGAACAGCTGGAAAATCGACGGCATCCAGCCCTGACCTCCGCCCGCGGGCGGCGATGATTCGAAGCTGCAACAAACCCAAACGACAAGCGCTCGATGCCCGACCAATCGTCCCAACCGCTCCTGGTACGCGCCGCACTGGTAATCGGCTTCCTGCTGGCACTCGGCGCTGCCGCGCTGAAGATCCTCGAGCCGTTTCTGATCGCCTTCCTGTGGGCCGTCGTGATCGTGGTGGCCAGCTGGCCGACCATGTTGTGGCTGCAGGGCCGGCTCGGCGGCCGGAGATGGGCGGCGGTCAGCTTGCTGACGCTGGCGCTGCTGGTGCTGCTGGTGCTGCCGCTGTCGGTGGCAATCACCGCGGCGTTCGTCAACGCCGGCGAAATCGCGGAGCGCATAAAAACACTCGACAGCTTCCGCCTGCCCGCGCTGCCGACCTGGGTCACCGAACTGCCGTTCTTCGGCGACAAGGCGCTGCAACTGTGGAACCAGATCGCGACGGCCGGCATGGAAGGCCTGATGACACGTCTGGCGCCGTACGCTGGCGCGGTCACGAAAGGCATCGTCGCCCGTGCCAGCGGCTTCGGCTTCATCATCGTCGAGGCGGTACTGGCGCTGGCCTTCGCAGCCTTGTTGTATCTGCGTGGCGAGGCGGCGGCGCGGGTTGTTCAGCGCATCGCGGCTCGGCTGGCCGGCCCGCGGGGTGCCAATGCGGTGCTGCTGGCAACCAGCGCGATCCGCGGTGTTGCGCTCGGCGTGGGCGGCACGGCGGTCGTGCAAAGCGTGATGACCGGCATCGGCCTGTCGCTGGCGGATGTGCCGTTTGCTGCGTTGCTGAGCGGACTCGCCTTCGTGTTGTGCCTGGTCCAGATCGGCACGCTTCCGGTGCTGGTTCCGGCCGTGATCTGGGTCTTCTGGAGCGGTGAGACCGGCTGGGGAATCTTCCTGCTGATCTGGTCGGTGATCGTCGGTACCGCCGACAACGTGCTGCGCCCGTTGCTGATCCAGCGCGGCGTCGATCTGCCACTGTGGCTGGTGTTCACCGGTGTGGTCGGCGGGTTGTTCGCGTTCGGGCTGGTCGGCTTGTTCATCGGACCGGTGGTGCTGGCGGTGGCCAGCATGCTGCTGAGCGACTGGCTGGACGACGGCGAAGACGAATACCAGTCGATGCGCGCTCTGGAGACCGTCCAACCGATCGATCCGCCGGCGTTGGCGGACCCAACGGCAGCAAAGGAGCGCGGCCCCACCACGCCTGATCTGTAGACCGCGGACGGTCCGCGGGCCCCTCGACGAAGGCTGCTGCGCCACCGCCGGGACTGGCGCAGCCCGATCGGGGCGCCCTCAACAGCGCAGCACGCGCCGCGAGACACCTCCGGCCAACCGCCACCTACCTCGGCGACGACTGGTTCGACGCCGATCCTCAACTATTCGAGCACCTCGTCGGCCTCGATCATCAGGCTGCGGCGCACCGCGCCGGCACCTGCCGCTTCGGCACCGACGCGCAAGCCCTGTCCTGGCGGCACAAGCTGTTCGAAGCGATAGTCCAGCCCATCGGTGCCGGGATGCGTCTCGACCCGGCGCTGCCATTGCTGCCGCCCGTCGGCCGACACGGTCAGCCGATGCCAGGCCGATTCGGCGTCTTCGAGTCGACGCACCGTCATCGCGCAGCTGATCTCGAAGCGGCGCTCTCGGCTCGCATCGGGCGGTATCACCAGTTGCGCCAGTGCGGCGTCACCGGCGTCAATCGACCAACGCTCAGGGCGTTTCGAACGAGCTGCGGCAGACAACGCCGAGTTTGAAGAATTCGACATGCCGCAATTATCGCGAGCGCCCGCGGTGCGCCGGCAGGACGAGCCGAAAGCGCCCTCCTTCCCGAACCCTGCGGCAACGATTGCCGACCAATGGCCGAACCTTTGTCCTTGATCAAGAACTTGGCATGTCAAACGTCTAAATTCAAGCTTCACCCAGGAGACGCCATGAATGCCACCCCACGGCCCGAGCCGGTCGATCCCGGCCACCCGACGTTCTGGCCCGCCCGGGCCCTCGCCAGCCTGCAGAGTACGCAGCAGCAACAATGGCAGGCCCTGTTTGCGTGGCAGAAAGCGATGGCGGAGATTCAGAGCAACTGGTATGACTGCTGGGCCTGCCGCTTCGCAGACAGCGCGCGCATCGACGACTGAAAAAAGGACGACGCGGATGACCTACCGAAGTCTGCTCGTACTGCTCGGAACCGACGCCCGCTGCGCGCTGCGCACCCGCGTCGCGATCGACATGGCGCGTCAGCTCGAAGCGCATCTGGTCGGGCTGGCACCGACCGGGCTGGTCGACATGCCGATCGTCACCGATCCGTCGGGGTCGGTCGGCAATCTGCTGCAGATCGCCTGGACCGGCATGTGCGACGACGCGGCCGCCGCGGCCGAGACCTTTCGAGCAGCCTGTCGACACGCCGGCCTGCCATCGTTCGAGGCGGTGGTCGACGAAGCAGACCAGACCGCATCGATGGTGCACCACGCCCACTGCAGCGACCTGTGCATCATTTCCCAGGCCGGCCTCGATGCCCCGAACCGCCGCAGGGCCGGCCGCGCGGTCGAGCAGATGGTGCTCGATGGCGCCCGGCCGACGCTGCTGCTGCCCGATGTCGGCGAGTTCGAGCGCATCGGCACCCGCGCCCTGGTGGCGTGGGACGATAGCCGCGAGGCGGCGCGCGCGCTTTCCGATGCCTTGCCGCTGCTGCGGTGCGCCAGCAGCGTCGAAGTCGTCCACTGGATCGGCTCGAAGGGCGACGATGCGGCGCTGCTGGGCGAGCGGCTCGGCGCGGTCCAGCGTTGGCTGATGTGGCAGGGCGTTACGGCAGACGTGCGAACCCAGACCTCCGGCATCGGGATCGCCGAGTCGATCCTGTCGCGCGCGGCCGACCTGCAGGCCGATCTGATCGTGATGGGCGCCTATGGCCACGCCCGCTGGACCGAACGCATCCTGGGCGGTGCAACCCGCGGGATCCTGCAATCGATGACAGCGCCGGTGCTGATGTCGCATTGAGCGCCGATGGGACAGACTCGAATCACGGTCGACCTCACCATCGCGGCGCGCTGCCCGCGATGGGCTGCGCTTCCTGCACAACCCGGAACGGCGGCGCAATCCTCACAAGCATTCTCGAAGACCGGTTCGTTCTCAACCCGCATCCCACACAAATTTCACGCTTGTGAGCCGACTGCTGCGACACTGCGCGCATGAGCATCCGCCACCTCGACGCCCTGCTGAACCCTCGATCGGTCGCTGTGATCGGCGCCTCGGACCGCACCGGCAGCGTCGGCGCAACCGTCTGGCGAAACCTGCAAGGCGGCGCATTCAAGGGACCGGTCATGCCGGTCAACCTGAATCACGCCAGGCTCGATGACCAGCCGGTCTATGCCCGGGTGGCCGATCTGCCCGAGGTACCCGACCTGGCGGTGATCTGCACGCCGCCGGCCAGCGTCGCCAATCTGATCGCCGAACTCGGCGCACGTGGCACCCATGCGGCGATCGTGATGACGGCCGGTCTGACAAAGCAGCAGAAACAGGCCATGCTCGATGCGGCGCGACCCACGCTGTTGCGCATCCTCGGCCCCAACTGCCTCGGATTGCTGAGTCCGCATCTGGGGCTGAACGCCAGCTTTTCGCATGCCGCTGCGCTACCGGGTCGGGTGGCCTTCGTGTCGCAATCGGGCGCGCTGGTGACTGCGGTGCTCGACTGGGCCAGTTCACGGCGAATCGGTTTTTCGCACATGGTGTCGCTGGGCGAACATGCCGATGTCGACTTCGGCGACCTGCTCGATCACCTGGCGAGCGATGCGCGCACCCGCTCGATCCTGCTGTACATCGAATCGATCGAGGCGCCATGCAAATTCATGTCGGCGGCGCGGGCGGCGGCGCGCAACAAGCCGGTGATCGTCGTCAAGGCCGGCCGCGCCGGCAAGGGCATGGCGGCGGCAGCCTCGCACACCGGCGCACTGGCCGGCGCCGACATCGTGTTCGACGCGGCGTTCCGGCGCGCCGGCATGTTGCGCGTCGATACCTTGCAAGACCTGTTCATGGCGGCCGAAACGCTGACCCGCTTCGGCTCGAACCGCGACACCAGCCTGACCGTGATGACCAACGGCGGCGGTGCCGGCGTGATGGCAGCCGATGCCGCCGCGCATGCCGACATTGCATTGACCGAAATGAGCGACACGCTGCGCGAGCGGCTCGACGCGGTGCTGCCGCCGACTTGGTCGCGCAACAACCCGATCGACATCATCGGCGACGCACCGGTGCAGCGGTATTCCGGCACGCTCGAGGCCGTTCTGGCCGACCCTTCTGCCGGCGCGGTGCTGTTTATCCACGCGCCGACCGCGATTGTTCGCAGCGACGACATCGCGCGCGCCTGTGCACCGATCGTGCGCGGCGCGACCGACCGCGTGTTGTCCTGCTGGCTCGGCGACGCCTCGGTGGCCGCGGCGCGGCAGATCTTCGAGGAAGCCGGCGCCGCCAACTACGACACGCCTGAAGAAGCGGTACGTGCCTTCGACCTGTTGTCGACCTACCGGCGCAACCAGGCGCTGATGCTGGAGGCGCCGACCGCCAGCGAAAACGGCCCACCCGATCTGGGCAGCGCGCAAGCCGTCGTGGCCAAGGCGCTGGACGAGGGCCGCGCCATGCTCAACGAGCTGGAGGCCAAGGCGGTGCTGAAGGCCTACGGCATTCCGGTGGTCGAATCGCTCGAATGCGGCCCGGACGCCGACGAAGCGCTGGCCTGCGCGGACAAGCTCGGTTATCCGGTGGTGTTGAAGATCCTGTCGCACGACATCAGCCACAAGTCGGATGTCGGCGGTGTGGCGCTGAACCTGGCCGACGATGCGGCGCTGCGCGCTGCGGTGCAGCAGATGCTCGATCGCGTCAAGGCCGCGCAGCCCGACGCCCGCATCGATGGATTTTCGGTGCAGTCGATGGCGAAGCGTCCGTTCGCGCAGGAACTGATCGTCGGCGCCAGCATCGACCCGGTGTTCGGGCCGGTGATCCTGTTCGGCCATGGCGGCACCGCGGTCGAGGTGCTGGCCGATCGCGCGATGGCCCTGCCGCCACTGAATCGGGTGCTGGCCAGGGAGCAGATCTCGCGCACCCGCGTGGCCAGGCTGCTGGCCGGCTACCGCGACCGTCCGCCCGCCCAGCTGGATGC
>JANNNE010000018.1:0-30578 GCA_031398385.1 Ideonella sp.
TGGCGGCGCAGCATCGGTCAACAGCTGGATCTCGCCTTCGGCCTGTTCGTATTGCATGCCGAAGCGCTGCGCATAGGCCGGGTTGTCCAGGCCGGTCAGGATCTCGTCATTGCGGTGGTCGCGGTCTTCGCCCGGGCTGAACACGCGCATCTGCTGCTCACGCAGGTCCATCACGCCATGAAAGGCCTTGCCCATGCCGACCGGCCAGGTGAAGGGCACGACTTCCATGCCGAGTTCGCGCTCGATCTCGTCCATCAGCTCCAGCGGCTCCTTCACCTCGCGATCCATCTTGTTGACGAAGGTCAGGATCGGCGTATTGCGGGCCCGGCAGACCTGCAGCAGCCGCCGCGTCTGCGGCTCGACGCCGTTGGCCGCGTCGATCACCATCAGCGCCGCGTCGACCGCGGTCAGCACCCGGTAGGTATCTTCCGAGAAGTCCTGGTGGCCGGGCGTATCGAGCAGGTTGATCACGCAGTCGCGGTACTCCATCTGCATCACCGACGACGCAACCGAGATGCCGCGCTGCTTCTCGATTTCCATCCAGTCGGAGGTTGCATGCCGGCTCGCCTTGCGCGCCTTCACCGACCCGGCGATCTGGATCGCGCCCGAGAACAGCAGCAGCTTCTCGGTCAGCGTGGTCTTGCCGGCGTCGGGGTGCGAGATGATGGCGAAGGTGCGGCGGCGCTTCACCTCCTTGCGCAAGGCCATGGCGGCAGGCGTGGGCGGGATTTCGGTCAGCATGGAACGGCTGGACGGTCGCTCAGGATGCGGCCGAACTGTAGGAAAGCCGCGATTATCCCAGTCGCGCTGTCTCTGGTCAGTGGCACAGTCGCCGCTCACCAGGCCCGGGCGCGGCCGACGCTCATCAGACGCGGTGCGGCATCTCAGGGCGCATCGCTGATGATCCGGGTCACACGGCTGAGGATGCGCTCGACATAGTCGTCTTCTTCACCCGCGGGTGCTGCCAGCGCAAGGGCCTTGGCGGCCGCATCACGGCCCGCGCCCTTGATCATCAGCCACGCGGCCAGATACGGCGACGCAAGGCTGCCGCCGGCGGTGGCGATCGGGCCGCGGCAGTGGAAGGGCTCGTCGATGACGCGCACGCCGGCCTCGACAACCCAGGGTTTGGTCGCCGGATCGGTGCAGGCGGGTGAGTCGCCGAGCAGCCCGAGCCGGGCCAGCAGCAAGGTGCCCGAGCCTTGGGCGCCGATCAGCTGGCGCAGCGGATCGAGTTGCAGCCGATCCAGCAGAACGCTGTTTTCGGCGATCGCGCGCGCATACAAGCCGCCCCCGAAGATGACCGCATCGGCTTCGTTGGCAAATTCGAGCGGCTGCTGCGCTTGCAGCGTGACCCCGTTCATCGACGTCACGTGACTCGACGGGCTGGCCAGCTCGGCCTTCCAGCCCCTGGCGGCCAACTGGTTCAGCAGGCCGAGCGGAACGAAGGTGTCGATCTCGTTGCAGCCGTCGAAGGCCAGGATGGCGACGCGCATCGTGGCGGCCTGGAGCTATTCCTGAAGAATCGAACGCAGCATCCAGGCGGACTGCTCGTGAACGGTGAGCCGCTGGGTCAGCAAGTCGGCGGTCGGTTCGTCGCTCGCGGTTTCGGCAGCGGTGAAGATGGCGCGTGCGGTGCGCGCCACGCCTTCGTGGCCTTCGACCAGGATCGCGACCATCTCCATCGCCGACGGCGGCGTCGACGGTGCATCCTTCAACGAGGTGAGGGCGCCGAACTGCGCATACGAACCCGGCGCCGCCACGCCGAGCGAGCGGATCCGTTCGGCGATCGGGTCGACCGCATTCCACAGCTCGGTATATTGATCCATGAACATCACGTGCAGGCTGTTGAACATCGGCCCGGTCACGTTCCAGTGGAAGTTGTGGGTCGTCAGGTACAGCGTATAGGTATCAGCCAGCAATTTCGAGAGCCCGGCCGCGACGGCGTGCCGATCTTTCTCGCTGATGCCGATGTTGATCCGCGGTGCATTGCCACCGACGATTTCCGCTGCCTTGTTCTTCTTTCCCATGGGTTCTCCAGAATGTGTTGCGAACGGACGAGTTTGCGCCGCTCATGACAGCCGGCTCACGCCGTCGAGCTCGCAGGCGTAGATCGCATTGCGCAGTGCAGCGATCGCCTCGTAGCGGGTGAATGTACGTCGCCATGCCAGCACCACGCGCCGTGTGGGTACCGAGCCGCTGAACGGCACATAGGTGACGTGGGGCTGCGGATCCTTCGGGACGCCGAGTATCGGCACCACCGTCAGCCCCATGCCTGCGGCGACCATGTATTTGATGGTCTCCAGCGACGAGCCCTCGAAGCTTTTCCGGATGCCTTCGGCGTTGCTCGAGAAGCGCGCGTATTCCGGGCAGACCTCCAGCACATGATCGCGAAAGCAGTGGCCGGTTCCGAGCAGCAGCAGCGTTTCGTTCTTCAACTCTTCGGCGCTGACCGAATCGCGTCTGGCCAGCGGATGCGTGGTGGGTACGGCAACAATGAACGGCTCGTCGTAGAGCGGCGCGATCGCCAGGCCGGTATCGGGAAACGGCTCGGCGAGGATCGCGCAATCGAGCTCGCCGGTGCGCAGCATGTCGAGCAGCCGGGCGGTGAAATTTTCCTGCAGAACCAGCGGCATCTGCGGCACCGCGGCAATCGTCTCGCGCACCAGATCGGGCAGCAGATACGGGCCGATGGTGTAGATCACGCCGACCCGCAGCGGCCCGGCCACCGGATCCTTGCCGCGTTTGGCGATCTCCTTGATTGCGGCGGCCTGTTCGATCACCTGCTGCGCCTGACGAACGATCTCTTCACCCAGCGGCGTCACGCTGACCTCGCTGGCGCCGCGTTCGAACAGCTTCACATCGAGTTCTTCCTCGAGCTTCTTGATGGCCACGCTCAAGGTCGGCTGCGAGACGAAACAGGCTTCGGCGGCATGCCCGAAATGTTTCTCCCGCGCGACGGCGACGATGTAGCGCAGCTCGGTCAGTGTCATGCCGAGGGGCTCAGGACTTGGCTGGCCGCTTGATCGATTCGAGCTGATCGAGACCGAGACCGTCGACGATGGATTTCACCGTTGCCAGGTCGAGCTGCCGGCCACGCGCTTCGACCACCACGCCGTTCGCCAGCAGCAGCGTCAGCTCGCCGCGGCTGCCGTCTTTCCAGGCTTCTTCCTTGACCGTGCGCGGGCCTTGCTTGTAGGTCTTTTCGATCTTGTCGGCGGTTTCCCGATCGGCGGTGACATTTGCCCAGCTCGCCATCGCGGCGACCCCGGCCAAGCCGCCCAGGTCGGTGATCGACAGGTCGATGCGCCGCTCGCCCTGGGCATACACCGCCTTCGCCGACGAACCGCCCAGGCCCATCGCCTGGTTGGTTTGCGACTCGATCGATTCGCGTTTCAGCTCACCCACTGCTTCGGGCAGCCTGGCCTTCAACTGGTCGGCCGGAATCGGCATCGATCCGGCGGCGCCACCCACGGCACCGAGGATGTCACCCATCGCCTTGCCGGCGGCGGCGCTGTCGCCCGATTGCTGGGCGGCCTCCATGTTCTTGCCGGCCTGCTCCATCTTCCTGGCCATCGCCTCGATGCGGTCGGTATCGATCTTGATCTCGCCGCCGCCGGGCACCGTCACCGTGACCTGCTGGTCGGGCGCACCGGGCATGCCGCCGACGCTGGCGACCCCGCCGAACCCGCGCGACGGCAAGGTCAGTGCTGCAAGTGCGCCGATCACGATGCCCATCACGATGCCGCACAGCACGGTGACGGCGGTATAGGCAACCGCCTTGTCCTGCGGACATTTCATCAGCACCGGCAGACCAACGTAGATCAGGTAGACCGAATACAGCGCCGTCAGCAGGCCCAGGATGCCGAGCGCTGGGATCAGGTTGAAGATGCCACCAACCAAGGCCGCAGTCGACGCGAACACCATCAGCTTCAGGGCATTGAGCGAATTCTTCTGGCCCTTGAAGGTCGGTGCCAGCGCATCGACGATCAGCGACATCAGGAAGACCGCCACCAGGCTCAGCACATAGCTGACCACCATGTTCATCAGGCCGGCAAAAAACGGCACGCGAAAACTCACGCCCATTCCGCCAAAGCCGATGATCGACATGCCGATGAAGCCGGCCACGGCCGGGATCACCGCGAGGATCATCAGGTAGTCGGTGTACAGCTTGGCGGTACTGGTCGGTTCGGCTTCGATTTGCGGCCATGCCGTCTTCGGCTCGAGCAGAATCGACTTGACTCGCTGGATCAGATTCATGGTGGGTCCTGTTGAGTGGCAACTGCGCCGATCATGCGGGCTGATTGTGTCCAAACCGGCGCACGTGTGAAAGGGCCGGAAGCTGCTGGCGCACCGCGGCAAGGCGATCGAAATCGAGTGTCGCACTCACCACACCTTCGCCCTCGGGCTTGAGCCCCAGCACCTCGCCCCACGGGTCGACGATCAGGCTGTGGCCCCAGGTCCGGCGCCGGTTCTCGTGCATTCCACCTTGCGCCGGGGCGATCACGAAACACTGGTTCTCGATCGCCCGGGCGCGCAGCAGCAGCTCCCAGTGGACCTTGCCGGTGTTGTAGGTGAAGGCAGACGGCACCGAGATCAGGTCGCACGGCGGGGCGCCCGGCATGAAGTTCAGCGCCCGGTACAGCTCCGGAAAGCGCAGGTCGTAGCAGACCGAAAGCCCGAGCCGCAGCGGCCGGTCGGACGGCATCGAAAGGGTTGTTGCCACCGGCTCCTCGCCAGCCCGCAGCACCTTCGCTTCATCGTAGTGCTCCTGGCCGCTGTTGTAGCGGAACAGGTGAATCTTGTCGTAGCGTGCCAGTTGCCGGCCATCGGGTCCGTAGACGAAACAGCTGTTGGTGACGCGTTCGCCGTCTTCGTCATCGCGTCGTTCACATCGGACCGGCAAGGTTCCGCCAATCACCCACAGCCCGAGCTCTGCCGCGGTTGCCGACAGGGTCTGCTGGATCGGTCCGCTGCCGGCGGCTTCGGCGATCGTCAGCTTGTCGCGGTCGCTGTGCCCCATCAGACAGAAATATTCGGGCAGCGCCACCAGCTGCGCACCGTCGGCTGCGGCCTGCCGTATCAAGCGCACGGCGGTGGACAGGTTGTCGGCGACGCGGGGCGTCGAAACCATCTGGATCGCGGCAATCTTCATCGTGACGGACGGGTTGGAAACAAGCCTGGACGGTTCACATTCTGCGGCAACCGTCGCAGTCGTCAACGGACCGCCGGTCCGGTTGCCGAGGGCGGGGTGGTGGCGGACGGCGTGGTCGAGCCCGTCGCGGAAGGCAGTGGCTCGGGCTCGAGGTCGGGGAGCGGCTCGTTCAGCTTGCGTTGCACCCGCTCGACTTTCGGGTCGTCCCAGCTGCCGCTGACATGGAACTCGCGGGTACCGGCCTGCACCAGCGGTCGGCGCAGCACCAGCTGGGCCAGGAACGCACCGAGACCGACCGCCGGGTTGATGACCGCATAGGCCAGGGCGGCATTACCGACATTGATCTCCGGCACCACGATCACGCGGATGTCCTGCGATTCGCGTTCGATGTCGGCCATGCCTTCCATCAGCACCGCCGCCTGCGTGCCGCGCATCAGCAGGTTGTTGGTTCGCGCCACGCCCTGGACGATGCCAACATCGCCGGTGATGTTGTCGAAGGCAAAGCCCTTCTGGAATACATCGCGGAAGTCGAGCGCGAGGCGGCGTGGCAGGGCCTGCAGGCTAAGAACGCTGAGCAGCCGGGCGGCACCCGGCTCCGCATTCAGGAACTGACCCGATTCGATCGCGACCTTGAACTGGCCCTGCAGGCTGTTGTAGTCGATCGAGATCGGCGAGCCCTGCCAGCCGATGCGCCCCGCAAGCTGGCCCTTGCCATCGCGAATCGCGCCGCCGATCTGCAGGCGTTCGAGCAGCTTGCCGCTGTCGGCGAGATCGAGCTTGAAGTCGATCTCGGTGCGGCGCGAGGCGTTGGGATTGCCGCTGCTGCCCCAGCTGCCGCTGGCCGTCAGACGGGCATCCGGGTTGATCATGTTGAGGCGGGTCAGGCGCCACTCGCGGATGCGGCCGGCATCGCTGCCCTCATTGCGATTGGTGGCCTGGATCTCGACCCGCCCGAGGCGCTTGCCGCGCAACTCGAAATCATCCACCACGATGTCCAGCGACGGCACGCTGGTCGGTTGCTGATCGAGCAGGCTCTCGAACTGCTCGGCCTCCTGCTTCGGCAGCGACAGCCGACTCAAGCGGGCATAGACGCGGCCGGCCGCGCTGGCGCCAGCCCCGATGCGGGCCGGCCGGTATTCGGCGTAACCTGACAGCTGGCGCGCTTCCAGATTGGCGCGCCAGTTGCCGTTGTCGTTGCTCAGCCCCGCCACCAGTCCGTTGAATCGGCGTTCGCCGATCTCCAACTGCTGGGCCCGCAACGCGATGCTGGTGGGACCGTAGCCGGCCGCCGCGTCACCGGCCGCTTCGCCGGCCGACGGCGCGCTGATTTTTGCCAGCACTTCCTGCCAGGCGTCGAGGTTGACGGTGCCGAGGTTCAGCGACGCGGCCACGCCCATTGGCGGTGTCGGTGCGGGTTCGTTGACGCCGATGCCGCCCTGGATCACGCGCGGCTCGACCAACCGGCCGTCGGTGGCCGCCGGGTATTCGCGCAGATAGTGCGCCTGCAGCAGCGTGCCCAGTTCCAGCCGGACACGCTCGCGCACCGCAGCGCCAGGGCCAGGGCCTTCCGGCAGCAGCGCGGTCTGATATTGAAATGGCCACGCGGCATCCGCCGTCTTGCGAAACGGTGCGGGCAGGTCGGCCGCGATGCCGACCAGGTTGCTGATGACGTTGATCTCGGGATAGCCGCGCACGAAACCCAGGTTGAGCTTGTAGGCGGTCTGGCCGCTGATCAGTCTGGCCGCGCGCGCCAGTCCGCCCGGCTCGACCCAGCGGCGCAGCGCTTCGGCACTGGCCACCCCGGCGCCGTTGAACCGGATCGAGCCGTCGCTCTGCGTCCCGCCTTCGAAGCTGGCATCACCGCCCAGCAAACGTGCACTCGCACCGGTGATCTGGAAGCCGCGGTCGCTGAAGTCGATGCGGCCGCGCGCATTCGAGAAGGCCGGTGTATCGGGTGTGATCCGCAGGTCGTTGCCGGCCAGATCGATGCTGCCCTTGACCGTCGTCTTGCCGGTATCGGAAAGCGGCATGCTGATGGCCAGTTTTAGATCGGCGTCGCCGGTGATGGTCGACGGCTTGAGAACCTCGCCCAGCCACGCGTTGACCGGGGTCGTGTTGACGAACCTCAGCATCTCGCTGGCCGGCCCCTTGCCACGCCCGTCGATCTCCAGCGTCGAAGCGGCGGCGAAGTTGGCGATTCGGGCCCGCACCGGATCGAGCTGCACATTGCCGATCCGTGCGGTGGCGTTACGGATCTCCATCGAGACGCGGTCGAAGATCAGCTCGCCGTTGAGTTGCGTCATCGGCGGCCAGTTCGAGGCGATCGCCGGCTGATCACCCTGCGCCGGCCAGGCCGGGATGTACGCAAAGGTCAGGCCTTCGACCTGCGCGGCGATGCGGAATTCACCGCCGCGCCGTCCCGATTCCGGATACGGAAAATCCCACAGATCGCCGTTGACGCGGAAGTCGGCCTTGCCGATCGAGCCGTTCTTGACCGAGTAGCGCACATAGCTGCGCAGCTCGGCGTCGATCTGCCGCGGCAGGTAACGCGCCACCCGGGCGCCGTCGCCACGGCCGAGCTGTCCCTCGAGCTGCAGCTTGCCGGGGAAGCGTCCGTTGCGGGCGGTCCCCTCACCGGGGCCGGTGGTCCAGCTGGCCTTGAGCTCGCCTTGCGCATCGGCATTGGAAAATTGCATCGACTTCACGTCGACGCCGATTTTCGGCAGCCCGCCCGTGCGCTGCGAGGCATCGATCTGCCAGCTGATCTGCGCGCCGAGTTCGTTGAACGGCACCACTGGCTCGTCGAAAACGCCTGGAAATTCCATCTGTCCGTCGGCCATTCGCAACTGCGCATCGCCGCCTTTTTCGGTTGCGCTGAAACGCAGACCGGCGTTGCGCAGGCCCGGGCGACCGATCCCGTCGCGTTGCGCCGACGGCTTGGCGGCCAGCGTCAGCGCGTCGATCTCGCCGGTCATGCGGTAGCTGCTCGGCGCGTCCGGTGCGCCGGTGAACGACATCTCGAGCCCGCGCACGATGCCCTGCGGCCGGGTGTCGGCCAGCAGCTTGCGAACCGGCTCGCCGATCGGCAGCGACGCGGCGATCTGCGACATCGCGCCGAGGTCGAGCCGCTGCGCAGTCAGCTCGCCTTGTTCGGTCGGGCCTTCGGCGGGCTTGCTCCAGCCGACCTTGATGTCGCCACGCGGCCACTCCAGGCCGTCGCCGGTGCGAAAGCCGAGTTGCCGGGCTTCGACGAGGTGGCGCTTGTCTTCCCGGCTGACGATCAGGCGGCCCTCGACCTGCTCGAGCGCCAGCGTCTGCAGGTTCTTGCCGAGTTGCGTCTTGACGGTGCGCAGCGCGATGTCCACCGTGGCCGCGGTGGCCTCGCCGCGATTGACATCGACCCAGGCCCGCACCGCGCCGTCGCCTTCGCCGACAGCAAACGGCAGCGTCAGGTATTGCTGCAGCTGGCGCACGTCGGCGCGCGGCAGGTCGGCATAGGCGGTGCCGGTCCAGTGTTTCAGGTCGTCGCCGTCGAGTAGCGGCTGCCTGAATCGTCCGCGCAGACTGAAGCGTTCGCCCCAGCCGGGCGGTGGCGTGGCGTCGAGCTGCATCGCGTGGCGGCGCAGACCGTTGCGCATCACCAGCGAGACGTCGGTCAGCTCCAGCGGCGGCGCGGCACGTTGTTCGTCGATCCAGCGCAGCGATCCGCCGCGGATGACGAACTCGGATTGTTTGAGGAACCAGCGCAGCGCCGCGCCGTCGTCTTCGCCACCGGGCTGGTCGATATCGAGTCCGGCGACGAAGATCCGGCCGGCAGGGTTGCGTCTGATCTCGAGTTGCGCCCCCTCGATGAACAACTGCCGAAAGCGCAGATCCAGCGCCAGCAGCGAATGCGGAGCCAATGCGGCAACCACCCGCGGCAGGACCAGCGCGGGCCGTTGCAGGCTGTCGAGCAGCACCACCTGCTTCATTTCCAGAGATGGCACCCAGCCGCTGGAACGCACCTGGATGTCACCGATCCGCACCTCAATGCCGAGTGCCGAACTGGCCCGCTGTTCGATCGTCCCACGCCACTGATCGATGTGGGGCAGAATTCCCCAGTGCAGGACAAGCCAGATCAATAACAGGGCACTCCACAGCACCACGAGGCCGATCAGCAGGACACGCATCAACCAAAGCAGCGCCTTGAGCCAGCGAATGGGCATCTGCCAAAGCCGCCGAACGGGCGACGGCGGCGGGGCGGGGGTGGCGGTTGACGGAGTCAGGAGGGACGACATGAATCACGAAAAAAGTGCGCGGGTCGCGAGATCCCGGCCGCAGGCCTGGGTCTTGTGCGCTGCGGCATCGTCCGCAAAGGCAATCTAGCACAGCAACAAAAGCCAGCGTTTTCGAATGTCGACCACTGCCGCGCCAGAGATTCCCCCGGGCCAGACCCAGAAGTCGGCCGCCGTCGCCCCGGTTGCCCGCGCCGACCACAGCCGATTCGTGCAGCGCATCCGGCGCCGCTTCGTCGATGAAATCCCGCTTTTGCCGCCCGGGCTGCCGCGCCGCGAGGTGATCCTCGCGCTGGTCGCCGAGCTGCAACAAGGCGGCCGCACGCTGGGCAGCGCGCTGCGGGTGGCACGCCAGCTGGTGCTGGAGCGGCTGGCGGTGCTGGATGTCGAATCCGGTGCCGATGTCCAGGACATCACGCTGGCGATGACCGAGCTGGCCGAGGCCACGCTCGATCTGGCGCTCGATGCGTCACGCGCCGAACTCGACCTGCTGCATGGCTCACCGCGCAACGAATCGGGTGACGTGATCGATTTCTGGGTCGTCGGCATGGGCAAGCTCGGCGCCCGCGAGCTCAATGTCTCGTCCGACATCGATCTGATCTACGTCTATGAGGAAGATGGCCAGACCGGTGGTGCGCAGCCGCTGTCGGCGCACGAATATTTCTCGCGCCTGGCCAAGCACCTGTTCACGCTGATCGGCGATACCACCGAAGATGGCTTCGTATTCCGGGTCGATCTGGCGCTGCGACCCCATGGCAATTCCGGGCCGCCGGTGCTCAGCGTGGCGATGCTGGAGGACTATCTGCAGGCGCATGGCCGCGAATGGGAGCGTTTTGCCTGGCTGAAAAGCCGGGTGGTCGCGCCGCGCGAGAGTGTGCTCAACGGCCGGGCAATGCAGCTGCGCTCGATCATCACGGCCTTTGTCTACCGCAAATACCTCGATTACGGCGTCTTCGAAGGGCTGCGCCAGTTGCACCGCAAGGTGCGCGACGAAGCGCAACGGCGCGCGGCCGGGCGCCCCGAGCGCGCCAACGACGTCAAGCTGTCGCGCGGCGGCATTCGCGAGATCGAGTTCATTGTTCAGTTGCTGCTGGTGGTGCGCGGCGGGCATTTCCCGGAAATCCGCACCCGATCGACCCTGAAGGCGCTTGACAAGCTGGCCACCGGCGGCCTGATGAGCCAGGACACCGCGCAGAAACTGGCGCAGGCCTACGTGCTGCTGCGCCGCATCGAGCACCGCATCCAGTACCTGGACGACCAGCAGACCCATCTGTTGCCGACCGCCGACGCCGACCTGCGCTGGATTGCGGCCAGCCTGGGTCTGGCCTGTCGACCCGAGGCCTGCGAGCTGCTCGATCGGTTGTGCGAAACCCGCGAGCTGGTCGCGACCGAATTCGACTCGCTGCTGCATGAAGGGCAGTCCCCAGGCGCAGGCGCGCCGGGCTGCAAGAAGTGCGGCGTGCCCGCCTTGCCGGTCGACAGTGAAGAGTTTCTCGAACAACTGCCGCCGGCGCTGGTCGGCCGCGTCAAATCCTGGGTCGAGCAGCCCAAGGTCAAGGCGCTGCGCGACGAAACCAAGCTGCGCCTGTCGCGCCTGATCAATCGTGCGGCCCGGGCCATCGATGGCGATCGCTGCACGCCCGAGGCGGCGCTGCGTTTCATCGATTGGCTGGAGCCGCTGTTGCGGCGGGAAAATTATCTGGCGTTGCTGGTCGAACGCCCCGAGGTGCAGAAGCGGTTGCTGCGGCTGCTCGGACTGGCGCGCTGGCCGATGCGTTATCTGATGCGCCACCCCGGCGTCATCGACGAGCTGGCCGACGAGCGCCTGATGCATTCGCGCTTCAATTCCGACGCTTTCATCGCCGATCTGCAGGAACGCCACGCGGCCTGGAAGCGCTCCGGCGAGGCCGACGAGGAGTCGATGCTCGACACGCTGCGGCGTGCCCATCACGCTGAGGTCTTCCGAATCCTGGTGCGCGATGTCGAGGGCCATGTCAGCGTCGAGCAAGTGGCCGACGACCTGACCGCGCTGGCCGATGCCACCTTGCAATGCGCGCTGGAATGGTGCTGGCAACACCTGAAACATGCCCACCGCGCCGAGCCGCGGTTCGCCGTCATTGCCTACGGCAAGCTCGGTGGCAAGGAGCTGGGTTATGGCGGCGATCTCGACGTCGTCTTCCTGTACGACACCGATTCGACGCTGGAGGGCGAAGCGGCGGCCGGTGACGCCGATACCTGCACCGAGGTCTATGCGGCGTTCGTGCGCAAATTGATCGGCTGGCTGACGATGCGCACCGCGGCGGGCGAGCTGTTCGACATTGACACCGCGTTGCGCCCGAACGGCAATTCGGGACTGCTGGTCACGTCGATGAAATCCTTCGCCGACTATCAGACCGGACGCGGCAGCAACACCGCATGGACCTGGGAGCACCAGGCGATCACGCGCGCCCGTTTCTGCGCTGGCCTGACCGAGCTGGCGCCGCGCTTCGAGGCGGTGCGCGAGTCAGTGCTGACCGCGCCGCGCGACATCGAAGCGCTGCGCACCGAGGTGAAGGCGATGCGCGACAAGGTGCGCTCGGCACATCACATTCCGGCCGACCGTTTCGATGTCAAGCACAGCCCGGGCGGCATGATGGACGTCGAGTTCGCGGTGCAGTTGCTGGTGCTGGCGCACAGCGGACAACATGCCGGACTGGTTGCCAATGTCGGCAACATCGCCCTGCTGGGCCTGGCCGAAGCGGCGGGCCTGCTGCCCGAAGGCGTCGGCCGGGCAGCGGCGGATGCCTATCGGGAATTGCGGCGCGCCCAGCACCGCGCCCGGCTGGATGAGAAGCCGACCCAGATCGATCCCGACAAGCTGGTGGCGCAACGCGAAGCGGTATTGGCGTTGTGGAAAGCGGTTTTCCACTGAAGCCGAACCCATCGCAGCGCGGGACTGCAGACCGGTCCGCTGACGGGCCGCTGGCTCGATGTGTCGAGGCCTGGCCAGGTGCAATCGAGCGGCGCGCCGCAATCGGTCTTCAACTGAAGCCGGACCCATCGCACCGCAGGCCTGCCGACCAGTCCGCTGACTGGCCGATGGCTCGAAGTGTCGGAGTCGGGCCAGGGCAGATCGAGCGGGGCGCCGCAACCGATCCGGTGTCGCGACTGGCCGCATGGGGCCTGGCAGCGATTGCCGACCCGTGGCGTCGCCCCGTCGGCAAACCGGCCACCCCAAGGTCAGCCGCTTGAATCAACGCAGTCTGCAACTCGATGGGCGGGCGGTCGGTCTGCTCGTGGCCTGCTGCTTTTTGTGGGGCCTCAACCAGGTGGCGGTGAAGGTGGCGCTGCCGGAAGTGCCGGCGCTGATCCAGGCTGCGCTGCGCTCACTGGTTGCCGCCGTGCTGGTGATGTTGTGGTCGCGCTGGCGCGGCATCGCGCTGTTCGAACGCGACGGCAGCCTGCCGGGTGGCTTGCTGGCGGGCCTGTTGTTCGCGGCCGAATTCGGCTGCATCTTCATCGGCCTGCAATACACCAGCGCCTCACGCATGGTCGTCTTCATCTACCTGTCGCCATTCATCGTGGCGCTCGGCATGCCGTTCATTGCGGCGAGCGAGCGGCTGTCGGCGCTGCAGATCGCCGGCCTGGTGGCGGCATTCGCCGGTGTCGCCTGGGCCTTTGCCGGTGGTTTCTCGGAGCCCTTGGTCGGTCCGCGCCAGGCCCTCGGCGATGCTTTGGGCGTGTTGGCTGCGGTTTTTTGGGGCGCCACCACGTTGGCGATCCGCGGCAGCCGGCTGAGTGTCGCATCGGCCGAGAAGACGCTGTTCTATCAGCTCGCGATTTCAGGCCTGGCGCTGGCTGCCGCGGCTGTCTTCAGCGGCGCCCAGTGGCCGTCGGCCTTGTCGCCGCTCAGCTGGTCGTCGGTCGTTTTCCAGGCCGTCGTCGTCAGCTTTGCCAGTTACCTGGTGTGGTTCTGGCTGATTCGCCACTATCCGGCCACCCGGCTGGCATCGTTTTCACTGCTCACGCCTGTCTTCGGCCTGTTGATGGGGGCGGTGCTGCTCGACGAGCCGATCACATTGCGGCTGATCGTCGCACTGTTGACGGTGGCGGCCGGCATCTATGTCGTCAATCGGAAGCCGCGAGCTGCGGCGTGATCTGCGTTCGTTGTCGCGCCGCCGCTGATCGTGCCTGAAGGCACTCCCACAACATTCAGTTCGATCGGTTGACCGCATCTCGGCGCGCCCGGTTTGTTGTGGGAGCGCCTTCAGGCGCGATTCGACGCCCACCTCAACTGCGGATCCGCGCCACCAGCGAGCTGGTCGAATAACCATCGACAAACGACAGCGCCCGGGCGTCACCGCCCCAGCTGCGCACCCAGCGGGTTTCTTCCAGGCGTTCGATGTCGTAGTCGCCACCTTTCACATACAGCTGCGGGCGCACCAGCTTCAGCAGTTCAACCGGTGTCGCTTCGTCGAACAGCGTGACCAGACTGACGCTTTCCAGCGCCGCCAGCACGCAGGCCCGATCGGCTTCGCCATTCAGCGGCCGGTCCGGCCCCTTGCCGAGGCTGCGAGCGGAGGCGTCGCTGTTCAGTCCGATCAACAGGCTGGCCCCCAGCTCGCGCGCCTGCGCCAGGTAGGTGACGTGACCGCGGTGCAGGATGTCGAACACGCCGTTGGTGAAGACGACCGGTTTCGGCAGCGCGGCAACCCGCTCTGCCAGCGCGCTGCGGCCGCACAGTTTGTCGACGAAGGATGGCATCGCCCGATTGTGCCGTCAGCTGTCGCGAACGGGACGCCACAGCGGCGGCCGCCGGCTAGACTGGCGGGCGAACGATCACCACCGGAGACTCACCATGCTCGTGTTGTGCGGCTTCTCGCTCTCGAACTATTACAACAAGGTCAAGCTGGCCTTGCTCGAAAAAGACATCGCGTTCACCGAGGAATATGCGGCGGCCGGCGGGTCGGACGAAGCCCAGCTGGCTTCGTCGCCGCTGGGCAAGGTGCCGTTCATCCGCACACCGCAGGGCTGCCTCAGCGAAAGCCAGGCGATCGTCGATTACCTGGAGGCGCTGCAGCCGCAACCGGCGTTGTTGCCTGCCGACCCCTGGGAGGCGGCCAAGGTGCGTGAAATCGCCATCTATGTCGATCTGCATCTGGAGCTGGTGGTGCGCCAGCTATATGCGGAGGCCTTCTTCGGTGGCAAGGTCAGCGACAACCTGAAAACCCATGTTCGCAAGCAGCTCGACAAGAATATCCCTGCCTTCAAGCGCCTGGCCCGCTTTGCGCCCTACGTGGCGGGTGACAGCTTCACGATGGCCGACTGTTCGGCCTGGGTCAGCCTGCCGCTGGTCGGCATGGCCAGCAAGATCATCTACGGTGAAGACCTGCTGCTGGCAGCCGGTGTCGACTGGAAGGCCTACGCCAAGTTGATTGGTGAACGCCCGTCTGCGCAGCAGGTTGCCGCGGATCGCAAGCGCGACCAGGAGGCACGGGCCAAGACCGCCTGAGCCGCGCGATCACCCGGGGCGCGGCCTGTGCCGCGCCACCGTGTATCAGGCAACGCGGATCAGCTTCTTGTTGACGAACTCCTGGATGCCGGCGCCCGACAGTTCACGGCCGTAGCCCGAATTCTTGACGCCGCCGAACGGCAGTTCCGGCGACGAGACGGCGGCGGAGTTGATGAACACCATGCCGGTGTCGATGCGGCGCGCCAGCGCCCGGCCGCGTTCGATGTCGGTGGTGAAGATCGACCCGCCCAGCCCGAATGGCGAGTCGTTGGCCAGCTTCACCGCAGCATCCGCGTCGGCGACCCGGAAGAACAGCGCCACCGGTCCGAAAAACTCCTGGTGGTAGGCTGGGTTGTCGGCTGCGATGTCGGTCAGGATCGTCGGCTGCATGAACTCGCCGCGCTCGCCGTCGACGCGTTTGCCACCCAGCAGCACACGAGCACCCTGGGCCACCGCGTCGTCGACCTGTTCGAGCAGCGTCTGCAGCGCCTGTGCCGATGACAGCGGCGCCAGCGTGGTCTGCTTGTCCATCGGATCACCCGGCTTGAAACCGGCCATCGCAGCCTGGAACTTCTCGAGAAAGCGGTCGGCAAGT
Source organism: Ideonella sp. (assembly GCA_031398385.1). Taxonomy (GTDB): domain Bacteria; phylum Pseudomonadota; class Gammaproteobacteria; order Burkholderiales; family Burkholderiaceae_C; genus Ideonella_A. Next base: position 15,513 of record JANNNE010000018.1, read on the forward strand.
GCCTCGACGACGATGATTCGCTTGGATGCGGTGCAGGCCTGCCCCGAATTGCCCATGCGCCCGCTGACCGCGTGCTTCACGGCCTTGTCGAGGTCGGCATCGTCGAGCACGATGAAGGCATCGCTGCCGCCGAGCTCGAGCGTGGTCTTCTTCAGGTTCTTGCCGGCCCGCGCCGCCACCACCGCGCCCGCGCCTTCGCTGCCGGTCAGCGCCACGCCACGTACCCGCTCGTCGTCGATGATGCGAGCTACCTGATCCTTGGAGACGAACAGGTTGGTATAGGCGCCGGGCGGTGCGCCGGCTTCGGCCAGCAGGCTCTCGAAGGCCAGTGCGCATTGCGGCACGTTGGATGCATGCTTGATCATCACCACGTTGCCCGCCATCAGGTTGGGTGCGGCGAAACGCACCAGCTGATAGTAGGGATAGTTCCAGGGCTCGACCCCGAACAACACGCCAAGCGGGCTGCTCTCGACCATCGCCTCACCGCGGCCGGCCGGCAACTTTTCGGGCGCCAGAAATTGCTCGGCGTGATCGGCGTAGTAGTCGAAGATGGCCGCGCACAAGGCGACCTCGCCCTGGCTCTGCGCGATCAGCTTGCCCATCTCGAGCGTGATCAGGCCGGCAAAGTTGTCCGAGCGCTCGCGCAGGATGGCGGCGGCGCGCTTCAGGATCGTCTTGCGATCGTCGAATGGGGTGTCGCGCCACTGCTTGTGGAAACAGTCGTCGGCGGTCTTGATGCAGGCCTCGAGCTGGTCGTCGCTGATCTCGTCGAAGGTCTTGCCGACCTCGCCGTTGTAGGGGTTCTTGCTCTGGTAGGCCATGCGCTGTCTCTGGGTTGCTGGTCGAGTTGGTGCGGCTGCTTCGATGGATGAAGGCCGCGCGAAGGCTAGCCCTTGGCCGGCGGTCCGTACTGGCGCGGCGGTTTCGGTGCGCGGAGGTAGAGCGGCTCGACCGACGGAATGTTCTGCTGGATGTCGCGAATCCGGCTCGGACCGGACGGGTGGGTCGATATGAACTGGGGTGGCGCGCCGCCGCCGGCAGAGGCCATCTTCTCCCAAAGCGACACGCCGGCCTGCGGGTTGTAGCCGCCGCGCGCGGCGAGGTCGAGGCCGACCTTGTCGGCTTCGGATTCGTCTTCGCGGCTGAAGCGCAGCGTCAGCAGCTGCGCGCCCATGCCGAGCGCGGCGTCGCCCAGGTTGCCCAGGCCGAGGATCGAACTCAGCAGGTTGGCGCCCAGCCGGGTGGCGGTGGTCTTACCGACGCGTTCGCGGGCGTGTTCGCGCAGCGCATGCGCCATCTCGTGACCCATGATCTGCGCCACTTCGTCGTCGGTTAGTTGCAGCTGCTGCAGGATGCCGAAGTAGAACGCGATCTTGCCGCCCGGCATGCAGAAGGCGTTCAGCTCCTTGCTGCCGATCAGGTTGACCTCCCAGTTCCAGTCGGCCGCGCGCGGCGTGCTCTGCAGATTGGGCGAATTGACGAACGGAATCAGCCGCTTGGCGATGGTCCGCAGGCGCACCACCTGCGGATGATCGTCGGGCGCCAGCGCGCGTTGCTGCGCGGCCTCGCGCATCATCTGCTGATATTGCTGCGCGGCCGCCCCCTCGAGCTGTTCGGCCGGCACCAGCTTCGCGATCTGCGACTGCTTGTCGAGTCGGACGCCATCCTGGGCTAGGGTCGGCAGGCTCAGCGACGCACCGCCCGCCAGCATCGCTGCACCGAACAGCCGGCGTCCGTGCAGCGCACAGCTGCATCCCATGCGGTGGGCCGCCAGCGCCGCACGCACTTGCTCGCCGGGTTGGTAGTTTGCGTCCGCGTCGAAGGCTTGGAGGTGTTTGGTGGTCATGGCTTGGTCAGGGATCTGCGGGCCGGCTCATACTACAAGGCCACTCAGTCGCCGTCGGCCGGAGTGGTCTGCCGGTCGACTTCCAGCGGCATCATCGCCCGCCGCAGCCAGACCAGCATCAGCAAGGCCGGCAACGCCATCACGGTCGAGACGATGAAGAAGCTGGGCCAGCCGATCGACTGGGCAAGCACGCCGGCCAACGGCCCGACCCAGACCCGCCCGACCGAAGCAAAGGCCGACAGGAAGGCATAGTGAGTGGCCGTGAACCGGTGGTTGCACAGGCTCATTAGAAAGGCAACAAAGGCCGCGGTTCCCATGCCGCCGCTGAGATTTTCGGCCGCGATCACCAGCAACAGGCCGCCATCGACCGGTGTTGGTTGCGCCAGCTGCACAAAACCCCAGTCGAAGGCCGGCAGCGTCAGCCCTGGAATCGCTCCCTTGCCGCTGACTGCCAGCCACCAGAAACCCACGTTGCTGGCCATCTGCAGGACGCCAAACAGCACCAGCGCACGCCACAGCCCGAGCCGAAGCATCAACACCCCGCCGAGCAGCGCACCGGCGATCGTCAGCCACAGCCCGATCACCTTGTTGACGACGCCGACCTCGGCCTGCGTGAACAACATCGATTTCAGCAGGAACGGCGTCATCAGCGAGCCGGCGAACGCGTCGCCAAGCTTGTAGAACACGATGAACGCGAGAAAGGCGCCGGCGCCGGTCTGGCTGAAATAGCTGCGCAGGCCGCCGAGCAGGGTTTCGAAGCGCGCCGCCCGCGCCGCCCAGACCGCCAGCGGGATCGTGACGACCAGCCCGATCACCAGCGCGAGCAGCTGTATCCACTTGGCCTGCAGCGCGGCATCCATGTCGCTGCTGGCGAGCAGCGGGCCGAGCAGCGCCTGCGCCAGCGGCGGACCCAGGCGTTCACTGATTAGGAAGCCGACCGCGACCGCCGCCACCACCGCGGCAAAGCCGAACAGGTCGCGGCGCGCGACGCTGGTCGGCGCGGCCTCCATCTTCAGACGTGGCAGCAGCGTGGCCGACAACACCGCGGCCACCACCATCAAGCCGGCCATGAAACGGTAGACCTCCGGCCAGGTCCAGCCGCCGCCCTGGGTCGGATCGACCCAGATGAATGCGATGCCACCCGAGACGATCATCGCCAGCCGGTAGCCCAGCACATACAGCGACGAACCCAGCCCGCGTTCACGCGGCGTCAGCAGATCGGTGCGGTAGGCGTCGACCACCACGTCCTGCGACGCGGACACAAAGGCGACCAGCACCGCCAGCAGCGCAAAACTGCGGGTTGCGTCGGTCGGCGATGTCGCGGCCAGCGCCACCAGCGCACCCGCCAGGCCGAGCTGCGTCAACACCAGCCAGCCGCGCCGCCGCCCGAACCACGGCAGCTCGAAGCGGTCCATCAATGGCGCCCACAGGAACTTGAACGTATACGGCAGCCCGACCGCACTGAGAAAACCGATCGTCGCCAGATCGACCCCCGAGACGCTGAGCCAGGCCTGCATCGCCTGCCCGGTCAGCGCCAGCGGCAAGCCCGATGCGAAACCGAGCACGACCACCACCGCGAGGCGGTGCAGCGCGGCCAGCCGCTGGGTGGGGGTCAACGGCAATACCGCCGATGCCTCGCTCATTCAGCCGTTCCACCGGCAATTATCCAGGTCGCTCGGCAACCTCCGGGGAGGCCCGCAGAAGCCTGGTGGCGCCGGTCTGGCACATGCCCCGGATCCGGTTTCGTCGATCCGCCGACCCTGCCTATTCGAGGGGTAGCGGCGCAAACGCTACGGACGCGCGTCACTTCTCCACCGGCGTCAGCCGCTCGCCGATCCAGCGCAGCAGGTCGATCCACATCTGCCGCATCTCGGTATCGGTGGGGGTGCGGATGGCGCTGGGCAGCTCGATCGTGACGACCGGCACGCCGCGGTGCACGCCGCCGTAGTTGCCGAGCGAGCCTGGATAGATGCCGACCCGATCCAGGAACAAGCGGCCCAGGCGGGCGGGCGGGGTGCTCGGACCGTCGTAGTCGAGCACGCCGAACGGTGCATGGATGCTGACGATCACGTCGGGTTTCCAGCGCGCCATGGTCTGCTGGATGAACCGGCTCTCGGGTTCGGACAGCGCCGCCGGCCCGGGGTAGCGTCGCCCATCCTGCTTGGTGCGCCTGGCCCAGTATTGCAAGGCTTCCTTGTCCCAGTTCGGCGTCGGAAAATTGCGGTTCAGGTCGACCCCGCGGGCATTGGTGCGGGTCGGCCGTTTCTGCAGCAGGCCGTCGGGGTTGAGGGCCGGGATGAAGCGCCAGTCCATGTCGGCGCCGGTTTCCCTGGCGTGGGCGATCCAGTGGAAAACCAGCGAGGTCGACGAGATCTCGTCGCCGTGGATGGCGCCGATCACCAGCACGCGTGGACGCCGGGGCGGCTTCGGTCCTTCGATGGGCGGTGCCATCCAATCCGGCGGCGCGGTCACGTCGAGCTGATACAGCGGATAACCTTCGACCGAAAATGACCCCGAGGCCTGCATGTTGGCGGCCTTGCACAAATCTTCGGTCAGGTTCGGAAGCTGACGGGCCAGCTCGGCGCAGCTCATGCTGCGCGGTGCCGACGCGACCCGCGAAGCCGAAGCCGCGGATGCTGCGGACGCCGCGGACGCCGCAGACGATGCTGACGCAACGGCCGATGACGCTGCAGAGGCTGCCGCCGCAAGCGCTGGCGATGAAGCGGCCTTGCCGATGGCGGCCGTCGCTGCACTGGAAGCCGCGGCGACCACCGACCGAGCGCTTGTACCTGGACCGGCAGCGGTCGCGGGTTGGCTTTCTGGCTGTTCGACCGATGGCGCCGCGGCGAGATCGGTCGGCGGCGTCGATTCCGAAACCTGAAGCGCACGCGCTGACGACGCTGCCGGGGATGGCGATTCGTCTGCTGAAACCGCCCTGGTCGTGGACGTCACCGGCGCGGCTGCTTCGCTGCCTGACCAGTCGAGTCGGGACAGCGCGTAGCCGACCACCCCGATCGCCAGCAGCGCCACAGCGCCGCGCGCCCAGGCCGAGCTCAGTGGCGCGCTCAAGCGCGCACCTCACCGGCTCCCAGCACAACCCATTTCATCGAGGTCAGCCCGTCCAGTCCGACCGGGCCGCGCGCATGCAGCTTGTCGGTGCTGATGCCGATCTCGGCACCCAGCCCGTATTCGAAACCATCGGCAAAACGGGTCGACGCATTGACCATCACGCTGGCCGAATCGACCTCGCGCAGAAAGCGCATCACGCTCGGATGGTGCTCGCTGATGATGGCGTCGGTGTGGTGCGAGCCGTGGCGGTTGATGTGATCGATGGCCGCGTCGAGATCGGCGACCACCTTGATGCTGATGATCGGCGCCAGATATTCCTCGTCCCAGTCGGCTTCGGTGGCGTCGCGCACCTGTGCCCCGGCCACCGGTTGCAGCATCGATCGGCTCAGCGCATCGCACCGCATTTCAACCTGCTTGAGCGCGAAGATCGCCCCGATCTTCGGCAGGAAGCTGGCAGCGACCGCCTGGTGCACCAGCAGCGATTCGGCCGCGTTGCACGGGCTGTATTTCTGGGTCTTCGCGTTGTCGGTGACCCGCAGCGCCAGCTCGATGTCGGCCGCCTGGTCGACATACACATGGCAATTGCCGTCGAGGTGCTTGATCACCGGCACCTTGGCTTCGCGGCTGATGCGTTCGATCAGCCCCTTGCCACCGCGCGGGATGATCACGTCGATCGATTCGGGTGCGCTGATCAACCGGCCGACCGCCGCGCGGTCGGTGGTCTCGATCAGCTGCACCGCCTCTGGCGGCAGGCCGGCTTCACTCAGCGATTCCTGCACCAGTTTCCACAGTGCCAGGTTCGAATGAATGGCTTCCGAGCCGCCGCGCAGGATGCAGGCGTTGCCGCTCTTGATCGCCAGCGATGCGGCCTCGATGGTCACGTTCGGCCGGCTCTCGTAGATCATCGCGAACACACCGAGCGGCACCCGCATCTGGCCGACACTGATGCCGCTGGGCCGGCGCTTGACGCCGGTGATCTCGCCCACCGGATCGGGCATCGCGGCAATCTGCTCGCAGCCTTCGGCGACGGTGGCCAGCACCTGGTCGCTCAGGCGCAGGCGGTCGACCATCGGCGCGGCCAGGCCGGCCTGGATGGCGGCCTCGATATCGCGGGCATTGGCAGTCTGCAGGCTGCCGGTATCGCCGCGCAGACGGCGTGCCAGCGCGAGCAGGGCGTTGTTCTTGGCGGCCGTAGATGCCCGCGCCATCAGGCGCGATGCCGCGCGGGCTGCGGCGCCCACATGGGCGATGGTGGCTGAGAGCTGGTTCGCGGTCATGGCGCGATTGTCGCAAACCGCGCCGGGACGGCGGCGATTGTTGCTTCCCCTTTCACCCCAGCCAGGCAAGGATCAGCAGCCACAGCGGTGCGGTCACCGCAAAGGCGACGGTCGACAGCAGGATTGCGGTACTGGCCTCGGACTGCAGCGCGTTGTATCGCTGCGCAAAAATCAGCGCGTTCGAGCCGACCGGCAACGCCGCAGCCATCACGACCACCGCCAGTGGAATGCCCTGCAGACCAAGCCCCCAGCGAGCAAACAGCAACACCAGCAACGGCACCAGCAGCAACTTGACCGCGCTGATGATCAGTGCGCTGCGCGCCGAACCGCGGATGCCGTAGTAGGCCAGCGAAATGCCGATCAGCACCAGGCACAGCGGAACCACCGCCTGGCCGAGCATCTGCAGCAACTCGTCGACCACCTCGGGCAGCGGCCAGCCGGTGAAATTCCAGAGCAGACCGGCGACTACCGCCAGCACGACCGGGTGGTTCACGGTGTTGCGAACGGTGGTGCGCAAGGTAGTCCACAGATTGCCCGAGCCACTGGACTTGACCTCGTCACGCGCCAGGTCCAGCTCGACCAGCGTGGTCTGCAGTGTCAACAGGCTCAGCGCGTGCAGGCTGACCAGCGTGATGTGGATCGCCAGCCCGGCTTCGCCGAACAGCGCCGCCGCCATCGGAATGCCGATCTGCACCGTATTGCCGAAACCGGCCGACATCGCTCGCACGGCCGGAGCCGTCACCGGCAGGCGCTGCTTGCGATTCCAGTAACGCTGCCAAGCATAGACCGCGATCATCGCAACCCCGACCGGCAGAAAAAATGCAATCAGGATGCGCCACGGCAAGGCATGCAGGTCGAGCCGCGCAGTGGTGCGAAAAAGCAGCGCCGGCACGAAGATGTAGAAGGCCGCGTACGACAAGGTGCGCGCCGGATCGGAATCCTTGCTGTCCGGGCTCAGCCAGCGCGCCCGCCCGACCACATAGCCGATCGCCACCACCGCGACCAGTGCCAGGAGCTTGACGAAGATGGCCAGCGACATGCGGGGTGATTATCGACGGCTCGCCCGAGCCGGCAGATCAGCGCGAGCCGAACATCATCTGCTTGGCCAACAGCGATTTCAACGGCCCTGCCGCCTGCAGGGCAGCCATTCCGAGCCCGCGGGCGGTGCCGGCGCCCGGCAGGGCCCAAGTGAAGCTGCGGGCCAGGAAGTCGGTGGCGGCGATCATGGCCCAGCGGTCGGGTGCACGCTGCCATTCGACGCGGCGCAGCACCGCGGCGATGTCGTCGCTTCTCGCCAGCGCATCGACCAGCTGGTGGGCATCGCGCAGCCCCAGGTTCAAGCCCTGGCCGGCTACCGGATGCAGAGTCTGCGCCGCATTGCCGATGCGCACGATGCGGCCATCGGTCAGCGTTCGCTCGGCATTCAGCCCTAGCGGAAAACACTTCAATGCCGAGACTTTGGCGATCGATCCGACCTCGGGCGCAAACATCGTCGACAACACCAGACGGCGTTGTGCATCGTCAAGCTCGGCCACCGGATCGTCGTCGCGATCGACACACCACACCAGCGCGGACCGGCCGCCACGCAGCGGCAGCAGCGCAGCCGGTCCGTGGCGGGTGAAGCGCTCGTAGGCGACGCCAGGGCGCGCCTGCGGCAGCTCGACCGTGCCGACCCAGGCGTTCTGGCGGTAGTCGCGCGTCACCGCCTTGCGCGCCTGATCGGCGAACACGCCACCTTCGGCCACCACCGCCAGATCGAAGGCGTCGACGATGCCGGCGTCGACCTCGACTGCGCTCGGCGATTGCTTCAGCGCCGCCACCGGTGTGCCGAAGCGGCTGCTCAGGCGCTGCGGCTGGGCCTCGCACAAGGCCAGCCAGGCCTGCTGCAACGGCGCCACCAGCGCGCCGTACGGCAGCACCGCACCAAGTTGCTCGACCCCTTCGTCGGCCGCGCGGATACGCACCTCGGGCTCGCCGATCAGCGATTCGAACAAGGTCCCCAGCGCACCGCCGCCCAGCGAAGGTGCCTGCTGGGATACATGTACCTCGGTGATGGCCTGCGCGGCGGCATCGATCGGCTTCGGCCCGCCGACCCCGGTCGCCCGCCACACGCCCAGCCAATCGAGCATCTGCACGCTGCCGAGCGACAGCGCCAAAGTGCGCGCATCGGCGCTGACATCCTTGTCCGGCGGCCGTGCATCGAACACGGTGACGCGTGCCGTCGGCAGGCGCTGCGCCGCAAACAGCGCCAGCGCCAGCCCCACCGGCCCGGCGCCGATCACCGCCAGATTCGTTCCCCGCGTCTGCAAAGCCATCTGCTGTCCTGTTCCGGCAATCAGCCGCATGCCACTGTGTCGATGAGCCGCCGCCCGCTGCAGCGCTTGGGTCCGCCGACATCCTTCGGTCGTATTATTCGCCGCACACCCGCCCCGCGCTGACAAGGAGCTGAGCCATGGCTTTGATGGATTTCATCAAGAAGCAGTTCATCGACATCCTCGAATGGACCGAGTCTGCCGATGGCACGCTCGCCTGGCGCTTTCCGATGGCCGGCAACGAGATTCAGTATGGGGCCTCGCTGACGGTGCGCGAAAGCCAGATGGCGGTGTTCGTCAACGAAGGCAAGGTGGCCGACGTATTCGGCCCCGGCATGTACAAGCTGACGACGCAGACGATTCCGGTACTGACCTACCTGAAGAACTGGGACAAGCTGTTCCAGAGCCCCTTCAAGAGCGACGTCTATTTCTTCAGCACCCGGCAACGGGTCGACCAGCGCTGGGGCACCACCCAGCCGGTGACGATCCGCGACAAGGATTTCGGTGCCGTGCGGCTGCGCGCATTCGGCAACTACAGCTACCGCATCGTCGATCCGAAATTGTTCTACACCGAGATCTCTGGCACCGTCGAGCGCTACACCGTCGAAGAGCTCGACGGCCAGTTGCGCGCGCTGATGCTGCAGCACATCTCCGATGCGGTGGCCGGCAGCGGCATCGCCTTTCTCGATCTGGCGGCCAATCAGGTCGAGTTCGCGGCGCAGCTGAAAGAGGTCGCCAGTCCGGCGTTCGGCTTGATCGGCCTGAAGCTCGAGGCGGTGACGGTGCAGAACGTCTCGCTACCGGAGGAGCTGCAGAAGATCCTGGATCAGAAAATCGGCATGGGCATGGTCGGCAACGACATGGGCAAGTTCATGCAGTACCAGACTGCGCAGGCGATCCCGAAATTTGCCGAAGGCTCGGGTAACGGCGGTGGCGGTGGCGGCATAGCCGGCGATGCGATGGGGCTGGGCGCCGGTGTGGCGCTCGGGCAGGTGATGGCGCAGCAGCTGTCGCAGGGTTTGCAGGGCAAGCCCGCAGCGGATGCTGCGGCCGCAGCCGTCGCGGCGGCACCGCCGGCGTCGATTCGCCCGGACGAGGTGATGGCAACGATTGAAAAACTCGCCGATCTGAAAAGCAAAGGCATCCTGACGCAGGAAGAATTCGACGGCAAGAAGGCCGAACTGCTGAAGAAGCTGATCTAGGCGCGTGTGCGGCGAAGCATCGGCGTCGAATCGCATGCGAAGTCTTGCCGCCCGGCCGCCGCTGCCCTTGATCGGCGCCTGTCCTGCTTTTGACCCGCTGTTGACCTGTTATTGACCGTTGGCCACCACTGACCCGAGCGCCCAGCGCGCCTATCGCGCCGCCTGCCCCAATTGCGGCGCGCCGGTCGAATTCCGTTCGTCGGCTTCTGCTTTTGCGGTGTGCGGTTTCTGCCGCAGCAGCGTGGTGCGCGACGGTGATGCCTTGCGCCGCATCGGCCAGTGCGCCGAGCTGTTCGACGATCACACGCCGCTGCAGCTCGGCGCCTCGGGCACCTGGTCGGGCCAGGCGTTCACGCTGATCGGCCGGCAGCAGTTCGGCACCCCGGAGGGCACCTGGAACGAGTGGCATGCGCTGTTCGATTCGGCGGGCGATGCGCAGCCCCGGGTGGCCTGGCTGTCGGAAGACAACGGCCGTTATGTGCTGGCCTTCGACGCACCCTTGCACGGGCCGGCGCCGCAGCCGGCTTCGCTGGTGGCTGGCGGCCAGGCCGAGATCGGCGGGCAGACCTGGAGCGTCGCTTCGATCGTGCGCGCCAAGCTGCTGGCGGCCGAGGGCGAATTGCCGACGCCGCCAGCCGATGAATTTACCGTCGCCGATTTCCGCAACCCGCAGGGCGAGGTCGCGACGCTCGACTTCGGCAACCCGCAACAAGCGCGCTGGTCGATTGGCCGATCGGTCGCGTTGTCGGAACTGGCCATGCGCGGCCTGGCCGAGGCCAGCGAAAAGACGCTCGGCGGGCGCGGCGTCGAGTGTCCGAACTGCGGCACCGCGCTGCAGGTCAAGCTCGAATCGACGCAGGCCATCGTCTGCAGCAACTGCAAGGCGGTGGTCGACGTCTCGGCCGGTGTCGGCGGCGATCTGCAGCACTATGTGCAGAGCAATCCGCCGCACGGCGCGACGCCCCGTATCCCGCTGGCCAGCAGCGGCCGCTTCCGGTTCGACAGCGCCGAGCCGCTGCCGTGGCAGGTGGTCGGCTACGCCGAGCGCTTCGAGGTGCCGGAAGATGCCGACGACGAACGCGTGTTCTGGCGCGAATACCTGCTCTACAACCGCAGCGCCGGCTTCGTCTTCCTGGTCGATTCACAGGAAGGCTGGAGCTGGGTGGCGCCGATCACCGGTGCGCCGCAATCGGCCGGCGCGGGCGGCGTCAGCTACCGCGGCGTGACCTACCGCAAGCAATACGACGCGTATCGGGCGCAGGTCAGCTACGTGCTGGGCGAGTTCTACTGGCGGGTCGAGCGTGATCAGCAGACGCTCAATACCGACTACGCCGGCACCGGCTCGGCGGCCGGCAAGCGGCTGAACCGCGAGGAGAGTGTCGGATCGGCCTCGCAGGAGGTGGTGTGGTCGGCCGGCGAAACCATGGCCGCTGCCGACGTCCTGAAGGGCTTCGGCCTGCCCGCCGCGATGGCGTCGGCGATCAAGCGTGATGCCTCGCCGGTATCGCTGAACCCATCCGGTCTGCTTGCCAAGGCGGTTTTCGTGTTGTTCCTGATCGCCGTGATGACGACGATGTTCCGCTGCGACGGCGACGACAACTGCAACGACCTGCGCTCGACCTTCGGCGAATCGTCGCGTGAATACCAGAACTGTCTGGTCAGCCGCCAGCGGACCGGCGGCGGTGCCTTCGGCGGCTTCAGTTCAGGCGGCTCCCACAAGTAGCCGGTCCTGTTTGTGCCGTTGTTGGAGAAGTCGGTGGGGTGAGGGGAAAACGTCTCAGCGCTTCAAGCCGGAGCGCGATGCTGCGAACAGCGCCAAGTCGGGTCGGATGCCCTCCAACGTCAAGTACTGCCGCAAAACACTTGTCGGCTATCCTCCGCGAAATGGCGATTCCAGACTACCAGTCGTGCATGCTTCCGTTTCTGCGGTGTCTGGCCGACGGCGCCGCGCACACGCTGCGCGATGCCGAAGAGATTCTGGCCGAGCACTTCAAGCTGACTCCGGCGGAGCGCGCGGAACTGCTGCCGTCAGGTCAGCAAGGTATCTTCAAGAACCGGATTGGCTGGGCGCGCACTTATTTGAAGAAGGCAGCACTCATTGAATCGCCCAAGCGTGCAGTGTTCAAGATCTCGGAACGTGGTTTGAGAACCCTGGCATCGAACCCGAACAGGATCGACGTCAAATTTCTCGAGCAGTTCCCGGAGTTCATCGAGTCTCGAGAAGCCTCGAAGCCCGAGATTGGAGCGGCAGTTTCCGCAGAGCTGCAGCAGGCGAAGATGACTCCGGAAGAGGCCATTGAGATCGCTCACCAAGGTCTGCGCGAACAACTTGCTACGGAGCTGATGACCAGTGAGCCGAAGCCGAAGGGCCCTGCCTCGTACTTTTCGTCAATCGAGAAAACGTATGGCGAGCCGATGAGCCACTGGTTTGCGCTGGTTGATGGCAAGCGAGAGCTCAAACACATGGAAATTGTCAACTGGCTGAAGGCCGAGCATGGCATGGGGCACGGGCATGCGAACGCCGTGGTCGCTTACCAGCTTGCCAGGAAGTTTTAGCCATGCGCATTTCGTTCGCACATTGTTCGAAGCGACTGCCTTCGGCAGCAGTTGCATGCCAGACTTGCGAACAGCATGGACATCGCGACCGCCCGATTTGAAGACTGCCTGGCGCTCGCGGAGATTCACGTCACGTCGTGGCGGGCGGCATATGGGGGCATCTTTCCTGCGGAGTACCTGTCGTCGCTTTCCATCGCCGATCGGGGCGAGCGTTGGCGCGCCATTCTCGAGAAGAACGAATCCCGCACATTCGTCGCCAGGGCCGACGGGCAGCCGGTCGGATTCGTCTCGTTCGGTGTCTGCCGGGATGCCGACGCGCCGACCGGTCGCGGGGAAGTGTGGGCGCTTTATGTCGCACCCGGTGCGTGGTCGACCGGTGCCGGCTGGGCGCTGTGGGAGACCGCCCGGGTACAGATGGTTCACGCCGGCTTTGCCGACGTCAGCCTCTGGGTGCTCTCGCAGAACGCGCGTGGCATTTGCTTCTACCAGGCTGCCGGTTTTCGACCGGATCCCGATTCCGGAAAATCCTTTGAACAAGCGGGTGCGCGGATCGAGGAATTCAGGCTGGTGTTCGAGCCCATGACGGCCGCCCCCGCCGTGGAGCGTGCGTCGGCCTCCAGGCGCGGCGCCTCGGCGGTTGACGCTCGGGTCGAATCGGGCTCGGCCGAACAGCTGGCCATCTCCAGTTCATCGCCATGCTGAGAGGTATCAGCCCATGAACCCGCTGCTCGGCACCGTCATCATCTATGCCCGCGACATGAAGAAGACCGCAGCCTTCTACAGCCAGCACTTCGGCTTCGAGACGACGGGTGAGATTGTCGAGGGACTCATCGAGCTTCGGTCGCCGGGCGGTGGCGCGGGAATCCTGATCCACCAGGCGGCCAAGTCGCTGAAGTTGGGACAGGTCGGGGTCAAGCTCTCCTTCCACGTCCGTGATGTGCCCGCCTTCGTCATCGCTGCCGCGCAGCGGGGCTTGAAGTTCGGCGCAGTCCACGAGGCCAACGGCTACCAGTTCGCGAATGCGAAAGACCCGGACAAGAACTCGCTGAGCATTTCGAGCCGGATCTTTCGCTCGCCGCGTGCCAAGTGAAGGTGTGCGCGCTGGGAAGACGCGACGCCATGAGACCGCTATCGGATCCCGCGTCCGCCACGCGCGGCCCAGACGCTGCTCCAACGCATCGAGCCCATGGACGTACGATCTGCCCATGACAGCCAAACATCACAACTGGCAGGACCGCTGGCAAGTCGACCGAGCCGATGGCACCGCAACCCATGAGTCCGGATTGCGCGTGCGGCTGAACGACGGCGTCGGAGTCGCGCTCAACGCCGCGGATATCGAGGCCGAATTTGCGCCCCTTCATGGAAAACACAATGCGCCGGCGATGGTCGCCAGGCTGGCGCGAGAAGGCGCACAGATGCTCATCGATCCATACGCGCGCGGCTGGCGCAGTGCATCAGGAAAACAGGCGGACTGAGTTCGCCCGATGCGGCATGCAGATCAGCGTCGCACCGGACGCATTCTGGCCGACCCCGACCCCCGACCCCGATTCCGGCTCAGCGAAGTCGGCTGCATGGCCGATTTCACCCTCTGCTTGCAGCCATTGATCGGTCGTGCCAGGATGTCAGCGACGTGCAATCGAGCGCTCCTCATGATGACGCCCAGATCTCTTCTTCTCGCCGCGTTCACGCTCACTCTGGCCTGCCCGGGGTCGGCGCAGGCCGAGTCGCTGGCCTGTACATCCGGAACGGTATCCGAAGGCGACTCCCGTCTGTCGCTGCTGTACAAGTGCGGGCCGCCGGTGTTGTCCGACACGGCCTGCGCGCAGGTCTACCATTCGGAAACCCTCAATCGCGTGCCCGACTGGGTGGCCAATCAATGGCTGCCCTGTCAGGTGACGGAAAGGCTGCTCTACGAGCGGGGCGAAGGCAATCTGCTCGCCACGGTGAACGTTCGGCTCGGGATCATCCGGTCAATCACCTACAGCCGCCAGCCGCAATGAGGTGTCGGCGCCCCGCTTCCGGTCAGTCGAAGGAGTCAGCATGCCCACACAGGACGAAGAAATCGCGCGCCACCTGAACGAGGCGCTGGCTTCCGGCGAACTGGCTGGAACAAACGGCTTCGGCAAGCCGTTCGAAGAAGACGACGCGTGGCATGCGACGCCGGTATCGCTGCGCATGCCGTTCAAGATCCTGAAGAATGCGGGCTATGCGCCGCCCGAGGTGGATCTGTTCCATCAGCGAGCGGCGCTGACGGCGGCGCTGCAATCCAGCACCTCGGAGGCAGACCGAGCGGCCTTGGGGCGGCAGCTGAGTGACCTGCAGCAGCGGCTTGCCTTGCGGCTCGAGGGCTTGCGCGTGAACGGCACGCTCTGAGCGGAAAACCAGGCGTGACTGCAGCCGACGCGGATTCCCCGGCGGATCGCAAACGGCCGGCGCCGCTGGCACGTCCACGGTCGCACGAGGCCTATTTTGCGGCTCAGCCAGCCGAGGTGCGCGCGCTGCTGGAGGCCATCCAGCGCGAGGTCGAACGGCAAGTGCCGGGCGCCGTCAGAACCATCAGCTACAACCTGCCGGCTTTCAAGGCCGCACGAAGCTTTTTCTATTTCGCAGCCTTCAAGAAGCACATCGGCGTCTATCCGCCCGTCACCGGTGACGCTGCCTTGATGCTGGAGACGCAGGCGTATCGTGGTCCGAAGGGCAACTTGTCGTTTACGTATGCCCATGAGCTGCCGATTGCGCTGATCGGGCGGGTTGCCGTGGCGCTGCATGCACAGTATTCAAACGATTGCTGAGGCATCACCGCA
>JANNNE010000056.1:0-1824 GCA_031398385.1 Ideonella sp.
CGTGCGGCCCGAATATGTCGAACTCGCCGCCAGCGATGCGCCAGGCGCCGCACCGGCGCGTGTGGTCAAACATCAGGACATCGGCACCTATCAGCTGCTGACCGCGCAGGTCGGGCAACAGATCGTGCGGGCGCGTCTGGCGCCGCATACCGCCGCGCCCCGTGTCGGCGACGCGATCTGGCTGCAACTGATCGGTCCGCACACCTGCTACTACGCCCGCGAGGAGTTGATCACATGAAGCCGGTCAATCAGAAAGCCTGGCTGCTGATCCTGCCGGTGGTGATTTGCGTCGCGTTCTCGGCCATCCTGCCGTTGATGACCGTCGTCAACTATTCGGTGCAGGACATCATCTCGCCCGAGCGTCGGGTTTTCGTCGGCACCGAGTGGTTCAAGGCGGTGATGCGCGACGACGACCTGCATGCGGCGTTGCTGCGGCAGCTCGGCTTCTCGTTCGCGGTGCTGGCAGTCGAGATTCCGCTGGGCATCATGCTGGCGCTGTCGATGCCGGCCACCGGCTGGAAAGCCTCGGCGGTGCTGGTTCTGGTGGCGATTTCGCTGCTGATTCCGTGGAACGTGGTCGGCACGATCTGGCAGATCTATGGCCGTGCCGACATCGGACTGCTGGGTGCGACCTTGCAGAAACTCGGCTTCGATTACAGCTACACCGGCAATGCGCGCCATGCCTGGTTCACCGTGCTGGTGATGGACATCTGGCACTGGACGCCGCTGGTGGCGCTGCTCTGCTACGCCGGCCTGCGCAGCATTCCTGATGCCTACTACCAGGCGGCGCGCATCGACGGCGCCAGCAAGCTGGCGGTATTCCGCTACATCCAGCTGCCCAAGCTGCGCGGCGTGTTGATGATCGCGGTGCTGCTGCGTTTCATGGACAGCTTCATGATCTATACCGAGCCCTTCGTCCTGACCGGCGGCGGGCCCGGCAATGCGACTACCTTCCTGAGCCAGTATCTGACGCAGAAGGCGGTCGGCCAGTTCGACCTCGGCCCGGCCGCGGCGTTTTCGCTGATCTATTTCCTGATCATCCTGCTGCTGTGTTTCATCCTGTACAACTGGATGCAGCGTGTGGGGACGGGCGACAAGGGGGCCGCGTGACAGTTAGCCGAAGAGAAAGCGCGGCTGAAGCCGCTCCTACGAAACACCCGATCGCCGCGAGCCCGTTGTAGGAGCGGCTTCAGCCGTGCTTGCGCCAACCACCATGATTCAAAAACGAACCTTCTTCCTGATCCTGTACCTCGTGTTCGCCATCCTGCCGATCTACTGGATGGTCAACATGTCGTTCAAGACCAATCAGGAAATCCTGTCGACCTTCAGCCTGTTGCCGCAGCAGTTCACGCTCGCGAACTACCGCACCATCTTCACCGATCCGTCGTGGTATTCGGGCTACATCAACAGCCTGATCTATGTCGGCATCAACACGGTGATCTCGATCACGGTCGCGCTGCCGGCGGCCTATGCGTTTTCGCGCTACCAGTTTCTGGGCGACAAACACGTGTTCTTCTGGCTGCTGACCAACCGGATGACGCCACCGGCGGTGTTCCTGCTGCCGTTTTTCCAGCTGTATACGACGCTCGGCCTGATGGACACCCACATCGCAGTGGCGCTGGCGCACCTGCTGTTCAACGTGCCGCTGGCGGTGTGGATTCTCGAAGGCTTCATGAGCGGCATCCCGCGCGAGATCGACGAAACCGCCTACATCGACGGCTACAGCTTTCCGCGCTTCTTCCTGACGATTTTCCTGCCACTGATCAAGGCCGGCGTCGGCGTCGCCGCGTTTTTCTGCTTCATGTTCAGCTGGGTCGAACTGCT
>JANNNE010000085.1:0-2847 GCA_031398385.1 Ideonella sp.
CCGCCGGACAGGTCTGCACCAATTGCGCGCTGTACCAGGGCAAGCCGACCGACAAGGCCGCCGCGTGCCCGCTGTTTGCCGGCAAGCAGGTAGCCGGCGCAGGTTGGTGCAGCGCGTGGGCGAAAAAGGCCTGATGCCGCAGACGCAGGCCCGGCCTGCGTCGGTTCGCAATCGCCGCGTCGACTCCTGCCGGGCTGTCCAGGCGCAGGGCATCGCCTGACGCGTCGCTGCGCCGACTCGGCGCAGACCGGTCTTCAGGCCGGCTTGATGGCCACTTTCAGAACGCCATCGCGCTGGTTCGAGAACAGGTCGTAGGCTTCGACGATGTTGTCCAGCTTGTAGTGGTGTGTGACCATCACGCCCAGGTCGATGCGGCCCGATGCCACCACATTCATCAGCCGGCGCATGCGCTCCTTGCCGCCGGGGCACAGTGCGGTGTTGATCTTGTGGTCGCCCAGGCCGGCTGCGAAGGCCGACATCGGAATCGTCAGATCCTCTGAATACACACCCAGACTGGACAAGGTGCCGCCCGGTTTGAGAACCCGCAACGACGACTCGAAGGTGCTTTGCAGGCCGAGCGCCTCGATCGATGAATCGGCGCCTCGGCCACCGGTGAGTTTCATGATTTCGTCCACCACATCGCAATTCTTGTAGTTGAGCGTGATATCGGCGCCAATCTTCTTCGAGATTCCCAGGCGGTGGTCGCTGCCATCGACCGCGATGATGGTGGACGCACCCAGCAGCCGAGCGCCCGCCGTGGCGCACAGGCCGATCGGGCCTTGTGCAAACACCACCACCGTATCGCCGATCCGGATGTTGGCATTCTCGGCACCCTTGAAACCGGTCGACATGATGTCGGGGCACATCAGCACCTGTTCGTCCGTCAAGCCGTCGGGTATCGGCGCGAGGTTGGCTTGCGCATCGGGTACCAGCACGTATTCGGCCTGGGTGCCGTCGATCAGGTTGCCGAAGCGCCAGCCCGCCGTGGCCTTGTAGCCGTGGCAACCGCACAGGCCTTGCGCAACCAGATAGCTGCCGTCCTGTGAAGCCAGGCCGTCTTGTGCCGCGTAGGAGTTGAAATTGGGACAGATCGCGCCGGCAATGACGCGTTGTCCCTCGGTGTAACCCCGCACGGCGCTGCCCAGCTTCTCGATCACCCCAACCGGCTCGTGCCCCACCGTCAGACCCTTGGCCACCGGGTACTCGCCTTTCAGGATGTGCACATCGGTGCCGCAGATCGTGGTGGTGGTGATCCGCATCAAGGCGTCGTTGGGGCCGACATCGGGCATCGGCTTGTCGGCCAGCTCGATGCGACCTGGCTCCACAAAAATGGCGGCTTTCATCATCTTGGACATGTTGTTCTCCTGGCAATCGGACATTGGCCGATTCATTCTGACCCCCCATGACTGCCGTCACATTGACTTGAATCATTGAATGGCAGGAAGCCGCCTTGCGTGCCAGGGGCCCGCATGAACGCTGAACCGCAACGCAACGAGGGCATCCAGTTCCTGACCGGAGTCGGCCACATCACCAACGACAAACGACAGGAGTTCATCCTGCTGTCGGATACGCTGGGCCTGTCGATGCTGGTCACCGCGCTGAATCAGGGCAAGCCGCGCGGCTGCACCGAAGCGACCGTATTCGGCCCCTTTCTCGTCGAAGGATCGCCGCAGTACGAACTCGGCGCCGATGTTTCCAACGGGGCCGAGGGCGAGCCATGTTTCGCGTGGCCGCGTCGTTTCGATCGACGGCACCCCGGTGCGCCATGCCGAACTGCAGGTCTGGCAGGCCGATGCCGCCGGCAAGGCACCGAACAGGCGCTGCGCTGGATCACCGTTGAAGGCGCACGCATGCTCGGGCAGTCCGAGCGAATCGGCTCACTGTCGCGGGGCAAGCAGGCCGACCTGCTGCTGGTCGATGCACGTATGCCGAACATGCAACCGGTCCACAACCCAATGGCGTGCTGATCGTCACGCCGGAATACAACTTCTCGATCCCCGGCGTGCTGAAGAATGCACTCGACTGGATCAGCCGCGGTGCCGACCAGCCCTTTGCCTTCAAGCCGGTGGCAATCCTGACCGCATCCCCCGGCCCGCTCGGTGGCGCGCGGGTTCAATACGACTTGCGCAAGGTGATGTTGTTCATGAATGCACAGGTGCTCGCCAAGCCCGAGGTCTTCATCGGTGGCGCGGCGGGTAAGTTCGACGCCGACGGCCGCCGCACCGACGAGACGACGCGCAAATTCGTCGGCGACCAGATGCTTGCGTTGCAGCAGTGGATCGCAGCCGTCGGGCGCATGACCAGCGTTTGACCAGCATCCGAGGCGGGGCGGCCGAGCGCCTTCGCGCCGGGTCGCACCGACGGCGTCATCAGGATGGCGCTGCACATCCTTGCCTCTTGGAACGAGACTGCGATCAACCGACAAGGCGTGGCCTTCCGGCCCCGGCGGACACGGGACATGCAGTGCGGTGACAACAAGGTCACTGTCTCGGCCCTCTGTTGACGTTCACGGTCGCTGGGTGGGCGACGGCACCAGACTGGTAGCGGCCGGGTGCGGCCGGGCGGTATCGGCGGGCGACAGCGATGGGAGGCCGTCGGGCCCCGGCCTGCCGTCCTACCCGTGCACTGGACCAGATCTCACATGCTGCACCGCAGCATACGGGCATCATCGTCTTCTCAATGGGTCACCGACCCGCCCTCCCACCCGATCAAGGACACCCTGATGAACACCGCCGCCACCGACACCATGATGCAACCGTTCGTGAAGCTCACCCAATCCAACACCGAACTGCTGAGTCGCTACGCTACGTCGCCCGAAGTCACGACGCAGGCGGTCCAGGTCGCCGA
>JANNNE010000102.1:0-6324 GCA_031398385.1 Ideonella sp.
TGCGGCATCAGGCCTTTTTCGCCCACGCGCTGCACCAACCTGCGCCGGCTACCTGCTTGCCGGCAAACAGCGGGCACGCGGCGGCCTTGTCGGTCGGCTTGCCCTGGTACAGCGCGCAATTGGTGCAGACCTGTCCGGCGGCATATTTCGGGTATTTCTTGGGATCGACGCGCTTGGCATCGGCAACGTAGCCGAGTGCTGCAGCCTGCGGGTCCTTTTCGTCGACCATGGCCTGAGCTCGGGCGCTGGTGGCGAGTGCGGCGCCGGAGGCGGCCAGGGTCATCAGGAATACACGGCGCGGGAGGTGCGATTTCATCGGGGATCCTTGTGCCGGATGACCCGGCGTGGTTGGAGCTCGATGATAGTCGTACGAGTCATCATGAGTTCGTTTGTCAAGTATTCGAGTTACCGTTCATATAATTCGAGTCACAAACGATTCAACGAATGATGAGTGACGAACAACGATCGGCTGTTCGAGAAGCCGGTGAAGCAAGCGATCCGGCCACCCATCGCAGTGCGACCGTCGCCCGCATGCTGCGCATGCCGGTTGCCACCTTGCGCGTCTGGGAGCGCCGCTACGGCTTGACCAAGCCGGGCGCGGCGCCGGGCGGTCAGCGGCTTTATTCGGCCGGTGATATCCGGCGCCTGGCGCTGATCAGGCAACTCACCGATCTCGGTCATGCGATCGGCACCCTGGCATCGCTGGACATGTCGCAGCTCCGGCACGTGGCCCTGGCGCATGCGCAGCGGGAACTGACCGTCCGGGACAAAGCCGGGCGGCCCGATTCGATCGACGCGCCGGAGCAACGGGCGTGGCGTGTCGCCTTGGTTGGCCAGGCCTTGGCGCGCCGCTTGCAACGGCCGGCGCTGATGCGCCAGCTGAAGCGGCCGGTGGTGATCCTCGGCCCGTTCGACGACGCCACACAGGCCGGTGTCGCGTTGCAAGGCGCGGACGTCGACGCCGTGCTGATCGAAGAGCCGCATCTGAGCGACGGCTGGCTGGCCACCATCGACGCGGCAGCACCGTCGCTGGCAGCGGTGCCGAAAGCCGTGATTTACGGCTTTGCGGCCGAGCCGGTGTGTGATGCGCTGGCGGCCGCCGGCACGGCCCTGCTTCGTGCGCCGCAGCCCGACGCTGTGCTCGCGCAGTGGCTCGACAGCCTGGCTGGAATGATGGCCGGCGCGACTGCGCCGGTCAGCCCGCAAGTCGCGCAGTCAGACGAGTGGTTGCCGCCGCCGCGTCGCTGGGAGGATGCGGCGCTGGTCGATTTCGCGAATCGCCCTTCGGTGCTGGCCTGCGAGTGCCGACGCCACCTAGCCGAGCTCCTGATGCAGCTGACCCAGTTCGAGGCCTACAGTGCCGCGTGCGCCCGCAACAGCGTCGACGACGCCGAATTGCACGCCCACGTGGGGCGGATCACCGCCTCTGCGCGCGCCGGATTCGAGGGTGCGCTCGATCAGGTGGCGCTTCACGAAGGCTTGATGATTCCCGTCGTGGCTCGGCCCGCCGTGCCAGCAGCGGGCACGCAGCGTGGCGTTCCATCGGACGACTGATTCCGGGTCAGCCGGGCAGCCCCGGGCGAGTTCAGCCGAACGCTGCCAATCTCGGCGAAGCCGCCTGGCGGCGTAAGATTTCGGTGATGAGCAATCACAGCGACAACGACGGCGATACCGAAACCATCGAGGAGCCGCGCCTGTGGCGGGCCAACGGCTGGACGGCGCGCGTAATCAAGAACAATGACGACGAAGGCTGGGCGGTCGAGATGATCCGGGATGGCGAGCCCGAGCCGGCATTGGTCGGCCCGTGGACGATGGGACGCGACAAGAAGAATCCGAAGCCGCTCGACAAGGCGGCGTTTCACACGCTGGTCAAGACGGCCGCCGAAGTGGTGCGACGCCACGAGCAGCACCTCCACGCCGTGCTTCACAAGCGGGTCGAGGTCAATACGGACGCGGGCCGCGTCACTGTCTCGCTCGACATCGTTCCCGACGACGATGATCCACATGCGGTGCTGGCCGCGACCGATGGCGACGGCGTGCAGCAGGCGCAGTGGCGTGTGCCGGCGTCGTTCAAGCTGAACGCAGCCAGTGCGGCTGCCTGGATCGACGGCGGTTATCGCAGACCCGGTTGACGGGGACGCGGCCGTTCTGGCGCCGAGCGACTTGACATCAATCCCATAATTCCATGAAAATAGAACTATGGAAGAAAAGTCTGCCGTCACGTCGCTCGCCGCGTTGGCGCAAGGCATGCGTCTGCGCATCTTTCGCGCCTTGATCGGTGCGGCTCCGCGGGGCATGACGCCCGGCGAGTTGGCCGGCACGCTGGGCGTTCCCGGCTCGACCCTGTCGTTCCATCTGAAGGAGTTGATGCACGCCGGTCTGGTCATGCAGCAACGCGAGGGGCGCAACCTGATCTACACCCCGTCCATCGATCAGATGAACCAGCTGCTCGTCTATCTGACGGCGCATTGCTGCCACGGCGAGGTTTGCGACATCGCGGTCCCGACTGGCTGCGTCGATTGCTGAGTACGCCCGCGCCTGGGCAAGTGCGTCTCTGCGCTTGCCGATTCCCACTGTCTTCAATCGAGGTCATTCATGAGCGACAAGGTCTACAACGTTCTGTTCATCTGCACCGGCAACTCGGCCCGTTCCATCCTGGCCGAAGGACTGACGAATCATCTCGGCGCAGGCCGCTTCAAGGGCTGGTCGGCAGGCAGCCATCCGACCGGGACGGTCAATCCGTTCGCCTTGCGCACGCTGGCAAACTGGAAAATTCCGACCGACGGGTTTCGCAGCAAGAGCTGGGACGAGTTTGCGCAGCCCGGTGCCCCGGTGATCGATTTCGCATTCACGGTCTGCGACAACGCCGCGGGCGAAATGTGCCCGGTGTTTCCGGGCCAGCCGATGACCGCGCACTGGGGTGTGCCCGATCCAGCGGCGGTCGACGGCGACGACCAGCACAAGGCGCAGGCATTCCTCAATACGGCGGTCACACTGAAGCGCCGCATAGAACTGATGCTGGCGCTGCCGATGCGTACCTTGAGCAGCATGGCGCTGCAGCGCGAAGTCGACGACATCGGCTAGACCGGCGCCTGAAACGATGAGCACCTCCGTCCTGCCCGCCAACGCCGCGGCACCCGCGCCCGCGCCGATGAGCGTCTTCGAGCGCTACCTCACGGTCTGGGTCTTGCTGTGCATCGTGGTCGGCATCGCGCTCGGTCAGTTGCTTCCAGGTCCGTTCCAGGCGATCGGTCGCATGGAGTTTGCACAGGTCAACCTGCCGGTCGGGCTTCTGATCTGGATCATGATCATCCCGATGCTGCTGAGGGTCGACTTCGGCGCGCTGCGGCAGGTCAGCCAACACTGGCGCGGCATCGGCGTGACCCTGTTCGTCAACTGGGCAGTCAAGCCGTTCTCGATGGCGCTGCTCGGCTGGATCTTCATCCGCCATGTCTTCGCGCCTTACCTGCCGGCAGACCAGGCCGACAGCTACATCGCCGGACTGATCCTGCTGGCCGCCGCGCCGTGCACGGCCATGGTTTTCGTGTGGAGCCGGCTGACCGGCGGACACCCGCTGTTCACGCTGTCGCAGGTTGCGCTGAACGATGCCATCATGGTGTTCGCCTTCGCGCCCATCGTCGCCTTGCTGCTGGGCATGTCGTCGATCGTGGTGCCGTGGGATACGCTGGTCACCTCGGTGGTGCTGTACATCGTTATCCCGGTGGTGATCGCGCAGTGCTGGCGCAAGGCCTTGTTGCGGCGCGGCCGGCAGGCCTTCGACGCGGCACTCGAAAGAATCGGCCCCTGGTCGATCACCGCCTTGTTGGCGACCCTCGTGCTACTGTTCGCGTTTCAGGGCAAGGCCATTCTGGCGCAGCCGCTGGTCATCGCGATGCTGGCGGTGCCGATCCTGATCCAGGTGTTCTTCAACTCGGGGCTGGCCTACTGGCTGAATCGGCGTCTGGGTGAATCACACAGCGTGGCCTGCCCATCGGCGCTGATCGGTGCGAGCAACTTCTTTGAACTGGCGGTGGCTGCCGCGATCAGCCTGTTCGGCTTCGATTCGGGCGCTGCGCTGGCCACCGTGGTCGGCGTACTCATCGAGGTGCCGGTGATGTTGCTGGTGGTGCGCATCGTCAACCGCAGCAAGGGCTGGTACGAGGCCGGAGACGCTGTAAGAACACACGCAGGAAGCACGCCGCCATGATCACGATTTTCCACAACCCGGCGTGTGGCACGTCGCGCAACACGCTGGCGCTGATCCGCAACAGCGGCGTCGAACCCGACATCGTCGAGTACCTGAAGACACCGCCGGGTCGCACCCGCCTGGTCGAGCTGATCGCCGCGCTGAACCTGCCGGTGCGCAGCGTGTTGCGCCGCAAGGGTACGCCCTATGACGAACTGGGGCTGGACGATCCGATCTGGACCGATGATCAACTGATCGATTTCATGGTCGAGCATCCGATCCTGATGAACCGACCGATTGTGGTCACATCGCTCGGCACGCGGCTGTGCCGGCCGTCGGAGGTGGTGCTGGAGATCTTGCCGTCACCCCAGCGCGCGGCCTTCAGCAAGGAAGATGGCGAAGTGGTCATCGATGCCGAGGGTCGCCGTGTCGATTCTTGATCTGGACCTGCCCAACCTCGATACCGCGCAGTTCGATGTTCCCGCCAGCGCCCGATTCGCAGCCACCGCGCGTTCGTCGCATGCGCCACGCATCCTGTTGCTCTACGGTTCGCTGCGCGAGCGTTCGTACAGCAGGCTGCTCACCTTCGAGGCGGCGCGGCTGCTGATCGCGCTGGGCGCCGAGGTGCGCATCTTCGATCCCGCCGGCTTGCCGCTGCCCGATGCCGCGCCGCAAAGCCATCCCAAGGTGCAGGAACTGCGCGATGCGGCGGCCTGGGCCGAAGGCATGGTCTGGACCTCGCCGGAACGTCACGGCGCGATGACCGGCATCATGAAGGCACAGATCGACTGGATCCCGCTCAGCGTGGGTGCGGTGCGGCCGACCCAGGGCAAGACCCTGGCGGTCATGCAGGTGTCGGGCGGGTCTCAGTCGTTCAATGCGGTGAACCAGTTGCGCGTGCTCGGGCGCTGGATGCGCATGATCACGATTCCCAACCAGTCGTCGGTGGCCAAGGCGTTCCAGGAGTTCGACGACGCCGGTCGCATGAAGGCTTCCGCCTACTACGAGCGGGTGGTCGACGTGATGGAAGAGCTGGTCAAGTTCACGCTGCTGACACGCGATGTGTCGACCTACCTGGTCGATCGCTACAGCGAGCGCCGAGAAAGTGCACAGGCCCTGTCAAATCGGGTCAACCAGCGGTCGATCTGAGGTGCGCCAGCCGGCGCACCACGCAGGCGGCTTCAGTGACCCTTTTTCGGGCGACCTGTCTTGATGCGTTCGAGTTCATCAAAGGCCACGACCAGGGCATCGTCACCCAGGGCGTTCAGTGCGCGCAGGCCGGCGCGCAGCAGTTCACTTTTCTTGGCCTCGCGCGTATTGCGCAGCAGGCGCTTCTTCAACACGGCAATCAGCGCGAAGTCGGTCTCGGGCATCGTGAAACCGTCACGAACCAGCTTTTCCCGCGGCTTGTGTGGCTTGGAGACCGCTGCGGGAACGGCCTCGACCCGCACCGCGGGCCGGGCTTTCGGCGCGGCTCGCTTGCCCGCCGTTGCAACCGGTGAAGCGCGCTCGCGCTTTGACGCTGCGGGCGCTGCGGCTTTCGCAATCCGGGAACCTTTGCGAAGCGGCACCGCCGCGGGGCTCGGGTTGGCGGCTGCTTCTGCAACCGGGGAGGAACCCGCATCGTCGACCGCTGCCGTCGTCGTTTTGGGAATCGTCATGATCGTGTCGCAGAGCTGTTGTGTAAACAGTTTATACGATTACCGTGGTTTGCTGCACAGACCTGGGCCGAGGTTCTCGGCAGGTTCTCAGTGGCGCCGAAACAGCCGGGCCAGCGAATTCATCATGCCCCACCACGGATGGGCCTGCGTTGACGCTGGGGCGGTGGAGGGACGCCTTTCAACGCCGTCGTTGACCGTTTCGCGCAGGTATTGCGGGTCCATCAGTGCGCCCACCGACGGTGGTTGATAGTGGCTGTGTTCCTGGCTGGAATGCATGTTGCCTCCTGGTTGCGATGGTCGTGTCAAGGACGTGAATTGAACTCACGATTTTCTTGAACTGGATAAACTATATATACAGTTTATTCTTTTGTCCAGAGGTTGTCACACAACCGTCGAATATCTGTCATGACGCGGTCGTGTCGGGCGCCGACCATGCGACGCCATGGCACCCACGATCGACCTCGTCTATTTCAATGC
>JANNNE010000127.1:0-11403 GCA_031398385.1 Ideonella sp.
CCCATGCCGCCGAGCCCACCCGTGAGGATCCAGCGGCCGTTGAGGCTGCCGCCGTAGTGCTGACGGCCCACCTCCGCGAAGGTCTCGTAGGTGCCCTGAACGATCCCCTGCGTGCCGATGTAGATCCACGAGCCCGCCGTCATCTGGCCGTACATGAACAGGCCCTGGCGATCGAGCTCGTGAAAGTGCTCCCAGGTGGCCCACTTCGGCACGAGGTTCGAATTCGCGAGCAGCACGCGCGGCGCATCGGGGTGGGTCTTGAACACTCCCACCGGCTTGCCCGACTGGATCAGCAGCGATTCGTCGTCCTCGAGCTCGCGCAGGCACTCGAGGATCCGATCGAAGCACGCCCAGTCGCGCGCCGCACGACCGATGCCGCCGTAGACGTCGAGTTCCTCGGGGCGCTCGGCCACCTCGGGGTCGAGGTTGTTCTGGATCATCCGGTAGGCCGCTTCGGTGAGCCAGCTGCGGCAGCTCAGCGTCGAACCGCGCGGCGCCCGGACCGGGCGCGGCCCGCTGACGTGATGGGCGGCGTCGGACGACGAGGCATCCGATTGGTTGCGGACTGGCGGCACGGAAAGATCGGTCATGGCAATCTCCTCATCGACAACAGGCGCAATGTACTTGTCTAGACAAGTTGACGCAAGAGCCTGCCGACAAGTTTCTGCGCCTCCAAGCACCGCCGCCGCGACTTGTCTAGACAGGAGCGCCGAACTACACTGCCCGGATGGACATCGCCACCCGCGCTGCGCATCCGCCCTACCAGCGCGTCAAGCAACACCTGAAGCAGGAATTGGGACAGGGTCGCTGGCGACCGGGGGCGCTGATGCCGTCGGAATCCGAGCTGGTAGCGAAGTTCGCGGTCAGCCGGATGACTGTCAACCGCGCGCTGCGCGAACTGCAGTCCGAAGGCCTGGTCGAGCGCGTACAGGGCGTCGGCACCTTTGCAGCGCAGCTGCACCGCGTGTCGTCGACCCTGACGATCCGCAACCTGCAGGAGGAAATCGAGGCACGCGGGCATGTCCATCATGCCGAGGTGCAACTGCAGCGCGAGGAAGTCGCCGGCACCGGGCTGGCACTGCAACTCGGCCTCGCGCCGGGTGCCAAGGTGTTCCACACGCTGATCGTGCACCACGACGACGACATCCCGCTGCAGTGCGAAGACCGCTACGTCAATCCGGCCGCCGCGCCAGGTTATCTGCAGGTCGATTTCAGCCGCACCACGCCGACCCGTTATCTGCTCGAAGTGGCACCGATGTGGGATGCGCAATATACGATCGAGGCCGGTACGGCCTCGGCCGATGAAGCCCGGCTGCTGCAGATCCCCGCAGGTGAACCCTGCTTGGTGATCGTGCGGCGCACCATCTTCGGCGGGATTCCGATCACGCTGGCCAGGCTGGTGCATCCGGGGTCCCGCTACCAATTGCAAGGCAGCTTCAGTCCATGAGATCGATCGTGACCGCGCAGGTGAAGCCGCAGCCGTGGAAGAACGGCGGCGGATTCTTGCGCGAGCTGCTGTTGCAACCCGCGGGCGATGCCTGGCAGATTCGCGTGGCGGTGGCCGACATCGAAGCCGACGGCGCGTTTTCCGAATTTGCCGGCGTCCAGCGCTGGTTCACCGTGCTGCATGGCGCAGGTGTCGAATTGCGGGTGGACGGCAGGGATCGGTCGGCCGATGTGCACCGTGTGGTTCCCGGCAGCGCGCCACTGTGTTTCGACGGCGGCGCAGCGACCCACTGCCGGCTGATCGGTGGCCGCGTGTCGGCATTGAACCTGATGCTGCGCGGCGCGCGCGGGCGGGCCGAGGCGGTGGTCGACGGTCGCGACCGGATCGCGGCCTCGAGCAGTTGCGGCATCTATTCGATGGTCGCGGGCCTTTGCAATGGCCACGCGCTGCCCGCCGACAGTCTGTTGTGGTTCGACACGGCACCAGAGCGTCTGAATTTCAGTGCGAACGCCGACGACCATGCCAGACCGTCTGCCTGGTGGCTGAGTGCGACACCGGAGCCTCGATCATGAAGACGATCTGGCGCAACGCCACGCTGACCACACTGGCCGACGCCGGCGGCTGGGGCCTGATCGAGCGCGGTGCGGTGGTCTGCGACGGCACCGACATCAGCTGGATCGGCCCGCAGGCTGCGCTTCCCGACGGACTCGGCAACTCTGTCGAACACGACCTCGGCGGCGCCTTGCTGACCCCAGGCCTGATCGATTGCCACACCCACCTGGTCTATGGCGGCGATCGGGCGGCGGAGTTCGAGCTGCGCCTGCAGGGCGCAAGTTACGAGGAGATCGCCCGCAGCGGTGGCGGCATCGCATCGACGGTGGCCGCAACCCGACAGGCATCCGACCGGGATCTGCTGGCCGCTGCCACCGCCCGCGCACAATCGCTGCTGACGCAAGGTGTGACGACGCTGGAGATCAAGTCAGGCTACGGGTTGAGCGCGGAGCAGGAAGCGCGTTGCCTGCGGGTTGCGCGCCGGATCGGCCGCGAACTGCCGATCACGGTGCGAACCAGTTGCCTGTCAGCCCATGCCCTGCCGCCCGAATTTGCCGGCCGACCCGACGACTACATCGATGCCGCGTGCGGCTGGCTGCCCGCACTGGCAGCCGAAGGTTTGGTCGACGCGGTCGACGCGTTCTGCGAAGGCATCGGATTCAGCCTGGATCAGACGCGGCGCATCTTCGACGCGGCGCGCGCCGCCGGCCTGCCGGTCAAGCTGCACGCCGAGCAGCTCAGCGACCAGCACGGCGCGGCACTGGCCGCGTCGTATGGCGCGTTGTCGTGCGATCACCTCGAATATCTGGGCGCCGACGGCATCCGCGCGATGGCCGATGCCGGTACGGTTGCGGTGCTGCTGCCGGCCGCCTTCTACTTCCTGCGCGAAACCAGATTGCCACCGGTCCAGGCGCTGCGCGATGCCGGCGTGGCGATTGCGCTGGCCACCGATCACAACCCCGGTTCGTCGCCCTTGTTGGCGCCGCTGCTGTTGCTCAACATGGGGTGTACGCTGTTCCGGTTGACGCCGGAAGAAGCGGTGCGCGGGATGACCGTGAATGGCGCCCGCGCGCTGGGCCTGAACGACCGCGGCCGGCTGCAGCCTGGCCAGCGCGCAGACTTCGTCGTCTGGGACGGCGAGCATCCGCGCGAACTCTGCTACTGGATCGGCCGCGATCCAACCCTGCGTGTGATCAGTGGTGGCGAGGAAATCGAACGATGAACGAAACCGACCGAGGCAACAACCCCGTCTTCAGGTTGCACCGCGGCAGCCGCCCGCTGCTGGTCAGTGTGCCGCATGTGGGCACCTTCATTCCGGACGAACTGCGCGACTTGTTCGTCCCGCGCGCACTCGACGCCGAAGATACCGACTGGCTGCTCGACGAGGTCTATGCATTCGCGCGTGATCTCGGCGCCAGCCTGCTGGTGCCGAGCCATTCGCGTTATGTGATCGACCTGAACCGGCCGCCGGGCAACGCGCCGATGTATCCCGGCGTCAACAACACCGAACTGTGCCCGACTCACTTTTTCACCGGCGATCCGCTGTATCGCGACGGCTGCGAACCTGACGAAGCGCAGATCGAGGCGCGCATCGCCACCTACTGGCGGCCCTATCACGACGCGCTGGCCGGCGAACTGGCGCGAATCAAGGCCGAGCACGGCCATGCGGTGCTGTGGGACGGGCACAGCATCAAGACCAAGCTGCCGTGGTTGTTCGACGGCGCATTGCCGGCGCTGAATCTCGGCACCGCCGATGGCCAGGCCTGCGCGCCAGCCTTGCGCGATCGGCTGCAGAGTGTGCTGGCCGCGCAGAACGACTTTTCACAAGTCGTCGACGGACGCTTCAAGGGCGGTCACATCACCCGTCAGTACGGCCGACCGGATCACGCCGTTCACGCTGTGCAGATGGAGATGTGCTGGGATACCTACATGGCCGAGCAGGCGCCGTTCAAGGTCGACCCGCAACGCCTTGCGCGGCTGCAACCGCTGCTGCGCCAGCTGCTGCAGACCACACTCGACTGGAAGCCGTGATTCGCCGTCGTCGTGTCCATGGCGCATTCGCAGCCCCGCCCACCCGGTCATGAAGGCCTGAGCATGTTGTTGTGGGCACCGCGCGCCTGGCTCGGCAACGGCTGGCAGGATCATGTGCTGCTGCGGATCGGCGAGTCCGGCTGCTGGGCCGAAGTGATGGCCGGTGTGGCCACGCCGCCGCCAGGCGCGCAGGTATTGGCCGGGCCGGTGCTGCCCGGCCTGGTCGATGCCCACAGCCATGCGTTCCAACGCGCCTTTGCCGGACTGTCGGAGCGGCGCGAACAGGCGGCAGACGATTTCTGGTCATGGCGCGACCGCATGTACCGGGTTGCCCTGCGCATCGGCCCGCAAGCCTTGCGGGCCATCACCGCCCAGCTCGCGATCGAACTGCTGCACGGCGGCTATACCCAACTGGTCGAGTTTCACTATCTGCAGCACGATCGCGATGGCCGGCCCTACGCCGACCCGTTGACGTTGGGCTGGGCGATCGCCGACGGCGCGGCTGAAGCCGGCATCGGACTCACGCTGATGCCGGCACTTTATGAACGCGCCGGTTTCGCGCAGCCCGCGCTGCGCGACGAACAGCGCCGTTTCCGCGCCGACGCGGACGATGCCTGGACCGCGGCACAGGCCATCGCCGACAGCGGTCGCCCGAACCTGAATGCCGGCTTGGTGATCCACTCGTTGCGTGCCGCAGCACCGCAGTCCATCCACCGTCTGCGGTCACTCGCCGAAGGCTTCGACGGCCCGATCCATGTCCACGTCAGCGAGCAGACCGCCGAAGTCGTCGATTGCCAGGCCGCCACCGGACAACGTCCGATCGAATGGCTGGCCGCACAAGATTTGCTCGATCCGCGCTGGCAGCTGGTCCACGCGACCCATGTGGTGCCCGGTGAAATCGATGCCGTGGCGGCCAGCGGCGCGGGGGTCGTGATCTGTCCGACCACCGAGGCCAATCTGGGCGATGGTCTGACCGATCTGCCACGCTGGCTGGCCGGCGGTGTGCCGATCGCGATCGGCTCGGACAGCCACGCTTCACGCGATGCGCTGGAAGAGTTGCGCTGGCTCGAATATGGTCAGCGCCTGGTTCTGCGCCAGCGCAACGTGGCCGCAGCACCCCAGAACGGACAGCCATCGACCGCCGAGCGGCTGTTCCAGCGGGTCCTCGAAGGCGGCGCGACCGCCGCGGGTCAGCGCCACTGGGGCCTGCTTGCTGGTGCACGCGCCGACCTGCTGGTGGTCGACGAATCAGCGCCGGCCCTGCTCGGGATGCCGCCGAGCCGAACCCTCGATGCCTTGGTATTCTCCAGCCCGTGCAGACCCTGGCGCGATGTGATGGTGGCCGGCGAATGGGTGGTGCGGGATCACCGGCACCCCCACAGCGCCGCCATCGCAGCGCGGTTCATGGCGGTCCTGCAAGTGTTGTGGAGCAACAGCGACTCATAGCAGGACCCGCTCGATGGCACGCAAGGATCACGCATCGGAGACCCCGGCCACCCGCTGGCTGAAGGCGCAGCAACTCGCCTATTCCGAACATCTTTACCTCTACATCGAACGCGGCGGCACCGCTGAATCAGCGCGACAGCTCGGGGTGGCCGAGCACGCTGTCGTGAAGACCCTGGTGATGGAGGACGACGCCGGCAAGCCCTTGATCGTGTTGATGCACGGTGACCGGCAAGTCAGCACCAAGAACCTGGCGCGCCAGATCGGCGCCAAACGGGTCCAACCATGCGCACCGGAAGTGGCTCAGCGTCACAGCGGCTATCTGGTCGGTGGGACCTCGCCATTCGCGACCAGGAAGCCGATGCCGATCTATGT
The DNA here is from genome assembly GCA_031398385.1 of Ideonella sp. Lineage (GTDB taxonomy): Bacteria > Pseudomonadota > Gammaproteobacteria > Burkholderiales > Burkholderiaceae_C > Ideonella_A. The sequence goes on from JANNNE010000127.1 coordinate 5,849, forward strand.
CGAGCAGACGGTGCTGGGCCTGAGCCGGATCTACATCAACGGCGGTCGCCGTGGCTATCTGCTCGGCATCGACCCCGCGCTGCTGACCGGCCAACTCGGCGCGCAGCCGGTTGTCTGCGCGTCGGCCGACGATTGATGGTCAGGCCTGCGGAGCAGTGACGACTTCACCATTCTTGACCGGCAGCGTCGCCCCTGGGCGGAACGAGGTCTGCACCACGCCTTGCTTGCCGTCGAGGCGGTAGGTCACGTTGTAGCCGACCACCTTCTTCGACTTGTCGTTGACGGTGCGGCAGCGGCGCTCCTGCGTCGTTGTCGAATCGTTCTGCTGCATGTTCTTCTGCACGCGGTTGCCGGCGTAGCCACCCGCTGCGGCACCGGCGATGGTCGCGATCGTCTTACCGCTGCCGCCACCGATCTGGCTGCCGATCAAGCCGCCCGCCACGCCGCCGAGCGCGGTGCCGGCGATTCGATTCGGATCCTGTACCGGGGCCTGGTGGCGCACCGCGACCGTGTCGCATTGCTGGCGCGGATTGACGACCGTCTCGGTCACTTCCTTGACCGCCACGACATCGGCAAATTTCGGCTCCTTGAGCGTCTTGTAGCCACCCACGGCACCGGCACCTAGCACGACCATGGCCAGCCCACCGACCGCCATACCCTTCATCATCGACTTGTCCATCATGTTTCCTTGTTGGTCTGTCAATTCGGACCAAACGTCCGGTTGCGGTGCCGGGGAGACCCCGGTGCGCGGATCGGTCGAACGGTCCGTGATTCACGTGCCGCATGATGGCCGTAGCTGCCAGACCACGATGTGAGCGGGCGCCGCTGACCGGTGTAGGCGAGCATCGTGTCCGTCCGATGGCGCTCTCCGGCAACCGAAAGGAAATGTGAATGGCATCGGGTGTCACCCGGATCCCGAGCGTCGATGTCGAGACTATCCGGAAGGCCGCCGAGGAATTGCCGGAACGGATCATCAAGCTGATCGTGATCTTTCTGATGCAGCGTTGCGCTGCCACTGCTGCTGATCTGGGCGATCTACGCCTTGGCCCTGGGCGACGCTTCCGGTTGGCGCGGGCGGCGCAAGGGCGCGGCATGGCGATAATCCCCGGATTGCCCGGTACGCCATGCTCATGACCATCCTGATTCCGATCGCAGCCATCATTGCCGCCTATCTGATCGGATCGCTGTCGTTCGCGGTGATCGTCAGCCGATTGATGGGCCTGAACGATCCGCGCACCTACGGCTCGGGCAATCCGGGGGCGACCAATGTGCTGCGTTCGGGCAACAAGGCGGCCGCGGTGCTGACGCTGCTGCTCGATGCGGTGAAAGGGGCGATACCGGTGCTGCTGGTGAAGCATTTCGGTGCACCGTACGGCCTCGAGACCGGGACGCTGGCGGCAGTCGGGCTGGCGGCCTTCGTCGGCCATCTGTGGCCGGTATTTTTCGGCTTCAAGGGTGGCAAGGGCGTTGCCACCGCAGCCGGTGTGCTGCTTGCGCTAAACCCATGGCTGGGCTTGGCCACACTGGCCACCTGGCTCATCATTGCCGGATTCTTTCGCTATTCTTCGCTCGCGTCGGTCGTATCGGCGGTGTTTGCGCCGTTCTGTCAGCTGCTGATCTGGGGCGGCGGGCCGGTTGCGCTGGCGGTCGGCATGATGGGCCTGCTGCTGCTGTGGCGCCACGCGCCCAACATCGAACGCTTGCTGAAGGGCACTGAAAGCAAGCTCGGGCGCAAGGCAGCGGGTGCGACGCCGATGCATGCGCCCACCAACCCGGGCGGCACCCGCCGCCAACAACCCCATCACGCGCACGGCCCCAAGGGCAAACACAAATCATGAACATCCTGCGATTCCATGTCGGCACCCGCATGTCCGAAGCCGCCGTCTACAACGGTGTGGTGTATCTGGCCGGACAGGTGGCCGACGATGCCACGCTCGACATCAAGGGCCAGACGCAGCAGGTGCTGGCCGCGATCGACAAGTTGCTGGCCGAGGCCGGCAGCGCCAAGTCGCATATCCTGCGGGCCCAGATCTTCATCGCCGACCTGGCCGATTTCGCCGCGATGAACGAAGTCTGGGAAGCCTGGGTGGTCGACGGCCAGGCACCACCGCGCGCCACCGTGCAGGCCGCGCTGGCCAATCCGGGCTGGAAGATCGAGATCGTCGTGACCGCTGCGGTGGCTTGAGAATCAAAGCCCGAACCGCGATGGGTCGCCGCGGCCCTGGCGCAGCAGCACCAGCGGATCGGCACTGAGATCAATCACCGTGGTCGGCTGCATCGGGCAGGCGCCCGCATCGACCACCGCCTGGATCAGCTTCTGATACCGATCCCGGATCTCTTCCGGATCGTTCAGCGGGTCTTCGCCATCGGGCGGGATCAAGGTGGTTGCAAGCAGCGGCTGGCCGAGCATCTCGAGCAGATCCTGCGTCACCCGGTGGTCCGGCACCCGCAGGCCGATGGTGCGGCGCGACGGATGCGACAGGCGGCGCGGCACCTCCTTGGTGGCCTCGAGGATGAAGGTATACGGCCCCGGAGTCGCCGCCTTGATCCAGCGGTACTGGCGGTTGTCGACACGCGCGTAGTTGGACAGTTCACTGAGATCGCGACACAGCAAGGTCAGGTGATGCTTGTCGTCGACACCGCGAATGCGCCGCAGGTTTTCCGCCGCCGCCTTGTCGTCGAGGTGGCAGACCAGCGCATAACTCGAATCGGTCGGCACCGCGGCAATGCCACCGCCATGCAGAATCGCCGCCGCCTGTTTCAGCAGGCGCGGCTGGGGATTCTCCGGGTGAACCTCGAAATACTGAGACATTGGCCTATTGTCGCGTCGAAGTACACGCTTTCAGATGCACACGAAACGGTCGTTCACGCAAACGGATCTTCAGCATTCCCACCTCAGAACGCCTGGCGATGCGCATGCGCCCTGCGCGCGCAATGACTCTCGTCGATGTGCCATCGGTCTCGCAAGGCCGAGGCCGGCGGGTGACCGGATGGCGGAGGTAAAGGCGGAGACACCGACGTTCAGGAGGGCGTCGGGGGACACGCAGCCATCCGGCCACCCGCCGGCCTCGGTCCCACACCCAACTCGCGCCAGAATTCGTGACCAGGCCGCACTCCCACTCCCGACAATCGAGTCATCTCAATCCGCCATCGCCGCCGCATCATTGCGCGCCGGCACGGCGGCCGACGCTTCCCGCATGCTCAACCAGACCGACGCTGCACCACACACCGCGACGATGCCCATGCCGGTGAAGGCCCAGCCATCGGGAACATGGCCAAAGATGATCCAGCCGGCGCCGCTGGCAAAAGCGATCTGCAGGTAGGTGAATGGCATCAGCGTGGCCATCGGCGCCATGCCGAGGCCCAGGATCAGGCACAGGTGGCCGGCCGTGCCGAACACACCAACCGCCAATAGCAGACCCCACAGGAGTGGCGGCGCGGCGGCCAGCACCGGCAGCAGTTCGATCGGTGTGATCCAGATGAACACGCTGACCAAGGTCGCGCCGATCAGGCCGGTATAAAAATGGGTCGTCAACGGATCTTCGAGGCCGGACAACTTGCGCGTCAGCAGCTGAAACAACGCATAGACAAACGCCATCGTCAGCGGAAACAGCGCGTAGAACCCGAACAGGCCGCTGCCGGGTCGCACGACGGTGATCGCGCCGACAAAACCACCGACCACCAGCAGCGTGCGCAGCGGCGTCAGCGTTTCCTTCAGCAACACCGCGGCCAGCACGGTGGCGATGACCGGTGTCAACATGCCCACCGCGGTGAATTCGCCAACCGGCATGTATTGCAGACCGGTGAAGACGATCACGCTGGCCAGCAGCAGCAAGGCGCCGCGCATCAGCTGGAACCGGGGGTGTACGGTCACGAACAGGTTGCGGCGGTGACGCACGCGCAGCCACCCCAGCCAGCCGCCCATCACGCAAGCCTGCACCGCATAACGCGCCCACAGGATGATGACGACCGGCAGCAACTGGCCAAGGTATTTGGCGTTGGCGTCGAGCGCGGCGAAAAACAGGGTCATCAGCACGATCAGCGCGACGCCGATCGCGTGCCGCACAAACTCGGGACGCTCGCCGGCAGACCACGCGGCGACTGTCACCGAGCAGCCGATCTCATGTCCGCAGGATGCGGGCGTCGAGCGCTTCCCAGACCGGTTTCAGATCGCCGACAAGATCCGGCAGCGATCCGAGGTCGGTGTGGCTTTCGTCCGGGCTGTGGAAATCGCTGCCGCGCGACGCCAACAGGCCGAACTCTTTCGCCGTCCCGGCATACTTGATGAAGTCGGCCTTGCCATGGCTGCCGGTCACCACCTCGACCCCGCGCCCGCCGTGTTCGATGAACTCGGTGAACAGCGCGTATTCCTCGGTCGGCGAAAACTTGTAGCGGCCAGGGTGCGCCACCACCGCGAGGCCACCGGCCTCGGTGATCCAGCGCACCGCGTTGCCCAGCGTTGCCCAGCGGTGCGGAACGAAGCCGGGTTTGCCTTCGATCAGAAACTTGCGGAACACCTCGGAGGTGTCGCGACACACGCCGCTTTCGACCAGGTGGCGGGCAAAGTGGGTGCGCGAGATCAGTTCGGGGTTGCCGACATATTGCAGCGCACCTTCGAAACTGCCCTTGATGCCGACCTTGGCCAGTTCGTCGGCCATCTCGAGTGCGCGCTCGCGGCGGCCGCCGCGGGTCGCGGACAGGCCGTTGGTCAACGCCGCGTTGTCGACGTCGAAGCCGAGTCCGACGATGTGCACCGTCGTGCCGGCAAAGGTCACCGAAATCTCGGTGCCGGTCAGATACGGGAGATCGAGCGCGGCGGCGGCTGCGATGGCACGCTGTTGGCCACCGATTTCATCGTGATCGGTGAGCGCCCACAGTTCGACCCCATTGGTCTTGGCGCGCGCAGCCAGCGCCTCGGGCTCCAGGGTTCCGTCAGAAACGCTGGAGTGGCAATGCAGGTCGGCATTCAGAATGGTCACCCAGTGATTGTACGGATCGAACCATCACCGCGTTGTCGGAAGGACCGACCGGCGAAGGTGTGCATGCTGACGAGACGACCGGGTAGTCGCCGTTGGAGCAGACCACGGTCGCGCGGATCGTGCCTGACCCGCCTGCGCCATTCACGGCGCGGCAGCACGGCTACACGGGTTCGGGCCTACCGCTGGTTCGGCCACTTGATGAACGCGAACACCCACACCATGATGATGTTGACCATCGGGATCAGCATCAGCAGCGACAACGCGCCGGGAAATCCCGCTTTCTGTGTGATTCGCCAGGCCGGCACCAGGATGATCGCCAGCCAGAAGGCGATCGCCATGATTTGCCACAGGCCGAACGAACCCATCCCGTAACCGATCTCGTGACCCATCATGTTTTCCCCCGTCGTTTCGAAGGATCAAATGATCGCACGGAGCCGCCGTAGGAGCGGGGGGGCGCCCCCGGCGGGTGTTTAAAAACCCCCACGCCGCGGGGGAACACCCCAGAAAAAAAAACAAAAAAAGGCAGCCGGAGAACCCCCGGGGATCGGGAAGCGCCGGGAGTAAAAAAAGAACAAA
>JANNNE010000129.1:0-50675 GCA_031398385.1 Ideonella sp.
TGACGGTCGAGTTCCGCGGCGACAGCGGCTGGCTGACCGCGATCCGCAACGTCAGCTTCGACATCGGTCGGCGTGAATGCCTGGGGATCGTCGGTGAATCGGGCAGCGGCAAGAGTGTCAGCGCCTTGTCGATCCTGCGCCTGCATGCACGCGCCACCAGCCGCATCCCGAGCGGTCGCATCCTGTTCGGTGGCAAGGACCTGCTGACGATTTCCGACCGCGAACTGCGAAAGGTGCGCGGCGCCGAGATCGCAATGATCTTCCAGGATCCGATGTCGTCGCTGAACCCGGTGCTGACGATCGCTGACCAGATCATCGAGCCGTTGCGTCTGCATCAAGGCATGAATGCCGGCGCGGCGCGCAAACGCGCGATCGAGTTGCTCGATCTGGTGCGAATTCCGGATGCGGCGCGGCGTGTCGACGAATATCCGCACCGGCTGTCCGGCGGCATGCGCCAACGCGTGGTGATCGCGATCGCGATCGCCTGCCAGCCCAAGCTGCTGATCGCCGACGAGCCGACCACCGCGCTCGACGTGACGATCCAGTCGCAGATCCTGCAGTTGTTGAAGGACCTGCAATCCGAACTCGACATGTCGGTCGCGTTGATCACCCACGACATGGGCGTGATTGCACAGTTTGCCGATCGGGTGGTCGTGATGTATGCCGGACAGGTGATCGAATCGGCACCGGTGGTGCAATTGTTCGATGCGCCGATGCACCCGTATACCGACGGCCTGCTGGCGGCGATTCCGCGGCTCGAAGGTGCGCCTGGCCGTTTGAATGCGATCCCCGGCAGCATCCCCGATCCCGCGCAACACATCGACGGCTGCCGCTTCAATCCGCGCTGCCCGGAGGCCTTGCCGGCGTGCCGCGAACTCCCGCCGGCGTTGCTCGAAGCCAGCGCCGAGCGCCTGAGCCGTTGCCCGCCGCGTGTGGCGGCGACCACCCGATGAACGACGCAACCACCGCCCCTGCCGAGGCGATTGCCAACACAGCCACGACGGCGCTGTCGACTCCGATCGTCTCGGTCCGCGATCTCGCCAAGACCTTCACGCTGAAGCGCAAGTTCGGTTCGCCCGCGCGTCATCTGCGTGCGGTGCGTGATGTCAGTTTCGACATCGGCCACGGCGAAACGCTGGGCCTGGTCGGCGAATCCGGGTCCGGTAAATCGACCACCGGCCGCATGCTGGTCGGGCTGATTCCGGCGACTTCCGGCAGCGTGCACCTGTTCGGCGAAGAACTGACCGGCCAGCACTCGGCGCGCACCATCGAACGCATGCGCCAGCGGGTGCAGTTCGTGTTCCAGGATCCGCACGGATCGCTGGATCCGCGCATGCGCGTGGGCGACGCCATTGCCGAGCCGATCGATGTGGCCGGCGGCACCAGCCGCCATGATCGGCAGAAACGGGTCGAGGAACTGCTCGACACCGTGGGCCTGCCGAGTTCGTGCGGCGAGCGTTTTCCGCACGAGTTCTCGGGTGGCCAGCGCCAGCGCATCGGCATCGCACGCGCGTTGGCGCTGAAGCCCGAATTTATCGTCTGCGACGAGCCGGTGTCTGCGCTCGATGTCTCGCTGCAGGCGCAGGTCATCAACCTGCTGCAGGATCTGCAACAGGCGTTTGGGCTGAGTTATCTGTTCATCGCACACGACCTGGCGGTGGTGCGCAACATCTCGCACCGCGTGGCCGTGATGTATGCCGGTGCCATCGTCGAGATCGCGCCGCGCGACGAGTTGTACGCGGCGCCGAAACATCCCTACACCCAAACCTTGCTCGACGCCGTGCCGCGCCCCGATCCGCGCCACCGCATCACGACCGCGGTGCGTGGTGAACTGCCGAGCCTGCTCAGTCCGCCGAGCGGCTGCATGTTTCACACCCGCTGCCCGCATGCCTTCGAGCGCTGCCGCCACGAGTCGCCGGCGCTCGACCCGCTGTCGCCGGGGCATGCGGTGGCCTGCCACCTGTACCCCCGCGTCGCGCCTGCCGCGGCCGGCTGATGCAACACCCTAGCGCCGAACCCGCGACCGATTTCAACCTGCAACGCGATATATCATATATGTCAAATCTGATGCCCGAAGCACGTATCCAGACGGCCCAGGCCGACGGTCCGGTCGATTTGGCGCTGCGCGCTCGTGCGCGCAAGGTGATTCCGGGCGGCATGTGGGGGCATCTGAATGCCGCGCCGCTGCCGCCAGGTTACCCGCAGTTCTTCGCCCGCGGCGACGGCTGCCATGTGTGGGACGTCGATGGCCGCGAATATGTCGACCTGATGTGCAGCTGGGGCCCGATCCTGCTCGGCCATCGGCATGCCGGCGTTGACGCCGCGTTCCAGAAGCGAGCCGCCGAAGGCGCGTGTCTGAACGGCCCGACACCGCTGCTGGTCGAACTGGCCGAGTTGATGGTCGATCAGATCGCGCATGCCGATTGGGCCATGTTCCAGAAGAACGGCAGCGATGCGACCACCACCTGCGTGACCGCAGCCCGCGCCGGCACCGGACGCCGCAAGATCCTGGTGGCGCGCGGTTCGTACCACGGCGCCGTACCCTGGTGCTCGCCGTCGCTGGTCGGCGTGACCAGCGAAGACCGCGCGCACGTCATCACCTACGAATACAACGACATCGCCAGCGTGCAGGCGGCGGTCGACCAGGCCGGTAACGATCTGGCGGCGATCCTGGTGACCGCATTCCGCCACGACATGGGCCGCGATCAGGAACTGCCGACGCTCGCGTTCGCGCAGGCGCTGCGCACTGCAGCCAGCAAGGCCGACGCCGCATTGATCCTCGACGATGTGCGGGCCGGCTTTCGGCTGCATGCCGGCGGCAGCTGGGAAACGCTGGGCGTGCGGCCCGACCTGAGCGCATTCAGCAAGGCGATTGCAAACGGTTATGCGCTGGCGGCAGTCACCGGCAACGAACGCTTCCGCGAGGCCGCGTCGAATTTGTATGTGACCGGGTCGTTCTGGTGCGAGGCGCCGCCGATGGCCGCGGCAATCGCGACCCAGCACGCACTGCGCGAAGGCCATGTCGTCGCGCATCTGGTGACGATGGGCCAGCGTCTGCGGGATGGCCTGGATCACCTGTCGCAACAGGCCGGCATCGGCATCCGCCAGACCGGGCCGGTGCAGATGCCGATGCTGCAGTTCGACGACGATGCCGATGGCATGAAGGGTCGAACGTTCTGCGCCGCCGCACTGCGCGCCGGCACCTATTTCCACCCGCGCCACAACATGTTCCTGTCGGCCGCCCATCAGGCTGCCGATATCGACCACGCGTTGGCGTCGGCGGAAGCCGGCTTCGAAGCGCTGGGGGCTCACTGAGATGGCGAATATGAACGAACAAGAGCTGCACTGGTTGCCCGCCACCGAAGTGGCGTCTCGCATCGCCCGTGGGGTCTTGTCGTCGGTCGACTACACCCAGGCGGTGCTCGACCGGATCGATACGCTGCAGCCCCGGCTCAACTGCTTTGCCACCGTCGCCACCGAGCAGGCGCTGGCTGCGGCGGCGCAGGCCGATGCCGCGACGAAGCGTGGCGAGCCGCTGGGGCCGCTGCACGGTGTGGCGGTGCACGTGAAGGACTTGTTCGATACCGCGGGCATCCGCACCGCCCATGGTTCGGCGATTTACGCCGACCATGTGCCGGCACGCGACAACGTGCTGGTCGAACGCCTGAAGGCGGCCGGCGCAATCGTGATCGGCAAGACCACGACACCCGAGTTCGGCCACAAGGGATTCACCGACAGCCCGCTGTTCGGCGTCACCCGCAACCCGTGGAACCCTGAATACACGACCGGTGGATCGAGCGGTGGTGCAGCGGGGGCGGTGGCAAGCGGGCAGGGGCCGCTCGGCCTTGGCACCGACGGGGCCGGTTCGGTGCGGATCCCGGCGTCGGCCTGTGGCGTGGTCGGCCACAAGCCGACACTTGGCCTGGTGCCGTTCGAGCAGACCAGCGACAGCTTCGCCAACTATGCCTATGCGGGTCCGCTGGCGCGCACCGTGGCCGATGCGGCGCTGCTGACCCGTGTGCTGGCCGGCCCGTTCGATGGCGATCCGTGGACGCTGCAGCACCTGCCGCTGCAGATCGATACCTCGTGGCACGAGACGCGGCTGAACGGCCTGCGTGTCGGTCACATCGCGCGTTTGGCCAACCTCGCGGTCGATCCCGATGTCGCGAGCGCCACCGAACGGATGGCTGCGCTGCTGCGCGAGCAAGGCGCATCGGTCGAGGCATGCACCGACGACATCGACTGGATCGAGCCGGCCGGGCGCGTGATGTACATGGGCGGCCAGGCGGCGTCGTACGGCGGTTTCGAGGCCGAGTGGGGGGATCAGATGGACCCGAGCATCCGCCGCTTCATCGCCGAAGGCCGCAAACATACGCTGATCGAATACCGGCACGCGCAGTTCGCGCGCACCCGGCTGTACCGCACGGTGCAGCAGCTGTTCAGCCGTTATGACGTGCTGCTGACACCGACAATTCCGATTGCCGGCCTGCCCGCCGATCATCAGGTCGGCGTGGACGAGATCACGATCGCCGGTCAGACCACCAGGAGCACCCGCATCGGCTGGTCGGCCTGCGTCTACCCGTTCAACTTGACCGGCCACCCGTCGCTCAGCGTGCCGTCGGGTTTCGACCGGCGCGGCCTCCCGACAGGCGTGCAACTGGTTGGCCGCTGGTGGGCCGATAACGAGTTGTTCCGCATCGGATCGGTGATCGAGCGGTTCGCGCCCTGGGCACAGCATCGCCCGCCGGTGAGCTGAGTGGGCGGTCGCGGCGATTCAGTCGCGCCCCGCCCCCACTGCATCCAGACAGCCCTGCACCGTCTCACTCATCCGATCGGCGACCCGCGCGCCTCCACATCGATCGGCGGCCGCGCTTCAGGCGTGCAGCCGTCCAGCGCCTGGTCCGACTGCTCAAGTGCCGCCGCGTAATCCAACTTGCGGATGCCGACGATGTGCATCGCGGCCACGCACAGCGCGCACGGCCCGCACGAGGTGTAGAGCTCGCAGTCGCCCAACTCGACACGCTTCAGCGTGCGACAGGCATCACGAATGGCTTCGATCTCGCCGTGCGAGGTAGGGTCGAAATTTGCCACCGAATGGTTGAAGCCTTCGCCGACGATCTGCCCGTGTCGCGCGATCACGGGACCGAACGGCTCGGTGCCGGGTGTCTGAAGCGCCTGAGCCGACAGGGCCAGCGCGCGGTCCATCGAGGCCTTGTTGTAAGTCACCACGGTATTGTCCGAAACAAGCCACGCCGCGGGCTCAGAGGCTGCCGCGCCCTTCCTTGGCATGGAAGGCCTGCGACGTGGTCCAGGCCACGTTCTGCAGATGCGCCGCCACATCCGCCGGCAATCCCGCGGTGTATTTGAGACCGACCGGATTGACCTTGTAGACTGACGCCAGCACCACGCACGCGCCCAGGTAGGTGCCCATCAGGCTGGGGTGGCGCTTGTCGGCCACATACAGGTTCAGATCCGGCCGCTGCGCCACCGAATTGGCGAATGCCAGCCCGGCCGGCACCACCAGCGCGTTGTTCTGCTTGCCCGCCTTCATGTATTCGGCCGCCAGCTGCGCCGTCATCTCGGGCTTGTCCTGGTAGGCCCACGACATGAAGAAGATCGGCTGCGCGCCGTGCTGGCGCACCGTCGCGCTGTGCTTGGCCGTGTATTCATAGAAGATGCCCTGCAGTTTCGGATGCACCGGACACTGGCTGCAGTCCATCATCATCACCGCATCGAAGGGCTTTTCGAAGCTGTTGAAGCGCACCTCGTTGTCGCCGACGAACGAATAACTCGCCATCCCGCCCGGCTTGAAGTGCGCAGCCACGTCATGCCAGTTGATGCCCGACCCGCTGATCGTCGCCGAACTGGCCCGCATGCCCTTCGCGCCACTCGCGTTCAGCAACTGGCTGACATGCCCGTGCATCGAATTGTTGTAATAGAAAAAGCTGTTGCCGACCCACAGCAGCGACTTGACATCGGCTGAAGCCTGAGCTGCCCGCGTGGTGGATGCCGGCATCGTGTTATTCGTGGCGCAGCCGGCCAGTGCGATGCCGACGGCGGTGAGCAGGGCGGCGAGGTGGGTTGTCGTCATGATGGGAATGGTTATGGGGTCGAGGCTTAGTCTAGCCAAGCGCGGGGCTGGGAGGGCGAGGGTTGATACGAGGAGCTCGAAGGTATTGGCGGGCGAAGAATGCGCGGCAGCGGTAAATTCGGCGTCGCTCGGATCTTGTTCTGGGCTGGGTATTGATTCTTCTCCAGGAGCGGTTTCAGCGCGAAACCTTTGCGGCGTCAAAAAAGCAATCGAGGGCTTGCAATAGGTGGAACGACCGATAAGATTGACTCGCGCGTCAGGCATCGCATGGAGTCCCGTTCCTTCATTCCTCCGCAGGCGCAATGTCACTAAAAGACAACCCAGCGTTGATCACCATCGCCGCCTGTGCAGCAACAGCGGCTGCGACGTGGACGGTTTCTGAGCAAGTTCGAGTACTTCCCCTCAGAGAGAAGGTCACTGCCGCGGCCGACAGAAATCGTTCAGCACCCGTCATCACCGATGTGCGTCTCACAAAGATTGGCAGCGCAGGTTCCATTTTGGAAGTGGAGCAGAACATTTCATACACAGACCCCGAAGGTGATGCGGTATTTGTCAATCTCCAAGTGTTGGGCACCAATGCAAAAGATCTCACTGTCACTTCGGTTGCTTTAAAAGCCGCTCCTGAAGAGCAGAAGTCTGGCGCTACCAGCCTCAGCACTTGGACATGCGGCCCGACGTCGTACTTTGTCAAATTTCGAGTAGTGGTCACCGACAAGGCTGGACACGCAAGCAATCCGCGTGACTTCACAATCAACTGCAACTGAGCGGCGATGCCTGAGCACGCTAAAAGGACTTCCCGGTGGCCGCATTGCGCAGCGAAGAGAGTGGTGCGTTCGCATCGAGCAATCGAAAACGCAAAACGGATGCCGTCTGATCCGCCTTCGTATTCGCTACCGCAACGCCGCCGAGGCAATCGGATGGCTCTGTTCAGTCTTCGGGTTCGAGAAGCAGCTCGTCGTCCCGAACGACGATGGCAGCATTGCCCAGCGCAGCTCAGCTTTGGAAATGGCATGGTCATGCCGGGCTCCGTGTCGAAGGTCGAGAACAAGTTCGGCCACCTCACGATCCAACCGGACGAAATCGGCGGCAAGGAAACGCAAAGCCCCTACCTCATCGTGTCGGATGCCGACGCGGTCTATCAGCGAGCGAAGGCCGCGGGCGCAACGATCGAAATCGAGATCAGGGACGAAGAGTACGGAGGTCGAGGCTTCAGCTGCCGAGACCTCGAAGGCCATTTGTGGAACGTCGGAACCTACGATCCATGGTGCCCGCTGCGCGCTTCGTCTTGATGGCCGGAAAATGATCGATCCGCGTCGTTTGCGTCGATGTCAATCGATTCGCGTCTTCGAGACACCTGGGGCGTCGGGTCGCACGAAGGTGCCGGTGCCTGGCGCATCTCTGTCGAGGGCTGGTTCTAGTCGCTGGGCAATGAGAGGTTCGGGTCACGTTCGACGACGTGAAGATCGCGGCCGACGCGGGCTTCGCGTCGATGAGTGCGATCGTCACCTATTCCGGCCTGTCCGCCGACGGGCAGGTGTTGCGTGGAATGAAGAACCGCATCAGCATGACGGTGTAAACCTTGGATAGCGGCGCGTGCGATGCGCAGAAGCATGCGTTTGCTGGCGCCGACCGGGCAATTCGCAGCGCCGGCCGCTCCGACGCTCACCCAGCCTTCAGCGTCTGACGCGCGCTGCGCCATTGCGTCAGCAGCACCGCACTCACCAGCAACACGCCGGCCAGATCGGTGGCCCAGCCGGGCTTGATCAGCAGCAGCGCCGACACAATCAGGGCCGCGCGCTGCCACGCGCTGCACTCGCGCATCAGATAGCCGAACAGCCCGGCGGCCAACAGCACGCAGCCGATGCTGGCGCTGAGCACGGCCGGCAACACCTGCGTCCAGGGGCCGATCATCAGCAAGGCCGGTTCGTAGACGAACATGAACGGGACGATGAATCCGGCGGCGCCGATGCGCATGGCCTGACCACCGGCCTGCCACATGTTGGCCTTGGCCAGCCCGGCGGCGGCAAATACCGCCAGCGCCACCGGCGGCGTGATTGCCGACAGCACTGCGAAGTACAGCGCGAACATGTGCGCTGCTGGCGTCACGACCCCCAGTTTCACCAGCGCCGGCACCAGCAGTGACACCATCACGATATAAGCCGGCGTCGTCGGCATGCCCATGCCGAGCACGATGCCGGCCACGGCGGTGAGGATCAGCGCCAGCAGCAGGCTGTTCTGCGACAGACCGATCACCATCTGCGTGAAGCTGATGCCCAGCCCGGTCAGCGAGATGACGCCGATCACGATGCCGGCGCAGGCGCAGGCCATCGCAACGGCGAGCGCATCCTTGGCGCCATTGCGCAACGCGTCGAGCACGGTGTGCCAGCCGATGCCTTCGCGCGTGGAGCGGCGCAGCATCGCAATCGGCAGGCAGGACAGCGCGCCGACCAGCGCGCACAGCGGTGCCGAATACGACATCGACATGCCGCCCAGCACGATCAGGATCGGCAGAAACAGGTGGCCCCGCTCAGCCAGCACCGACGCCATGCGCGGCAGCTCGGCGCGCGGCAGGCCGAGCAGGCCGACACGCTTGGCGTTGAAGTGCACCGCGGCAAATACCGCCACGTAGAACAGCAGCGCCGGGATCCAGGCCCACAGCGTCACCTGGAAGTAGCTGACTGCCAGATACTCGGCCATCACGAAAGCCGCCGCCCCCATGATCGGCGGCATGATCTGGCCGCCGGTTGACGCGGTGGCTTCGACACCGGCGGCAAAGGCCGGTGAAAAACCGGTGCGCTTCATCAGCGGGATCGTCATCGGCCCGTCGACCATCACGTTGGCCACCGCGCTGCCCGAGATGGTGCCGAACAGGCTGGAACTGACCACCGCCACCTTGCCCGGCCCGCCCGCGGTGTGGCCGGTGATGGCCAGCGCAAAGTCCATGAACAGCTTGCCAGTGCCCGATTTCTCCATGAAGCTGCCGAACAGCACGAAGACGATCACGTACGACGCCGACACGCCCAGCGTCGAACCGAAGATGCCTTCGGTTGACAGGTACATCTGTTCCATCAGCACCGGCAGCTTGATATCGGTGCCCAGCAGCGCGTAGCCCAGGAACAGCATCGCCGTGATTGGCAGCGCCCAGCCGATGACGCGTCGGGTCGCGTCCAGCACCAGCAGCACTGCCAGCACCGCCATCACCTGGTCCCATCGGGTCAGATCATCGATGTAGATGATCCGGTTGGTGATGCTTTGGTAGGTGACGAAGATGTGGCCGATGGCGGCGGCGCTGGCCAGGATCAGCAGAGCGTCGGCCCACCACCAGCGGCGCTCTCCCTCGGCTTCGCACCGCAGCGGGAACAGCAAGTAGACCAGCACCAGCGCGAACAGCAGGTGCGTACCGCGGAAGATCAGCGCCTCGGGCGGCGAAAATGCCACTGCCCACATGTGGTACAGCGACATGGCGATCGCCACCGTACCAGCGAGCCAGCGCGTGGCGGTGTTCAGACGCTGTCTCTGGGTTGTGGGCGGTAAGTGCAGCGCGGCCGCCGGCCCTTACATCGCACCGACTTCCTTGTAGTACCTGGCGGCACCTGGATGGAATGGCACGCCGATATCGGTGGCCATCATCTTGGGCGTGAGGCCGCTCATCGCCTTGTTGATCGCCACCAGGTCGCCCAGGTTGGCGACCATGGTCTTGACCATCGTATAGACCTGATCGGCCGGCAGCGAGCACGCCGCCACCAGGTGCGCCGAGTAGACGATGGCATCGACGTCCTTGTCCTGCTTGGGATAGGTGCCGGCCTTGATTACGCCCTTGGTATAGCCCGGGTTGATCTTGCGCATCGCGGCGACGATGTCTTCGCTGACCGGCACGACGCGGATATCGCGCCCGGCGGCCACGTCCATGACCGAGGAGGCCGGAATCGTCGTGCCCAGCGTGAACACTTGCGCATGGCCGTCCTTGAGCATCGCGGCGGCGTCGGTGTAGGAGTTGACGAAATTGATCTTCGCGCTTTCGTAGCTCAGGCCCACCGCACTCAGGATGTGCTTGGACACTGCCTCGGCCGTGTTGC
Source organism: Ideonella sp. (assembly GCA_031398385.1). Classification (GTDB taxonomy): domain Bacteria; phylum Pseudomonadota; class Gammaproteobacteria; order Burkholderiales; family Burkholderiaceae_C; genus Ideonella_A. Next base: position 10,168 of record JANNNE010000129.1, read on the forward strand.
CGCGCGGCTGCACCGCGATCGACTTGCCTTTCATGTCGGCCACCGAATTGATGCCCGAATCGGCCAACGCCACCATCTGGAAATACTGCGGGTACAGGTTGGCGACCTGGCAGACCTTGGTCACCTTGTTCGGGTAGGGCGCCGCGCCCTGGATGCCGTCGACCGACGAGATGCTGTTGCAGAAGCCGATATCGGCCTTGCCCTCGTCGATGCCGCGGACGTTGGCGATGCCGGCTCCCGGCAGCGTCTGCACCGACAGGCCGGGAATGGCCTTCTCCCACATGTTCTTCATCGAGCCGCCGAGCGGGACCCATACGCCGCCCTGGGGGCCGGTCATCAGACGCAATTGCTGGGCCTGTGCGGGCGCAGCAGCGAGGGCGAGGGTGGTGACGCTGGCGGCAAGCCAGGCGATGTGGCGGGTGCGCATGGGAACTTCTCCAGGCAAGAAGGGATGGCAGATAGTTTGACAGCCTGGGGTCCAATCGGGCATAGGGCAAGCCAGCATGGGGCCAACCCGCAAAGCCATCAGCCACGAGGCGTCCTTCGCGGACAAAAGCATCTGAGGTGCACGCGCCTGTCTCCGACTGGAATCTTTCGCTTCTCCACCTCGTGCTGCAACACGCCGATCGCCAATACGCTGCCCGGAGCACCGTGGACGGGTTTCTCGCACTGCGCCTACACGGCGGCCCGTCGCGGCGCCACACGTTCTCGGTGAAGGCGAGAGGCAGGCAGTACCCGACTAGCCGCCGCTGCCGCTGTGGCGCCGCAGGCGTTGACGGCGACGCCTCAGGGCGGGGTCCCTGTGTCCGGAGTCGCAATCACCGACCCGGCATCCCTACCATTTGCCCTGCGCTAGACTCGAACTCATGCGAGCATTCCGCCTCACGTTGCACCGCCTAGTCGCTGTCGCGCTGCTGACATGGATGACGCTGGGAGTCGTCGCTGCGCCGCTGACCGGCTGTTGTACCGACCTGTCCGCTTGCTGCGTGCTCAGCCCGTCCGGTCAAGGTTGCACCAGTTGTTCCGTCGCCCCGGCCTTCGTTACGAATATGTCGGCATTTCGGCTCGCCTCGACTGCCGCCGGTGACGATGCAGCCCCCGCTGATTCGTTTGATGAATCCTTGCCCGCCCCCCCGTGGAAGCCACCGGATTGACGGTTGATGTGAACAAGTCCGTGAATCAACATCAAATCAACTGGAGTTATCCATGAAGTCAATCTATGCAAAGGCGTTCGCCGCCATCGGCGCGTCGGCCTTCTCGGTCAGTGCATTCGCAGCTTCCTGTTGCGTTGCAGGGGCGGCATGCTGTGCCGGCATGCTGCCCTGCTGCTGGTAAGCATCTGAGCTTGAGCGATTGAGCGTCGCTCCGGGGCCGGGTGCATTCACTCCCGGCCCCTTCGCACCGCCAATGCCGCCGATTTCCTTGCAGCAGCGCTTGCTTGGCGTCGTGCTGGCCACTGCGGTGTTGCTTTTGATACCCGCCGTCGCGATGCAGCTCACGCCCGAAATGTCGTGGGGATCCGGCGATTTCGTGGTCGCTGCGGTTTTGCTGTTCGGCTCGGGCTCGATCATGGCCCTGGGATTCACCCCGGTGCTTCTTCCGGGTCGACTGCAGAGTTTGAGGAGTCAGGAATGCCGCGATGGATCTTCGTATTCGCATTCGCACTGATCTTCTATGGCAACGGCGCAGCCTTTGTCGAAAGCTTCGTCAATTATCCGAGTTGGCGTCTGATCGGGGCCGAGTCGTTTATCGACTACCACCGCTTCATTGGCCCGCGCGTCATCGCCACGCTGGTCGCCCCCGCGGTGCTGGGAACCTTTCTGACGATCGCCCTGCTGCGTTTCAGGCCGCCCGCAGTCCCGCTGTGGTCGGTCTGCGTGGCCCTCGCACTGCAGGTGGTAGTCTGGGTGTCGACGGCCACGATACAGATTCCGATCCAGATGCTGCTGCCCGTGCAAGGGGCCGACCCCGCGCTGCTGGAGCGATTGATCGTCACGAACTGGTGGTTGAGGCGGATACCGTACGGACTGTGCGCGGCATTGTTCATCTGGATGGCTGTTCGATCGATCGATTCAGGTGAGCGGGGCCGCAGCGGATCGCCAGCGGCATGAACATCGAGACCAAGGACACTCCCGCACCATGAACGACCCCGAACGACAGGTCCAGCGCGCCCTCGACACCTACCGATCGGCCGTGTTGGCGAAGAACGTCGAGACCTTGATGCATCTGTACGCGCCGGATGTTCGCGTGTTCGACACCTGGGGCGTCTGGTCGTACGAAGGCGCCGATGCTTGGCGCATCGCGGTCGAGGGCTGGTTCTCGTCGCTGGGCAACGAGCAGGTCCGGGTCAGCTTCGATGACGTGAAGGTCGTGGCCGATGCCGGCTTTGCGTCGATGAGTGCGATCGTCACCTACGCCGGCCTGTCCGCCGACGGGCAGGTGTTGCGTGCGATGCAGAACCGCATCAGCTGGGCGATGAAGATCAGCGGCCACGTGCTGCGAATCGTCCACGAGCACACCTCGGCGCCGATCGGCTTCGAGAACCAGAAGGCCATCCTGGAGCGGACGGGCAAATGATCGGGCCGTGCCCTCGTCGCCGTCAAGTGCCTGATGGAGTCACCTGGAGCGTGCTGAGGAGCTAGGAACTGAGGGGCTGATGGGCGGCATCGTCTTTCCGTTCAATACGGACGAGGTCGAATTCCTGCGGGAGGCGGTGTGGCGCGCCACCGGCGCTTCGTGCGCGCCGCAGGCTGCAACCCCTCACGGCAATCCCGCCAACACCTTGTCCAGCGTCAGCGGAAATTCGCGGATCCTGACCCCGCAGGCGTTGAACACCGCGTTGGCGACCGCGGCACCGGCGCCGCTGATGCCGAGTTCGCCGACGCCCTTGATCTTCAGCGGGTTGGTCTTGTCGTCAATTTCGGGCAGGTAGATCGCATCGATGGCCGGGATGTCGGCGTGCGCCGGCACGTGGTATTCGCCGAGGTCGCGGTTGACGAACTGGCCGTGGTGCGGATCGATCACTGCCTCCTCGGTGAGCGCCATGCCGACGCCCCAGATCATGCCGCCCAGCGCCTGAGATCGGGCTGTCTTCTGATTCAGGATTCGACCCGCGGCGAAGACGCCGAGCATGCGGCGCAGCCGCACCTCGCCCGATTCGGTATCGACCGCCACCTCGGCGAAGAAGGCGCCATAGGCTTGCTGCGAAAACGCCTTCTTCATCTTGCCGGGTTTCATCTCGCCCCTGGCCGTCACGCCGTTCTTGCCGGCCAATGCAGCCAGCGCGATGGTCTTGCCTTCGCCGCTGATCTGCCCGTCGACGAACTCGGCCTGCCCGGTATCGATGCCGGCCTTGCGCGACAGCTTGGCGCGCAGCTTGTTGCAGGCGTCGTAGACGGCCGAGCCGGTGCTGGCTGCGCCGAACGAGCCGCCAGAGCCCGACGACGGCGGAAAGTCGCTGTCGCCGAGTTGCATCTCGACCTGCTCTAGCGGCAGGCCCAGCATCTCGGCGGCGATCTGGCTGAAGATGGTGTAGCTGCCGGTGCCGATGTCGGTCATCGCGGTGCGCACCTGCAGGATGCCGTCGGGGCGCAGCGTGGCTTCGGCGTGTGCCTCGACCAGCAGGTTGCCGCGGATGGCCGCGCTCATTCCGATGCCCACCAGCCAACGGCCGTCGCGCACCTGCGCGGGCTGCGGCTCGCGGTCAGCCCAGCCGAAGCGTCTGGCGCCTTCGCGCATGCAGGCGATCAGCTGCCGGCTCGAGAACGGTATGTTCTTCTCGGGGTCCTGTTCGGGCTCGTTGCGGATGCGCAGTTCGATCGGGTCGATCTGCAGCCGGTGCGCCAGTTCATCCATGGCGCTTTCCAATGCCAGCAGGCCCACCGCCTCGCCGGGCGCGCGGCACGAGTCGGCCACTGGCAGATCCAGCGCCACGCTGCGCTGGCGCGTCATGCGGTTGGCGCCGGCATAAAGAGATCGTGTGCCCACCGCGGCGGGCTCGCAGAATTCGTAGCGCGGCGTGCCGTGCGACCACGACTCATGCCCGATCGCACTCAACACACCGCGCTGGTCCGCACCCAGCCGCAGGCGCTGCCGGGTATTGCCGCGGTGTGTGGTCAGGTCGAACATCTGCTGGCGGGTCAGCGCGGTCTTGACCGGTCGACCGAGTTCACGCGCCGCCAGCGCACTCAGGATCACGTCGGCGAAAACCGGCAGCTTGCCGCCGAAGCCGCCGCCGATATAGCGGCTGACGAGTCGCACCTGAGCTTCTTCGAGCTTCAACGTGGCGGCCACCCGCTGGCGCGCGCTTTCGACAAACTGCGTGGAGCAGTGCACCACCAGTTGGTCGCCGTCCCACCGGGCCAGGCAGGCATGCGGCTCCATCTGCGCGTGGATGTGGATGGGGGTGGTGAATGTTTCGTCCAGCTTGACCTCGGCCTGCTCGAAGGCCGATTCGAAATCGTCGGCCGAGCTGTCGGGCGGAAACCCGTCGGCCGATTCGGGCTTGAAGGCCTGGTCAAGGTGCTCGTCGAGCAGGTAGTCGCCGGGCTGTTCGTCGTAGCTGATTCGCAGCCGATGCGCCCCAGCGCGGGCCTGCTCGAAGCTGCTGGCGACGATGAACGCGACCGGCTCGCCGTGGTGATGAATCTGGTCGTTCACCAGACACGGCAGCGGCCGCGCGAAGCGGTCGTCGCCCTCCGTCGTGAATTCGGCCTGCTCGGGTGCGTTGTGATGCGTCAGCACCAGCAGCACGCCCGGCGCGCGTTCCGCCTCGCTGGCGTCAATGCGGGTGATGCGCCCGCGCGAGATCGAGGCCCCCACCACGAAGCCATAGGCCGGTGGATCGCTTTCGGCCACTTCGTAGGCATACGGTGCCTGGCCTGTCACTTTCAATCGGCCATCGACCCGGTCGGCGGCGCGGCCGATGTGTCCGTTGCGGTTGTCGTCGAGCGCGTTCGGCGGCGCGGCCTGGTCCATCTTCATCGCACGGTCCTCAGGCTGGTGGCTTCGCTCAACACGCCGGTCAGCACGCGTCGGGTCAGGGCAATCTTGAAATCGTTGTGGCCCTGGCCTTGTGCACCGTTCAGCACGGCGTCGCCGGCCGCGTCGAATGACGCCTTCGTGGCGGCTGCGCCCGACAATCCGTGCTCGGCGTCTTCAACCCGCCAGGGCTTGTGCGCCAGGCCACCGAATGCGAAGCGCGCGTGCCCGACTTCGCCGTCTTCGGCATCAACGATGGCCGCTACCGACACCAGAGCGAACGCGTACGAGGCCCGATCGCGCACCTTGCGGTAGATCTGACGCCCGGGCGGTGGTGGTGGCAGCGTGACGCCGGCGATGAGTTCGCCTTCCTCCAGATTGGTGTCGCGCTCCGGTGTGGCGCCCGGCAGCCGATGGAAATCGGCGATCGGGATCACGCGGCCGCCGCCGTGCGCCGACACCGTCTCGACCTGCGCATCAAGCACCCGCATCGCGATGGCCATGTCCGACGGATGCGTGGCGATGCAGGCATCACTCGCTCCGAGGACCGCATGGATGCGGTTGTAGCCGCCTTGCGCCGCACAGCCGCTGCCGGGCTGGCGCTTGTTGCAGGCTTGCGCGGGATCGTAGAAGTAATAACAACGGGTGCGTTGCAACAGGTTGCCACCGGTCGTCGCGCGATTGCGAAGTTGCCCCGAAGCGCCGGCCAGCAGCGCGCGGCTCAACACCGGATAACGCTGTCGCACCCGCGGGTCGGCAGCGAGGTCGCTGTTACGCACCATCGCGCCGATGCGCAGTCCGCCGTCGTCGGCATCCTCGATCTGATCGAGGCCGACGCGGTTGACATCGATCAGGTGCTGCGGCGTCTCGATCTGCAGCTTCATCAGGTCAAGCAGGTTGGTGCCGCCGGCGAGGAAGCGTGCGCCGGGTGTGGCTGCGGCTGCCTTGGCGGCGGCCTGCGGACTGTCGACGCGTTCGTAGGTGAAGGCTTTCATCGGCGGATCCCGGCCACTTCGCTGATCGCGTCGACGATGTTCGGGTAGGCGCTGCAGCGGCACAGGTTGCCACTCATGCGTTCGCGGATTTCATCGCCGGTCAGCGGCACTTCGTCGGCTTCGAGGTCGGCGGTGACATGGCTCGGCATGCCCGCGCGGGCCTCGGCCAGCATGCCCACTGCAGAGCAGATCTGCCCCGGCGTGCAGTAGCCGCACTGCAAGCCATCGTGGCTCAGGAATGCCTGCTGCATCGGGTGCAACTCGATCAACGCTGCTGGCGCGTCTCTGGCTGCATCGACGTCCGGTCGACTCCGTGACGACAACGCCGGGAGCCCTTCGATCGTCACGACATCGTCGCCCTCGGCCGTCAACGCCAGCATCAGGCAGGAGTTGATGCGACGGCCCGCCACCAGCACGGTGCAGGCCCCGCATTGCCCATGATCGCAACCCTTCTTGGTACCGGTCAGCGACAGGTTCTCGCGCAGCGCATCGAGCAGCGTCGTGCGGGGGTCGATCTCGAACTGGCGGGTTACCCCATTGACCTTCAGCGAGCAGGTCATCGTGATCACCCGATCGGCCGTCTCGAGCCTGGCATCTTCGGTGGGTTTCATCGGCATCTCCTGGACCGGCCAGTCTATGCAGTGTCGCGCCCGCAGGCCCGCCGATTTGGCGCCAGATGCCGTGCGCCTTGTCCTACGTCGACGGCGAAAACATCGGCTGGGCAACGGCTTGAGGTTGCTGCAGCCGGCCAAGCAGCGGCGTGACCATCGGCACCGTCAACATGGTGCTGGCCACCGCCATCAGCAGCAGCGCGGTGAAGGTTTCGCCGGTAATCACCTGTTTGTCGAGCAGCACGTTGGCGAATACGATCATGATCAGCGCCTTGGTCTGCAGCAGCCAGCCGATCAGCGTCGCCTGGCCGCGCGGCCAGCCGAGAATGCGTCCGGCCAGGTGCACGCCGGCCAGCTTGCCGGCCACGCTGGCGACCAACAGCCAGGCGGCCGCCAGGAAGACCGTGCTCCCGCCCACCGCCCACTCGGTGCGCAGTCCGGTGCTCAAGAAGAACACCGGCATCAGCACCAGCAACACATGGTTGCGCAAGGCGTCGAGCCGGCCCTGGTCGAACCAGTGCGCGTCGATTACCGCGCCGGCCAGAAAGGCGCCGACCATGAAATGCAGGCCGCACCAGTCGGCGCCGAGCGAACACAGCAGCAGCCACACCAGCGCCACTGCCCAGCGGTCCCCTTCACCCAGACGCGCCATCAGCTTGCGAAGCAGCACCGCGGCGGCGGCGAAGGCCAGCAGGAATGCGAGTTGTCGCCCGACGCGGTCCCATTCGGCGAGTACCAGCGCAAGCACGCCCCAGATCGCGATGTCGTCCAGGCTGGCATAACGCAGGATGCGCTGGCCGAGTGGCTGGCGCAGGATGGCCATCTTCTCCATCAGCAGCATCAGGATCGGCAGGGCGGTCACGGCGCAGGCCATTCCGACTGCGCAGACGAACTGCCAATCGCCGCCGCGCGGGCCGATCCAGCCGCCGGATGTGCTCAGCATCACGCCGGCGGCGGCGCAGCCAGCCAGCAGCGGCACCCCCATCGCGAGGCCGGCGGTCACGCTGCTCTCGCGGCGGTGGCGCCAGGCCATCTTCAGATCCAGCTCGATGCCGGCCAGGAAAACGAACAGCATTACCGCCCACCAGGCCAGGCCGTTGAGTGCAGCCATCACATCGGGTGCAAACACCGTGCGGTGCCAGCCCGGTGCCACTGCGCCGAGCACACCCGGACCGAGCAGGATGCCGCAGATGATCTGCACCACCACCAGTGGTGCCCAATGGTCGGTTCGACCGAGCCGCCACACCAGGTAGGGCAGCGCAAAGACGATCGCCATCGCGATCAGGAACCGTTCGGCGGTATTCATGGGTCGGGCGCTCCGCAATGATGGATGGTGGGCTGCGACGCTTCACGCCAGCGCGGCGCAGCGTTCGTCGATTTCGGCCAGGCGCGCTTCGAAAAACTCGTGCAGTGGCGTCACGTGGTAAGGCTGGGTCCAGTCGGTTTCCAGGTGCTCCATCAGATGCTGCTCGGCCAGTACCCGGCCACGCCGGCAGTGGCGGATCACCGGATGCAGGAACTGGCTGCGCTCGGCCTGCCCGGCATCTCGGCTGTCCGGGCGCTGGATCTGGAACGGGTCGCGGGCCTTGTGTTCGCCGTACTCGAGGGTCACCATGAAATAGTCGTCGTCGCTGTGGCTCATCAACGTGTCGTGCACATGATCGACCGGCAGCGCCTCGTGGTAGCGGCCCTGTCCTGCTTCGTCGAAGCGGATCACGTCGGCCAGGAAGCCGAACTGCTGCCAGATCGCCGACGATCGGTTGACGGCCTGGAGCACGGCGTCGGTGCAGGCGGTGGCGCTGAAGGCCAAGTGCCGGCTCGGCAGCGGGCGGGCGTGATGGCGCGCCTCGAGCATCTGGAACAACGCCCGCACGTTGTAGCGAAAGCCGTGGATGAAGCCTGAGCTGGTCTTCTTGAAATCGCGCGCCTGCATCAACGTGCCGGCGAAATACAGGCCTCGCACGTTGGTCGACTCCCAGCTGCTGGTCTGCGCCGGAAAGCGGTCGTGGATGCACAGCTGCGGCCGCACACCGTCGGCGAAGATCGACGCATCGAAGCGGAAACCGGTGCAGACGATGATGCGGTCGTAGGCGATGTCTTCGGTCTCGCCTTCCGCGTGGGTATACGACAGCGTCGCCACCAGCCGATCACCGCGACGCTCGATGCGGCGCACGCTGGCGTCCAGGATGCCGTTCTGCGTCTTCAACTGGTAGGTGTCGAGAAAGTTGTTGTTGACAGCGCGCAGGTGGCCCACATGGTGCGTGGCCCAGGCCATCTTGATCGGATTCGGGCTGCAGACGTGGATCAGCGCGGTGGTCTCGGTCAGCAGTTCCGCCATCTCGAAGGCGCTGTTGCCCTTGCCGAGGATCAGCACCCGCTGGTTCGCGAAGGTGTCGGGGTCGATATTCACATCGGTGTAGTTCTCGCACAACTCGATGCCGGGGATGTCGGGGATGAACGGCTTGCGCACGCCGGTGGCCACGATCAGGCGGTCGGCGGTGAATTGCACGCCGTGTGCGTCGGTGACCTTGAAACCCGAGCCGTTGCGCTGCACCGAGGCCACGTCGGTGTCGTAGCGCACCGGCAACTGGTGCTCGGCGGCAAAGTCGCCGAGGTAACGCACCAGGTCGTCGGCGTGTGGCCAGTATTTGCGGCTGTAGTGCTTGAACTGCAGCGCCTCGTCGTCGCCCAGCAGCGAATTCCAGTCCCAGCGAAGGTTTTTCTCGCGGTCGTCGAAACCGGTGTGGACCTTGTTGATCGAGATCAGCTTGCGGTGCCGCGGGTACTGGGCGAAGAAGGTGCCGGGTGCCTTTCCGGCCTCCAGCACCAGGTGCTCGTGACCGGCCTTCTTCAGGCAATAGGCCATCTGCAGGCCGGCTGCGCCGGCGCCGAGGATGATGTACGGGAGATGCTGGTTCATGTCGAGTCCTGGTGATGCGGATTGATTGGGATTGAAGCGGTGTGGTGGTTCAGCGGCCGAACGGGCTGGTGGTGCGGGGCCGTGCCACGAAGATCGAGACCAGCGCTTCGGCGCCGCCGGTCAACGCCACGCGCATGCCGCGCTGCTCGGCGGTAACGGCCGGATGGCCGCTGACGGGCAAGGTGACGTCGGCGGCCTGCATCTCGAAGCCGGTGGCCGACAGCCGCTGGAACCACGCCGCTGCCGATTCGTGGCGCTCGCTGCGCAGGCTTTCCGGGGTGCCGAGAATGTCAGCGATCTCGCGGCCGAAAAAGCCGACCTTCAGTGCGTCGCGCTGCGACTGCTGCAGCGGCAGCGCATCCAGCACCTGGAACAGCGCGCCGAAGTGCGTGAAGCAGTTGCGAAAGCGCTGGGAAAAGCGCGGCTCGTGGTGGTCGACATCGGGTTCGGCCAGCACCAGGCAGCGCGGCTGCAGATCATGCAGGCGGCGCAGAACGGCGTTGCGCTGGTCGCGCCCCTGGGCGTCGTCGGCGATGTGGTGCAGTGCGAAGGCGCCGTTGATGGCCGGCGCGCTGGTGCAGGCTGCGGCGATGCGGGCGAAGTCGGCGTCGCCCAGGTCTTCGGCTGAAGTGGCGAAAGCGAGGAAGTGCATCTGCACGCCCAGTCGCGCCGCCTGCGCCATCAACAGCTGGCGCGCCTGGTCCAGCGCGTCAGCCGCCGGTTCGATGCCCACCACCGTCATGGCCGGAGGGAGGGCCTTGCGTGCAGCCAGTTCGTCGAGCAACGCCGAGAACTGGCGGCCGGTGCCGATGCCGACATCGATCAGCACCGGATGTGCTTCACCGGCGATGGCCTGCGCCAGCACCGCGTTGGCGAACTGCGTCGCCATGCGGGCCATCGGAACGTGTGCGCCGAGCAGGTTGAACAGTTCGATCTGCGGTACCGCGAAGCGGCGCAGGTACAGGTTGGCGGTCTCGAGGTTGGCATCGGCCAGACGCTCGGCCATCGCCGAAGCGAACACCATCAGCCCGGTGCAGCGTGGATCGGAAGACGCCTGCAACCGGGCCATCAGGTCGCGCAGCGCGGCGCTTGCCGACGCGTCGGCCTGGCTGATGCGGTGAGCCACGTCATGCAACTCGGCCACCAGCTGATTCAGCGAGGGTGGCGGCGTGACGGCAACGGGTTGGTGAATTTCGTGGAAGGTGGCGATGGACATTCAAGTCCTCCTGGTTTTCGGCGGGGTTGTTGCGGTGTCTGCTGGTACCGCGGGATGGCATGGACGCCAGTGTTCCCGGGGCGACCCGGCAAGTCGTCTGCGATCGGTTAGATATCGGTTAAGCCACTCGCCACGCTGCGCGTGACCCGATGCACGGTCTGCCGGTCAGGGATCGATGCTCGGCGTCGAACACTGAACTAAACTGGCTCCACGATGAACCGCACGACCGCGCAGGCGCCGTCTGGGCAGTCCCCGGAGTCACCGGCGGCGCTGCAGTTCGGTCCGTTTCTGCTGGATCGGCGCGGCGGTCGCCTGTTGCGTGATGGCCAGCCTATCGACCTGGCTCCGAAGCCGATGGCGGTGTTGTGTTACCTGGCCGAACGTCCGGGCGGGCTGGTCACCAAGGAAGAGTTGTTGGACGGCGTCTGGGGTCACCGCTTCGTCAGCGAGTCGGTGCTGAAGGTCACGGTCAATGCACTGCGCCAGGTGCTGGGCGAGGATGCCCGCGAGGCACATTGGGTGCAGACGGTGCCCCGCCGCGGCTACCGGTTCCATGAATCGGTGCAGGTGCTGGCGGATCGTCAGCCGGCGCTACAGGCTGTTGGTCAGGCAGCGAAATCAGCGCCGACTTCCGGGCCGTCGCGTTTGGGCAATCTGCCGGCGACAACGGGGCCTTTGATCGGCCGCGACTCGGCACTCGCCGGTCTGGTCGACCACATCGCGTCGCACCGGCTGGTCACGCTGGTTGGGCCGGGAGGCGTCGGCAAGACCACGCTGGCGCTGGCGGCGGCCGCCATCGACCCGCCGGCTGGTGGCGTATGGCTGGTGCGTCTCGACGAGCTGGACCAGCCGCAAGCGCTGGGCCGTGCGGTGGCCCGTGCGCTTGGTCTGGCGGATGCCGCCGGTGAATCACCTGAAGCATTGGCGAACGCGCTTGCCCCCCTGCAGCTGCGCCTGCTGCTGGACAATGCGGAACACCTGACCGAGGCGCTTGCACCCCAGGTGGGCTTATGGCTGCAACGCGCCCCGCACCTGTCGGTGCTGGTGACCAGCCAACGCGCGCTGCAGTCGAGTGGCGAGCAGGTCTGGCCGCTGGCCCCGCTGGCGCTGCCCGATGCCAGCGCCGACGCCCAGTCGCAGGCTGCCAGTCCGGCGGTCGCGCTGATGGTGCAACGGGTGCAGGCGCTGCGCCCCGGCTGGCAACCCGGCGCGGCCGATCTGGCCGAGCTGGCTGCCATCGCGCGGGCGCTGGATGGCCTGCCGTTGGCGCTGGAGCTGGCCGCGATGCGGGTTCCGCTGCTCGGCGCCGCAGGCGTGCGCCAACGGTTGGATGCGCGCCTCCAGATGCTGACCGGCGGCCGCGCCGATGTGCCATCGCGGCACCGCACGCTGCGCGCCTCGCTCGAATGGACCTGCGGCCTGTTGCCGCCGCTGCCCGCCCGGGCGTTGGAGCGCCTGGCTGTTTTCGTCGGTGGCTTCACGGCCGATGCCGCGCAGGCCGTGCTGGCGCCCGGAATGCCCGGTGCCGACGAGTGGGCGATCCTGGATGCACTGCAGCTGTTGCAGGACACGGCCTTGCTGGCCGCCCCGGATGTGGCCGCTCTGGGGTCCGGATCGCAGAGCCCGGTTCCGCGCATGCGCCTGCTCGACAGCGTGCGCCTGTACGGCCTGGAACGGCTGACCCAGAGCGGCGATCTGGCGGCGGCGCAGGCCGACCACCGCAGCTGGATGTTGCACCAGTTCCTTGCCGCCGAGGAGGCCTACCTTGCGATGGGCATTGAGCGCTGGCTGCTGCCGCTGGAGGCAGAAGGGCAGAACCTGGTCGCGGCGATGGAACGAGGGCTGCAGGCGCTCGAAGCAGCATCTGCGCCCGGTCGCGACGCGGTCGAGGCGCCGTCGGCGGCGCTGGCCATTGAGCTGGCGTCGCTGGCTGCTGCCAGCACCAACTTCTGCCTGCGCAGCGGCCTGGGTCGTGTGCTCAAGCAGTGGCGCGATCGGATCGACACCTGGACCGGCAACCAGCCGATCGAGTGGCCGCGTGCGGTGCAGGCCCGCTGGTGCCTGGGCGGCGCGATGCTCGGCGGACAGGGCCTGTTGAGTGCGCGCGATGCACTGGCACTGGGCGAAAAGGCGGTCAGTTTGCTGGCCGATGTGCCAAAGCGCCGGCAACTGGCGTTGTACGTGACCGGCCTGTTCCAGTTGCGCCTCGGCGAGCACGATGCGCTGGCCGGCACGCTGGCCGAGATGCGTCGCGTGCCACCCGCCGCCGCCTCGCCGTATGTCGGCCGCTTGCGGCCGATGCTGGAAGCCTCGCTGGCGCAGTCGCGCGGCGACCAGGCCGGCTATCTGGCCTACTGGACCGACGCGCTGGCCGAATCGCGCGCGCTGGGTGATCGTTTCGAGGCTTGGCGGGCAGCCTGGGGCGTAGGCCAGGCGCGCTTTCTGCAGGGTGAGCTGGATGCCGCGGTGGCGGTCATGGACCAGGCCTGCGACGAGGTGCGTGCTGCGGGGCGTCTGCACAGCCAGAGCGGGATGTTCAGCCAGGCGGTGTGCTTTCGGCTGGCGCGCGATGCCCGTGCGGGCACCTTGACCCGTCTGCGTGAGGTGGTGCCGGTGCTGCAATCGCAGGGCATCCTGCTGAGTGCGCTGGGTGACGCCTTGGCCTGGGTGCCGCTGTGGCAGGGTCGGCGGGCCGATGCGCTTCGCATCCAGGCCTGGGTCGATGCCTGCATCGCCACCGACAAGGAGGTTCGCAGCCACATTGCGCGGCGGCTGCGTGAACGATTCGCCGACGTCACCGAGGGCGCTACGCCCATGGACGCAGCACCGCTGGACGAGGCCGGCGCCTTGAGGCTGGCGCTGGGTGACGGGCGCTGATCGACGGCGCGGGACTTTCTTTGCTCGAGGCCGGGTCGGTCTGACACATCGATGCGTGTCGCGCCGACCCGGTGGTCGGCTTGGTTGCAGGCCTTGTGCGTCTCGTTCGCGAACCGGGCGGCTCCCGATCGAAACGGCATCAGCGCGAGCCGGCAATCAACAGTTGCTGGCCGCGTTCCTCGGCCAGCTTCGCCACCAGCATGGCATAACGTGACGATGCGCGCAGCGTGTCGTAACGCGCGACGGCCACCTGGACGCCGGGGTCCGTGAAGTCGGTTCCGCCTTCGTTTTCACGGTGCAGCGCCGCCGCACCGGATTCACGCCAGATCTGCAGATCGGCCAGAACCTCGTGACGGGACAGCACCGATGCCGGGATGGGCGGATCCTGCGGGTTGGCGCCTCCGCTATCCTGGGCGACTGCAGCGGTCAGGCCGCCGAACGACGCGATCAACAACGCGATGACTTTCTTCGAGCAGTTCATGATGAGCACCTTTTTCGATGGTTGAAATCGTCCGCTCGGCACGGCGTGCCGGACAGCCGGTCGAACCGGGTCCCGGGGCTTGTTCCGGATGCCGCGAATCGACAAGGCAAGACTAGGATTTGCCAGCCGACCATTCATCACCAGTCGGTAGGACACCTGGCAACGGACCCCCGCAATCGAGATGAGGGTTCGAATCCCGCGGTCTGACCAGCCAGACGCAGCGATGCGGCCGCAAGCCGTTCGTGATGGCGACCGGTCGCATCCGGATGCAGCGGCTTCGGCGGTCCGGATGGGAGGGCTTCCCCTCACGAACACATGACGCGCGCCGCTTAGCATGGGGCGACACAGACCTGGAGTCAGCATGAAACAGTTGTCCGGCCTCGATGCAAGCTTTCTGTTTCTCGAAACCGCCGAGATGCCGATGCATGTCGGTGCCTTGCACCTGTTCGAACTGCCGGCCGACTACCGCGGCAGCTTCGTCGACGACATGCGCGACCACATGGCGCAGCGCCTGCCGCTGGCACCGGCGCTGCGCCGCAAGCTGGCGCGCATGCCGCTGAATCTGGCCGCGCCCGCGTGGGTCGACGCCGAGCCCGATCTGCAGGCGCATGTGGTCGGCGTGTCGCTGCCCGCAGGCTCCGGTCTGGCCGAGCTGGAGAAGCAGGTCGGCAAGCTGCATCCGGTGCTGCTGGACCGTGCCCGCCCGCTGTGGAAATTCCATGTCTTCGACGGTCTCGCGCCGGGGCCGAACGGCGAGCAGCGTTTTGCGATGTACACCCAGCTGCACCATGCCGCGGTCGATGGCCAGGCGGCGGTCGCTCTGGCGCAGGTCATCCTCGATCTGGGCCCTGAGCCGCGCGAGATCGTGCTGCGTCCGGGCACCCGCGAGCGCAAGGGCCAGATCGCGTTGACGGTGATGCTGCGCGGTGCGCTGGCGAACCAGCTCGGGCAGATGGGCAATCTGGTGAAGGCCTTGCCGACGGCGGTCAGCGCCTTGTCGCAGGTGGCCGCACGCAGTGCCGGTGGCGCGCTGGGCGATACGGCGGCTTCGTTGTGGGCGCGCGTGAAGGGGCAGGCCGCCGATCCGGGTGAGGGCAAGCGGGTCAGCAACCTGGGTCTGGCGCCACGCACCCGGCTCAATTCGACCGTGTCGGACCGGCGCGCCTTTGCCGCGGTCAGCCTGCCGCTGGCCGACCTGAATGCGGCACGGCGGCGCCACCATGCGAGCCTGAACGATGCGGTGATGATGATCTGCAGCGGTGCCTTGCGCCGCCACTTCGCCAAACATGGCCCGCTGCCGCGCAAGTCGCTGGTGGCCGCAGTGCCGATCTCGCTGCGGGCGAAGGGCGATACGGCGTCCAACAACCAGGCCTCGATGAGCCTGATCAGTCTGGGCACACACCTCGCGGATCCGGCCCAGCGGCTGGCCCATGTGATGGCCGCCAGTGCGGCGATGAAATCGTCGATCGGCAGCGTCAAGAGCGTGCTGCCGACCGATTTCCCGTCGATCGGCGTGCCGTGGCTGATGGAAGGCCTGACCGCGATCTACGGCCGCGCCGGCGTGGCCGATCGCATCCCGCCGGTGGCCAATTTGGTGATCTCGAACGTGCCCGGCCCGACGCTGCCGCTGTACATGGCCGGCGCGAAGATGGTGACCAATTTCCCGACCTCGATCGTCGTGCACGGCGTCGGCCTGAACATCACCGTGCAGACCTACAACGAGTCGCTGGACATCGGCATCATGGCCTGCGCACAGGCCATGGCCGAGGTCGGCGAACTGGCGGCTCACCTCGAATCGGCGTTCGAGGAGTTCAAGGGTCTGGCTGCGGTGGCGCCGGTGGTGCTCGAATCAGAACCGGCGCTGCCGACTGCGGCAATGCATCAACTGGCCGAGAAGTCGCCTGCCCGTAGCCCGGGCGTCAAGAAGCCGGCCGGCAAACAGGCACCGCCTGCGCGTCGGGTCGCTGCGAAAGCGAAACGCACTACACCCGCCGCGGCATCTGCGAAGCCGGTGCCCAAACGCAGCGTCGGCGCGAAGACCGCGGCCAAGACTGCGGCCAAGCGCGCAACGAAGACCGCCGGCAAGGCAGCGGCGACAACCCCGACGAAAGCCGTAGTCAGGAAGGCGGCCCGGAAAGTGCCCCGGAAAGCAACTCGTCGGGTCACCCCGAAACGCGACAGCGGCCGAAGCGCCTGATCGTCCGAGACGCGCGCCGATTTCGAGCCCTCGGGCTCATTGGCGTTCGTACCGCTCGATGCGCGTCGCGTCGATCCGGTAGCCGCTGACGCCCAGTTCGGCGTCCTTGCGGGTGGCGGTCTTCAGCGTGCCGCTGATCCAGACCGTGTCCATCGTGAAAAAGCCCTCGGCCGGTTTGGCCAGCACCACATGGATGATCTGATTCGACGGCGGCGGCGGCGAGTGGATGCAGGCGCCGAAGTAGGGGACCAGCAGCATTTCCTTGAGGCCCTGCCGGGTTTCCTCGATCGGCACCACATAGCCTGGCAAGCGCACCAATTGGCCGTTCAGGGTGTTGACGGTCGGCGCCTTGTCCCAGAGTTCGCGCAGCTCGCGCATCTGCTTGGTGGCCTCGGGCGAGCCGTCCAGGGCGGCACCCAGGCCCTTGCTGCGCACATCTGCGTAGGGGTCCCAGCCTGGAGGGACGAGTTCGCTCCAGCGCAATTGCCGGAATCCGTCCTTGGTGACGACTTCCGATCGGCCGGCGGCGGAAGCCTGCGCGGCGGCTGGCTGGGGCTGGCCCGCGGCAACGATCAGCAGGCCGACCAGCGCCGTGAGCACTGCGCGGCGGGCCGGTACGGTCATGAGGTCGAACGGCAATGGTTTCATGCTTGACTCCTTTTTATCAGATGCGTGGGGACAGACCGTCGATCAACGACAGCCGGTAGGCCCGATACCCGGGGCCGAGGCTGGCGAGCCAGCCGCAGGCGAGTACCGCAGCCAGCAGAATCCATTCGTTGGCGGTCGGCGCCTGCAGGCGCAAGGGCACACCGGTCAGGGTCTGGAACCACTCGCCCAGCGCCGCGGTGGCCAGCGCGCAAGCCGCCGCGCCCAGCAGCACCCCGCTGGCGGTCACCAGCGCGCCTTCGATGGCCAGCAGCAGCAGCACCGCGCGCGGTCCGGCACCTACCGCACGCAGGATGGCGAGCTCGCGCCGCCGCTCGTTGAGCCCGGCGAGGATCACCGCCACCAGACCCGCCAGGCTCACCAGCGCTACCAGTCCGCTGATCGCGAGCAGCCCGCGCTCGCCGGCTCCGACCACCTCCCACAGTTCATCCAGCGCGACGCCCGGCAGAATCGCCAGCAGCGGTTCGGCCTCGAACTCGGCGATCGTGCGCTGGACCGAAAACACCGCGGCGCGCGATTTCAGACCGACCAGCACCGCCGTCACCGTTTTCGGGTTCAGGTCGTATTCGCCGATTCGATCAACCGGCACCGACTGGCCGGGCAGCGGCGCACCGGCCATCCAATCCAGGTGCAAGGCCTCGATGGCCTGCAGGCTGACGTGCACGGATCGGTCGACCGGGGTGCCGGTCGGCCGCAGGATGCCGACGACGGTGAACGGCTTGTCGGCATGGTCGTTGTCCGCCATCGCGCCGTCGCCGTGGCTGAGCACGACCGACTGTCCCAGTCGGTAGCCGAGCCGCCGTGCCACGTCGGCACCCAGCACCGCTTCGAACACGGCGTTGAACGGCCGCCCCTGCTCGAAGCTGAGTGGCGCGCGGTCGCCGTAGCGGAAGTGCTCGAAATAGGCCGGCGTCGTGCCGACCACCGCGAAGCTGCGATGGGTGTCGCCGAGCGAGATCGGCACCAGCCAGGAGACCGCCCGGTGGCGCTGGATCACCTCGACGCTGCTCCAGCGGATGTTGTTGGTGGCGCTGCCGATCCGGAATACCGCGTACAGCAGCAGTTGCACACTGCCGGTTCGGGCACCGACGATCAGATCGGTGCCGGAGACCGATTCGGCGAAATTCTGGCGCACGTCGGTGCGGATGCGCTCGATGCCCAGCAGCAGGAAGGTCGACAGGGCGATCGACGACACGACCAGCGACAACACGAAGCGACGATTCCAGGCGCTGCGTGCGGCCAGTGCGAACAAGGCCCTCATGCTGTCGCCTCCGCCGGCGAATCCGTTGCGCCCGTCCCGGCCCCCGCCCGATTGATCTGTGCCAGCGAGAGGCGGTGCTCGAAGCGGTCTGCCAGCCGTTCGTCGTGGCTGACGAATACGAGTGTGCTGCCGGCCTCGCGACATTGCCCGAGCAGCAGCCGCATGAAGTCGCTGCGCAGCGTGGCGTCCAGCGCCGAGGTCGGTTCGTCGGCGATCACGACCTCGGGCCTGCCGATCAGGGCGCGCGCGGCGGCCACCCGTTGTTGCTGGCCGACCGACAGCCGGGCCGCCGGCTGCGTCCACAGCGCGGCCGGCAGGCCGACCTGCTGCAGCAGGCGCTGCGCTGCCGCGACCGCTGAGGCGGCGTCCGCACAGGCACGCGCCCGGCGAATGGCGGAGAAGCGGCACGGCAACAGCACGTTGTCGATCACGCTCAGATAGGGCAACAGGTTGAACTGCTGGAAGATGTAGCCGACATGGCTGGCGCGAAAGGCGTCGCGACGATGCGTCGAAAGTGCCGCCCAGCTGCTGCCGAGCAGCCTCACCTCACCGGCGTCGGGCAGCAGCACGCCGG
This sequence comes from Ideonella sp., assembly GCA_031398385.1. GTDB lineage: Bacteria > Pseudomonadota > Gammaproteobacteria > Burkholderiales > Burkholderiaceae_C > Ideonella_A. Next base: position 28,946 of record JANNNE010000129.1, read on the forward strand.
CTAGCAGGCCGAGCAGGGTGCTCTTGCCGCCGCCGCTGGGCCCGTGCAGGAAGCTGCTGCTGCCCGACGCCAGGCTCAGCGCGTCGATGGCGAGTGTATCGTGCGCAGCGCCGGGCCAGCGGTAGCGGAGATTGCGAATCTCGATCACGGGGCGGCCATCACTTGCCCAACGCCAGGCGCCGCGCGGGCCGTTTCAGCTCGCGCTTGAACTGGCCTCCCGGCGCGGCTACCTGGACCGCCAGACGCTGCAGGCGCTCGAACTCGAACAAGCCGTGATCGATGTAGCCTGCCTTCGCGGCATCGACACACTGGAACTCGAAGTTGGCGTCGATGTCGGCGTGGCCGGCGGCGGCCGTGGTCGGATTGGCGCCGGTCTGGCCCAGTTTCAGCGCGGCGGATTGGAGTTCGACGCGTTCCAGCTTGCAGCCGGCCGCCGGATCGATCCTGAAGAGTGCCTCGGCCCCGTTGAGGCGGGCCAGGGCTGACTCGACCTGCCGGCTTTCCCGGTCGGTCCGTGGTGCCCGCTCGAAGCCGACCAGATTGTCCAGCGGCGATTCGAACCGGATCGTGATTCGGCCCGCTTCGACGGCGATATCGAGTGTGCCGGCCCCGTGGCTGTGCGCGTGGGGGGCCGCCTGCAACAACGGACTGACCAGCGTCAACCCGTAAATCAGCAGCCTGACAGCTGACCTCATGAGCATGCCTTTGAAAAGCCGTTCCGAGCGGAATCAGTCATGCCGAATGACCGAAGGTGCCGTCGGACGGACTGGAGTGATGAAGATTGGATTCGCCGTCCGCACCATGGGCTGCAGCGGCGGGTCGCCTGCCGGACGATTAGCCGGCCCCGGGCGGTCCGCGGCTGCGCAGCGCCGGTGGTTCGGCGGCGCGCGAAAGCGACCACGATGCGTCTGCAGCCGCGAACGCCAGCCCGGTCAGCAGCGGCCGAGCCGGGGTGTCCGCCGCGAACGCCGAGCCGACCGGCGCGTAGGCAAAGCAGAACTCGCAGGCCTCGCCGACCAGCAGCGCCTGCTCGCCGAGCGGTCCGTGATCGGCCTGCGCCGTGTGGTGATCCAGCTCATGCAGCAGCCCGCCGTGCTGGGCAATCAGCAACGCCACGGCCAACACCACCACGCGCCAGATCTGACGCGTGGAACAGCGGCCGGGTGGGGGGTCTTGGGGAGGATTCATCGGCGGTTGCAGAGCAGAAAGATTCTGACACGGGGGTCGGGCCGTGTCGAACGCGTGCGAAATTGCCGCCGCAGGGGCTGTCAGTTCGGGCAAACGCCCAAGCCGGGCAGCGCCCCGACGGGCTAATATCGAGTGATCGAAGCTGCCCGAAACCGCATGCAACGCACGTCGCCGTCGATAGCGCCACCCGCCACCGAAGTGCAGGCGGATCTGCGACCGCCGAATGCGCTGCTGATGGCGTTGGAAGGCCGGGCCCCGTGGGAATATGCCGCGCTGCTGGCCAGCCGGCCCTGGCTGCGCCGTCTGCCGCGCGGCGACGGGCATCCGGTGCTGATCCTTCCCGGGCTGGGCGCCAACGATTTCACCACCGGGCCGCTGCGCCGCTTCCTGGGCCGCCTCGGCCATACCACCCATCCCTGGGGCCAGGGTTTCAATTTCGGTCCGCGTGAAGGCGTGATCGAGCGCTGCGCAGACGATTTGCGCCGGCTGTTCAAGTCGGATTCGCGCCAGGTCAGCCTGATCGGCTGGAGTCTGGGGGGCATCTATGCGCGCGAGCTCGCGAAGCAGATCCCCGACCACGTCCGGTGCGTGATCACGCTCGGCACACCGTTCACCGGCCATCCGCGGGCCACCAACGCCTGGCGCGTGTTCGAGCTGCTCAGCGGCCAGAAGATGAAGGACACCTCGCCGATCATCGAGCAATTGCGCCAGGAGCCGCCGGTCCCGACCACTTCGATCTGGTCGCGCAGCGACGGCATCGTCTCGTGGCGTTGCAGCGTCGTCGAACCCGGTCCGCAGGCGGAGAACATTGCGGTGCAGGCCAGCCACCTCGGCCTGGGCTTCAATCCGCTGGCGCTGTGCGCCATTGCCGACCGGCTGGCCCAACCGGCGGGTGGCTGGAAACCGTTCGAGCCGCCGGCCGGTTTGCGCTGGTTCTTCCCCACGCCAGACGCCGCGCTCGCTGCCTGATGCAGGTCAGCGCGAACGGCTTGTTGCTCGAGGTCGACGACCGCGGGCCGGTCGGCGGCCAGCCGCTGCTGATGATCATGGGGCTGGGCATGCAGCTGGTGGCCTGGCCGGAGGGCCTGGTCGATCAGCTGGTGGCGCGCGGCTTCCGGGTAATCCGCTTCGACAACCGCGATGTCGGTCTGTCGCAGAAATTCGACCAGCTCGGCGCGCCCAATATCGCCGCCGCAGCGGTTCGCCATACCTTGCGTCTGGGGGTTCGGTCGGGCTACAGTCTGGCCGACATGGCCGACGACACGGCTGCGCTGATCGAGGCGCTGGGGCTGAGCAGTGCCCATGTCTGCGGCGCATCGATGGGCGGCATGGTGGCGCAGCACCTCGCGGCACGCCACCCGCAGCGGGTTCGAAGCCTGACGCTGATGATGACGACGAGCGGCGCGCGCCGTCTGCCGCAGCCCGGCTGGAAGGTGCGGATGGCGCTGCTCGGGCAACCCGACAATCCGGCCGACATCGACAGCATCATCGACCGCTTCATCAAGGTCTACGGGGTGATCGGCAGCCCCGGCTTCCGGCCCGATCCGGACACCCTGCGCGATCGTCTGGGCCACGCGGTGCGACGGGCCTACCAGCCCGACGGCACGATGCGCCAGTTGCTTGCGATCCTGGCCGATGGGGACCGCAGCGCGATGCTGGCGGCGATCAAGCACCCGACGATGATCATCCACGGCCTTGCCGACCCGCTGGTGCCGGTGCAGGCCGGCCGCGACCTGGCCAGGCGGATCGTCGGCGCGCAGTCCGATTTCATCGAAGGCATGGGCCACGATCTGCCCGAGCCCTTGTGGGGCCGCTTCGTTGCCGATATCGGCAGCATTGCGGATCCGGGCTGACGCTGCCACGGGAGCGTCTTGCGAGATCAGGCGGGGGCGGTTCCGCCCAGTGCCCGGCGCAACCAGTCGCGCGCCAGCGCCCAGTCGCGCTTGACGGTCTGTAATGCGCTCGGCCGCGGGATGCCCTGAGCCTGCAGACGCCCGGGCGCCTGCTCAGTCGTCGTAGCTGTAGCCCACGCCGTAGACGGAACGGATTCGATCACTGCCGGCACCCGCCTGTTCCAGCTTTCGCCGCAGGTTCTTGACATGGGTGTCCACGGCGCGTTCGGTGGTGTTGCGTGCATCACCTTGCAGCAATTGCACGAGTTGTGATCGCGGATAGACGCGGCCGCGCTGCGACGCCAGCAGTTGCAGCAGGCGGAACTCGTTGGGCGTCAGCTCGAGCGGCTCGCCCTGCCACCTGGCGCGCCAACTCTGCTCGTCGATCAGCAACGCTGAGGCCGCCGCCATCGGCCGTGGCGCGGCCCGACTGCGACGCAGCACCGCCTTGATGCGTGCCATCACCTCGCGCGGGCTGAATGGCGTCTTGGCGATGTAGTCGTCGGCGCCCAATTCGAGGCCGGCCAGGCGATCGGCTTCGTCGGCCATCGCGGTCAACATGACGATCGGCACACTGGTGAGTGCGCGCAGCTGGCGGCACAGGGTCAGGCCGTCCATGCCCGGCAACATCAGGTCGAGCAAAACCAAGTCGTGGCGGCGCTCGATCCATGCCTGCAGCGCGTCGCGGCCGTCGCCCACACACTCCGCGGCATGACCGGCGGCCCGCAGGTAATCGGCCAGCAGCGCGGCGAGCTTGGGCTCGTCCTCGACGACCAGCACCCGAGCCGGTCCGGGCTCCAGCGGTAGCGTGTCCTCATCCAAGGGCGGGAAGCTCCACGCGCAGCCACAAGCCACCCAGCGGCGAGGTTCTGGCCTCGATGCGTCCCTCGTGCGCCAACACGATGCGTTCGCAGATCGACAGGCCCAAGCCGGCACCGCCGCCGCGCCGGCTGCGCGACGGCTCGGCGCGGAAGAAGCGCTCGAACAGGCGCGGCAGCTGCTCGTCGCGAACACCGGGCGAGCTGTCGTGCAGATCGATCTGCATCTGCCGCCCGTTGCGGCGCGCCTGCAGGCGCAATCCGCCGCCCGCATCGGTGTAGCGACAGCTGTTCTCGAACAGGTTGGCGAACAGTTGGCGCAGCCGCCGCGCATCGCCGAAGGCCAGCATCGGGCCCGGCGGCAGCTCGACCTGCAGCGCAAGACCGCTGTTGCGCAGCCGCTCGCCGAACGCGCCCACCGTGTCGTCGAGGATCTCGCGCAGGTCCAGCTCGGTCTTGCGGTACGACAAGGCGCCGACATCGGCCAGCGAGAGTTCGTACAGGTCCTCGACCAGCTTGTGCAGGGTCGCCACCTCGGACTTCAACGAGCGCAGCGCATGGTCATCCAGCTTGCGCACGCCGTCTTCCAGCGCCTCCAGCTCGCCATGCAGCACGCCCAGCGGGGTGCGCAATTCGTGCGAGACGTCGGCCATGAATTCGCGTCGCATGGCTTCGTTGCGCTGCAAGGTCCACGCGAGCTGGTTGAAATCGTGTGAGAGGCGGCCGATCTCGTCATCGACTGCGCCCTCGGGCACGCGCGTGTCGTATTCGCCCGCAGCGAGCCGGTGCGTGGCCTCGGCGACGCGGCGCACCGGCCGCAGCAGCCGCAGCGAGGCCCAGAAAGCCACCGCCGCCGCCAGCAGCACGGCACCGCCGCCGACCAGCCAACCGGTGCGGGCCTGGGCGTCGGAAAAGCGTTTTTCAGCACCGAAGCTGGCAGATTCGAAGGGCGTCATCACCAGCCAGCCGACGGTCAGACCATCCACCACGATGCCGCGCTCGACAACGTCTTGGGTCGGGGTGACAAAGCCGACGATGCGCTGCCGCTCTGCATCCAGCAAGGTGAAGCGCCGGGAGGCGCCGGTCAGCTCGGCCGGAGTCGGCGTCGCCGGCGGGCGTTCGATCAAGGGCACACTTTGATCGCCGGGCAGCGGGCGCAGCAGCCGGTACCAGAGTTCGGGTTGCTGGCGCAGAAAATCCCAGCTGCCGTGCTGACGGTAACCTTGGGTGATGCCGGGCACCGCCAGATCGAGCCGGTTCACCGCCTGCTCGTTCAAGTAGCCGAGAAAGTCGCGGTTCAGGTTAATGTGGGCGCCAACGCCCATCGCCACGGCCACCACTACCGCAGTGCTGAGCACGGCAGCGAAGATGCGGGTGGCAAGGTTCAACTTCATGGCAGCTCGGTTGGCAGGTTGAATGGCGATTCGGTGATGCGGGAGCGCGGCATGGCCGGGTCGCCAAGCCGGACGAATGCCGGGCCTTCAAACTTTCTCCACATTGTGAAGGCACGATGCCGCCGGTGTTGAATGCCTTCTCTCACCCCCTTCGGCGCCATGCCGCAGCCGCGATGCTGCTGGCGGCAGGTCTGTTCACCGGCTGCCAGGACAAGCCTGCCGCCGCCCCAGCCGCGCGTGCGCCACCGCCGGAGGTCGGTGTGGTCACCGTGTCCGCGCAGGATGCGCCGCTCGAGTTGGTGCTGCCCGGTCGCTTGAGCGCCAGCCAGAGCGCCGAAATCCGTCCGCAGGTCGGTGGCCTGGTGTTGAAACGACTGTTCACCGAAGGTGCGCTGGTCAAGGCCGGGCAGCCGCTGTACCAGCTGGATCCCGCGAGCCTGGCGGCCGAGCGCGCGCGCAGTGCCGCGTCGCTTCAGAAGGCACAGGCTCAGCTTGTTTCGGCGCGCGCGAAGGTGGTGCGCGACGCCGAGTTGCTGCGCGCCGAATTCCTCAGTCCGGCAGCAGCCGACGACAGCACCGCGTTGTTGCGTCAGGCCGAGGCCGATGTCGCCGTGGCACGGGCCGCGCTCGACGCCACCCAGGTGCAACTGGGGCGTGCACTCATCGTGGCGCCGATCAGCGGCCGCATCGATGTCTCGACCGTCAGCGCCGGTGCACTCGTCACCGCCAACCAGACGCAGGCGCTGACCACGATCCAGCAGCTCGACCCGATGTTCGTCGACATCGTTCAAAGCAGCGCCGAGCTGCTGGCGCTGCGCCGCCAGCTCGAAGGCCAGGCGTCGAGCCGGCAGGTGCAGCTGGTGCTGGAAGACGGCTCGGTGCATGCGCAGCCGGGCGTGCTGCAGTTCAGCGGCGTCACGGTCGACCGCGGCACCGGCTCGGTGACCCTGCGCGCCGTAGTGCCCAATGCGCAGGGCACGTTGTTGCCAGGCATGGTGGTTCAGGCGCGGCTGGTTGCCGGTGTCGATCGCGCCGTATTGCTGGTGCCACAACAGGGCGTGACCCGTTCACCGACCGGCGACGCCACCGCGCTGGTGGTGGGCGCAGGCAACAAGGTCGAGCGCCGCCGCTTGCAGCTCGGCCGCGTGGTTGGCAACCAGTGGCTGGTGACGAGCGGACTGAAGGCCGGTGATCGCTTGATCGTCGAGGGCCTGCAGCGCGTGCGTGCGGATCAGGTTGTCACGCCGGTGGTCGCCGCACTGACTGCGGCCAACGGCGCCTCTGCGTCCGCGTCGGCCGCATCTGCCACTTCTGCCGCCCCGCCCCGGTCGACCGCATCCGCTGCGTCGGCCGCGCGCTGAGCCGCACGCCATGGCCTCGTTTTTCATCGACCGCCCCATCTTCGCGTGGGTGCTGGCCATCGTCATCATGCTGGCCGGTCTCGCAGCCACGCTGACGCTGCCCCTCGAGCGCTACCCGGACATCGCGCCAACGCGCGTCTCGATCAACACCACCTACCCCGGCGCCTCGGCCAAGGCGATCGAAGACTCGGTGACCCAGATCATCGAGCAGAGCCTGAAGGGCATCGATGGCCTGCTGTCGATGGAGTCGTCGAGCAGCGCCGCCGGCAGTGCCAGCATCCAGCTCAGCTTCGTCGCCGGCACCGACCCCGACACCGCGCAGATGCAGGTGCAGAACAAGGTTCAGCAGGCGATCTCGCGGCTGCCGCAGGCAGTGCAGGCCCAAGGCGTGCGCGTGACCAAGGCCGGCACTGAATTCCTGATGGTCGTGACGCTGAACAGCGACGACCCGGCGGTCACCTCGGCCGACCTGGGCGACTACCTCTCGAGCACGCTGGTCGACATCCTGAGCCGCGTCGAAGGCGTCGGTGACGTGAACGTCTTCGGCTCCGGCTATGCGATGCGCATCTGGCTCGACCCGACACGCCTGCAGCGGTATGCACTGGTGCCGGGCGACATCCGCACCGCGCTGCTGGCGCAGAACACCGAGGTCTCGGCCGGCCAGATCGGCGCGCTGCCCTCGCCCGAAGGCCAGCGGCTGACCGCCATCGTCACCGCGCGCGCCAAGTTGCAGACGCCAGAGGAATTTCGCGACATCGTGCTGCGGGTGCAGGCCGACGGCTCGGCGCTGCGCCTGGGCGACGTGGCGCGGGTCGAACTCGGCCGCGACAGCTACACCACCAACATCCGCAGCAGCGGCCGCACCGCGGCCGGGATGGCGATCTTCCCGGCCAGCGGCGCCAACGCGCTGGTAACAGCCGATCTGGTGAAGGCCAAGCTCGACGAGCTGGCGCCGTTCTTCCCCCCCGGCATGAAGGCCACCGTCACCTTCGACACCACGCCTTTCATTCGTGTTTCGGTGCAGGGCGTCATGAAGACGCTGGTCGAGGCGATGGTGTTGGTCGTGCTGATCATGTACCTGTTCATGCAAAACCTGCGCGCCACGCTGATCCCGGCGATCGCGGTGCCGGTGGTGATTCTGGGCACCATGGGCGTGCTCGCGGTGGCGGGCTTCTCGATCAACACCCTCACCATGTTCGGCCTGGTGCTCGCCATCGGGCTGCTGGTCGACGACGCGATCGTGGTGGTCGAAAACGTCGAGCGCCTGATGCGCGAGGAAGGCCTGTCGCCACGCGACGCCACGCGGCGCAGCATGGGCGAGATCACCGGTGCGTTGGTGGGCATCGCGGTGGTCCTGTCGGCGGTGTTCATCCCGATGGCCTTCTTCGGCGGCTCTACCGGCATCATCTACCGCCAGTTCAGCATCACGGTGGTCAGTGCGATGGTGTTGTCGGTGCTGGTGGCGATGTCGCTTTCGCCGGCGCTCTGCGCCACCATCCTCAAGCCGGTGCACCAGGGTGAACATGCGGCCCATGGCGGGCCGCTGGGGCCGCTGCTGAACCGCTTCTTCGGTGGCTTCAACCGCCTGTTCGACCGCTTCACCGAGCGCTACGTGGTGCAGGTCGGCTGGTTGTCGCGCCGCGGCAAGCGCAGCTTCCTGGTCTTCCTGCTGCTGATCGCGGGCACCGCATTGCTCTACAAGAGCCTGCCCACCTCCTTCCTGCCCGACGAGGACCAGGGTGGCCTGCAGATCCAGGTGCGCATGGCGCCGGGCGCCACCAACGAGCGGCTCGAGGCCGTGATGCAAAGCGTCGAGGCCTACTTGGCCGACCAGAACGAAGTCCAGTTCTACAACATCGTTCGCGGCGCCGGTGGCGACCAGGGCTCGGGTCAGGGCTTCATCCGCTTGAAGGACTGGTCGCTGCGCCCAGACCAGAACCAGGGTGCCGCGGCATTGGCCGAACGCTTCAGCCGTGAGCTCGGCCGCCGCGTGCGTGACGCCAACATCTTCGTCGTGCAGCCGCCCACGGTGCGTGGTCTCGGCGGCAGTGCCGGTGTGCAGCTGTTCTTGCAGGATGTCGGCAGTGTCGGCCCCGTTGCGCTGGCCGCCGCGCGCGATCAGCTGATCGAGGCCGCCGCCGCGCGCCCCGAGTTCAACCGCCCGCGCACCAACAGCCTGACCGAAACACCCCAGCTCGCGATCAAGATCGACGACCACCAGGCCGGCACGCTGGGCGTGGCCACTGCCACCATCAACGAGACGATGTCGATCGCGCTCGGCGGCAGCTATGTCAACGACTTCGTCGACCGCGGCCGCGTCAAGCGGGTGCTGGTGCAGGGCGAGGGCGCCTTCCGCGCCGCGCCCGACAGCCTGCGCCACTGGTACGTGCGCAACGCCAGCGGGCAGATGGTCTCGTTCAGCGCCTTTGCGAGCAGCAGCTGGGTCAACGGGCCGCGCCAGCTGGTGCGCTACAACGGCAGCCCGGCCTACGAGATCCAGGCCGACATCGCACCGGGTGTCAGTTCCGGTGCCGCGATGACGGCGATGACCGAGTTGCTGCGCAGCATGCCCCCGGGCATCGGCTTCGAGTGGTCGGGTCGCAGTTACCAGGAACGACTGTCGGGCGATCAGGCGCCGCTGCTTTATGCGGTCTCGGTGCTGTTCATCTTTTTGTGCCTGGCGGCGCTGTACGAGAGCTGGTCGGTGCCCTTCAGCGTGATGCTGGTGGTGCCGCTGGGCATCCTGGGCGCGTTGGCGGCGAGCCACCTGGGGGGCCAGAACAACGACGTGTTCTTCCAGGTCGGCTTGCTGACCACGGTGGGTTTGAGTGCGAAGAATGCGATCCTGATCGTCGAGTTCGCCGAGACGCTGCGATCCCAGGGCATGGGCCTGCTCGATGCCACGCTGAAGGCCTGCCGCCAGCGCCTGCGGCCGATCCTGATGACCTCGCTCGCCTTCGGCATGGGTGTGCTGCCGCTGGCGCTGGCAACCGGTGCCGGTTCCGGCTCGCAGCGTGCGATCGGCTTCGGCGTGCTGGGCGGCATGGCCAGCGCCACCGCGCTGGGCATCTTCTTCGTGCCGCTGTTCTACCTGTGGGTCAAGGGCCTGTTCTCGAAGGGTGTGCCGGTGAAACCGGCGCCGGCCATTGCGCAAGAGGCGACAACATGAAGCTACCGCTGAGTCTGGCGGACGTGATCGCCTGAACGGTTGGCGTGGAGAGGGGCGAATGTTGCAGGCGGCGCCGCTCTGCTGCCTTGCCGGACGGCTGCCGGCGCCAACCACTCGACTTGGGGCAACGCCTCAGGCTTCCAGCGCCTCGGGTTGGGCAGCTGCAGCGGTCAGGCGGCTGATCGACTTTCTGAGCGAAACGCTGGCGACCAGCGGCCCGTTAGAGGCCGCCGGATGATCGTCGGGAAAGGGTGTGGGTGGTGCCGGCTCAGGCGGTCTCGGCCAACGCGTCGCCAAGCGCATTGATCAGCCGGTCAATCTCGGCCTTTTCGGCGATGAACGGGGGTGCGAGCTGGACCGTGTCGCCGCCGCAGCGCACATAGAAGCCTTTTTTCCAGCACGCCATCGCCACCTCGAACGGCCGTTTCGCCGGCTCGCCGGGAACCGGATTCAGCGTGATGCCGGCGGCCAGACCGTAGTTGCGGATATCGAGCACGTGTTTGCTGCCCTTCAGGCTGTGGACCGCCTGCTCGAAATGCGGCGTCAGTGCGTTGACCCGCCCGATCATGTCTTCCTTGCACAAGACGTCGAGTGCGGCGATGCCGGCCGCACACGCCACCGGGTGCGCCGAATAGGTGTAGCCGTGCGGAAATTCGACCATGTAGTCGGGGCCGCCTGCTGCCATGAAGGTGTCGTAGATCTCCTTGCTGGCAATCACCGCGCCGAGCGGCTGGGTGCCGTTGGTGATCTGCTTGGCGGCGTTCAGGATGTCGGGGACGACGCCGAAGCTGTCGGCGCCGGTCATCGCTCCGGTGCGGCCGAAGCCGGTGATCACCTCGTCGAAGATCAACAGGATGTTGTGCGCGGTGCAGATCTCGCGCAACCGCGGCAGATAGCCGACCGGTGGCACGATGACGCCGGCCGAACCGGCCATCGGCTCGACGATCACCGCGGCGATGTTCGACGCATCGTGCAGCGCGATCAGATCGAGCAGCCGGTCAGCCAGTTCACGCCCGTTGGCCGGCTGGCCGCGGCTGAACGCGTTGCTGGCCAGCAAGGTGTGCGGCAGGTGGTCGGCTTCGACGCCTTGGCCGAAATGCTTGCGGTTGCCGACGATGCCGCCGACCGAGATGCCGCCGAAATTGACGCCGTGATAGCCCTTTTCGCGGCCGATCAATCGGGTCTTGCTGCCTTGACCCTTGGCGCGCCAATAGGCTCGCGCCATCTTCAGCGAGGTATCGGCCGCCTCCGAGCCGGAGTTGGCGAAGAACACATAGTCGAGCCCGGCTGGCGTCAGCTCCTTCAGCTTGTTGGCGAGCTCGAACGACAACGGATGGCCGTACTGGAAGCCGGGCGAATAGTCGAGCTTGCCGATCTGTTTGCTGACCGCCTCGGTGATCTCCGGGCGGCAATGGCCGAGCCCGGTGCACCAAAGGCCCGACAGGCCGTCGAATATCTTGCGACCGTCGCTGTCGGTCAGGTAGGCGCCCTTGGCCTCGACAATGATCCGCGGGTTGGACTTGAATTCACGGTTGCCGGTATACGGCATCCAGTGCGCGTCCAGCCACTGCGCATCGGTGCGCACCTCGGTGCGCTGAGGTTCGACATGGATGACGGTCATGGTTGTCTCTCGCCGCAAGCGAGTCTCGAAATGGTCAGCACGCCGATTGTCGACCGGTCATCGGCAAGCGCTCCGGTCGGCCCAATCGGCACTCAGGCACTCAGGATCTGCGCGGCCGTTGTCCGGCGCGCGCAGCGATGCAAGATCAGAGCAAATCCTTCGGGATGTTGCCACCGTTCTCGGCCAGCTTCTGCAGCACGGTCTTGTGCAGCCACATGTTCTTTTCCGGCGAGCCATCCGCGTCGCTGCCTGAATAGTTCAGATCGGCCGCCAGTTCCTTGCGCGCCGCCAGGTCGCTCGGCAGGCCGAGCAGTTTCAACAGGTCGACGATCGAGCGTTTCCAGTCGAGCCCCTTGTTCGCTGCCGCCATGGCGTCGAGCTTCGCGACCACGTCGACTTGCGCCATGGCCTCGGCCTTCGGCGGCGCGCTTGCGGGCATGTCGGCCTGGATCGGTACCGCCATACCGGGCACCGCAATCGGCTTGTTCGGTTCCGGCGGCGCTTCGTCCTTGCCCATGCCCAGTTTCTTCAGGATGTTGTTGAAAAAGCCCATTTCATTTTCCTTTCGAGAGTGACGTGGCCGGCGGCGCGCGTTGGCAGACGATACACCCTGTCCGGCCGGGCACCCTCCCTTTGGCCAACGGAACCTCCCGCGCTTGGCCAGCGCGAAGACCCGCATTGCCGATCCGACGGCTTTGCTGCAACATCGCTTTCGCCGCCAGCTGGCGGCGCCCTCGAGCATCCATGCGCGAACTTGGCCGTCCCGTCCAGCGGACCGATCGTGCCTGAGCTGCCACTCGTCACGTCGGCTCGGCCCGCAGCGGCTGCCATCTGGCGACGCGACCTGATCGCTGCCGCGACCGGCGTGCTGGCTGCCTTGCCGGGCGTCCTGACCCAGGGCCTGCTGGCCTACGCAGTGCTCGGGGCGGCCGGTCCGGCGATCGGCATTCCAGCCGCATTCGTCTCGATCGTGGTTGGCGGAGCCGTATTTGCCGCCCTGGGGCGCGGTCCGATGCCAGCCGGCGCGCCGACTTCCGCGCAGGTGCTGATCCTGGCCGGCATGGTGGCGACAGTGGCCGCCGATCCTGGCTTCGATGCGGCACAGCCGGCCGCTCTTGCCGCGCTGGTCGCCTTGAGCGCGGCGGTGGTGATCGCTACGGGCGCGCTGCAGCTGGTGATCGCGGGGTCGGGGCTGGTCAATCTCGCCAAATTCGTGCCACAACCGGTTCTGGCCGGATTCATGAATGGCGTTGCCCTGCTGATCGTGCTCGCGCAGGTGCCGCCGCTGCTGGGTTGGCCGTCGGGTGAGTGGGCGCGACGCGGCTGGAGCAGCTTCGATTCGACCCAGGTGGGGACCCTCGCCATCGCCTTGTTCACCATCGTCGTGGTTGCGCTGGTGCGCCGGGTGAAGTCGCCGATCCCGGCCACCTTCGTCGGCTTGTTGCTCGGCAGCGCCGCCTATTTCCTGCTCGCCCGCTTGTTGCCCGCGTTGCCGATCGGCCCGCTGACCGGCCCGCTGCCGCAGGCGTTGCCCCAGCTCGGTGTGCTGGCACCGTGGTTCGGTGTCGATGCCAGCGGACTGCTGCAACGGCATGCGCCGTTGGTGCTGGTCACCGCCGCGCTGATGGCGCTGATCGGCACGCTGTCCCTGGCGCTCGACGGGCTGGCCCTCGATCAGGCGTTGAAGCGGCGCACCGATGCCCGCCGCGAATTGCTGGCGCTTGGCATGGCCAACATTGCCTCCGGATTCTGCGGCGGCCTGCCGGTGTCGCTGTACCGCTCGCTGGCCCAGACCACGGCGCTGGCAGGCGGTCGCAAGCCGCAGGCCCTTTTCCTGTGTGCCGCGCTTTTCGCGGTGCTGGCGCTGGTGGGCGCGCCGCTGCTGGCATGGATACCAAAGGTGGTGATGGCCGGCATCATGGTGATGATCGCCTGGACCCTGGCCGACCAGTGGACGCGCCAGTTGCTGGCGGCCTGGGCGCGCGGCGTGCGCAGCGCGGAAATGCAGTTCAACCTGGCCGTGGTCGGGGTCGTGGCGCTCAGCACGATTGCATTCGGCCTGCTGGTCGGGGTCGGCATCGGTGCGCTGCTCGCGGTCGTGCTGTTCATCCGCAGCATGAACCGCTCGTTGCTGCGTGCGCGTTACAACGCGTCTGCCCAACCGTCACGCCGCATCTATGCCCCGGCCCACGAAAGCGCCCTCCAGCAGCTGCGCGCACGCATCGAAGTGATCGAACTCGAAGGGGCGTTGTTCTTCGGTACTGCCGATCGGCTGGCCGGGGAAGTCGACCAGCTGCCGAGCACATGTCGCATCGTCGTGCTGGACTTCAAGCGTGTCAGCCTGATCGACGCGTCGGGTGCCGTGGTCCTGGCGCAGATCGCGCAGCGCCTGGGTGCACGAGACGTCGGCCTGTTGCTCGCGGGCGTGGCGGTGGGCAACGGGCATGGCTGGGCCTTGCAGCAATTCGCCGGTGCGGCGCTGGCGCCGGCGAATTGGCATGCCGATCTCGATCAGGCAATCGAGGCGGCCGAGGCGCTGGCGCTGGCGGGCAATCTGAACCCGGCTGCCGCAAATCAGCAGGAAGTCGCGCTCTCGGACTGCAGCCTGCTGGCCGATCTCGACGATCCGCAACGTGACCGATTGATCGGCCTGCTCGAGCAACACCAGCTGGTCGCCGGCGAATTGCTGTTTCGCCAGGGTGATGCCGGCGACTGCCTGTTCGTGCTGACCCGGGGGTCGATCAGCATCGTCAGTTCGGCGCAGGCCGTCGACGGTGCGGCGAGTGCCCGTTCGACCGGAAGCAGGATCGTGCTGCGCCAGCGCTATGTCAGTTTGTCGCCGGGCATGATGTTCGGCGAGACCGCGATGCTCGACGGTCAAGGGCGCACCGCAGACGCCATGGCCGACCTGCCGAGCGAGTTGTATTCGCTGAGTCGCAGCGCCTTGGAGCGGCTGCGCCGGGACGACCCGATCGTGTGTGCGCAGCTCTATCTCAACATCGCCCGGCACGCGTCGCAACGGTTGCGCGCGGCGGCGTCGGCGTGGCGGGCCAGCACCTCGTGAGGTGGTGATGGCTGACGTCCCGCGGCCCGATTCGCAGCAACTCGCCGCCGCGATCACGGCGCTCGAAGCACAACGTGCGCTGCTCGGCGATGCGGTCGTGGATGCCGCTGTCGGGCCAATGCGCGAGCAATTGGCTCGGCAACAGGCGGTCGCACCGCAGGCGGCGGCACAGGCCGTCAGGCTGGTCACGGTGCTGTTCACCGACATCGTCGGATCGACTCGCGTCGCCGCGCGGGTTGACGCCGAAGACATGCTCGAATTGAGCAGCCATGCGCTGGCGCGACTGGCGGCGATTGTCGAAACTCATCGAGGCCGTGTCCTGCGCTTCACCGGCGACGGTTTGAAGGCAGTATTTGGTGCCGATGCGGTGCGCGAGGACGACGCCGAACGCGCCGTGAGCTGTGCGCTGGCGATGCAGGCCGAAGCCGGCCTGCTCGCAGCGGTGTGGGCGCAGCGCGGACCGGGCTTCGACTTTTCTATCCGGGTCGGCATTCACTCGGGTGCGGTCGCGCTCGGCGGTGGTGTCGAGGGCGGTGCCACGATGATGGGCAGCGCGGTCAATCTGGCGGCCCGCCTGGAGCAGGCGGCACCGGCCGGCGCGGTGCGCATCAGCCACGAGACCTTCAATCTGGTGCGCGGCTTGTTCGAGCTCGATCGGCAGGATCCGCTGATGTTGAAGGGGGTCGCCGATCCGGTCGACACCTATCTGGTGCGGAGCGCGAAGCCGCGTGCGTCGCGCGTGAACCAACGTGGCATCGACGGGTTGTCGACACGGATGGTCGGGCGCGAGGCCGAATTGCAGGTGCTCCAACAAGCTTTTTCACGCCTGTTCACCGAGCGCCGCCAGGAAGCCATCGCGATCGTGGCCGAGGCCGGCATCGGCAAGAGTCGCCTGTTGCGCGAGTTCGGCCATTGGCGGCAGTCTTTGTCGCCAGCGCAATCGGTTCATCGCTTCGAAGCGCGTGCCACGCCGCAGACCGAAGGCCAGCCGTTCGGCCTGCTGCGCGATCTGATCACCCGCCTGTTCGGCATAACCGACGACGACAGCCTCGACGCTGCACGAGAGCGGCTCGTTCAAGGGGTGGTGCCGCTGTTCGTCGATTCCGACGGTGCCGACCTGGCGGAAGGCAACGCCCACCTGTTGGGCCACCTGATCGGCATCGACTGGCGCGACAGCAGGCATCTGAAAGGCATCCTCGACGATCCGCTGCAGATACGCAACCGTGCGCAACACACTGCAGCGCAAGTGATGCGCCGGATCTGTGCACGTGATGGCGTACCGGCGATTCTCGAACTCGACGACCTGCACTGGGCCGACAGCGACAGCCTGGAATTTTTGCGCCACCTGGTCGGAGTCAACCGCGATGTGCCGATGCTGGTGCTCGGGCTGAGTCGCAGCACCTTGTTTGAACGGCGTCTGCCGGGGGGCAGTGCTGAGGGGATGTTCAGTCGCATCGACTTGCGTCCGCTCGAACCGTCCGCGAGCCGCTCGCTGGCCGACGAGTTGCTGCGGCGACTGCCGTCGATCCCGGTCCTGTTGCGCGATCTGATCACCGGCGGATCCGACGGCAACCCGTTCTACATGGAAGAGCTGGTGAAGATGCTGATCGACCAGCGCGCGATCTGCGTCGGTGCCGATTCGGCCTGGAGCGTGGATCTCGATCGGCTGCTCGCTACCGCGGTGCCGACCACCTTGTCCGGCGTTCTGCAGGCCCGGCTGGACGGCTTGCCGGCGCCGGAGCGCCTGGCGCTGCAGGAGGCCAGCGTGATCGGTCCGGTGTTCTGGGACCGGGCACTGCTCGCACTTGATGGCCAGGCTGCGCAGCTTCTGCCCGCGCTGGTGCGGCGCGAACTGGCGCAGCCACGCGACGCGGTTGCAGCCGGAATCGATGCTGATCAGCGCGAATATGCGTTCAGCCACCAGATGCTGCACCAGGTGACCTATGCGACCGTGCTGAAGCGAAGCAAACGCGAGCTGCATCGTCGGCTGGCCGATTGGCTGGCGGCGCTCGGCGGCTTGCGCGGCAACGATCTGCTCGGTGTCATCGCCGATCACTACAGTGCGGCGGGCGCCGAATCGGACGCCGCCGAATACCACACGCGTGCGGCCGAATACGCCCGGACCTTGTATGCACACGATGCGGTGCTGGCCCGGGTCGAACGTGCGTTTGCCGCGCTCGACAAGACGGCAGCCGTTGATGAACATCGGCTGCTGCGCTGGCGCCTGCTCGATGCGCGCGAGCGCACACTCGACGTACAAGGCGATCGGATCGGACAGCAACGCGACATCGTCGCGATGGCGCAACTTGCGGACGCGCTGAGCGACACCGCGCGCAGCGCCCACGTGGCCTATCGCCGCGGCGTGCTGGCGCTGCGCACCGCCGATTGGCCGGCCTGTGAACAAGCTGGTCGGCGCGCGATGGCACTGGCGGAAGCGGCAGCACAGGATGAGTTGCGCTTGTTGTCGAAGCGCCTGCTGGCCCTGGCCATCACCAAGCAGGGCGACTCAGAATCCGGACAGTTGCTGATCGAAGCGGCGCTTCACGAGGCGCGGTCACTCGGTTTTCGGACGGTCGAGTCGTTCTGCCTGAATGCCCTGGCGGTGATTGCGAGCCTTCGCAATGACCCGGTGACCGTGCTCGACTGCGCGCGCCAGGATCTCGCCATCAACCGCGATACCGCGAACCGGCGCGGCGAGGCCGTCGCCCTCAGCAGCGTCGGTATCGGCCTGATGGAACTGGGCCGGCATGCCGATGCGGAGGCGGCGTTGCGCGAAAGCCTGCGCTTGTTGCGGGCCAACGGTGATCGGGTGATCGAAGGCGCCACGCTGTGCAGCCTGTCGACGATTTCGCTGCGGCGCGGCGAAATCGATACGGCGATCGAAATGGCGCGACTGGCCGCGGATACCGCGCTGGCCGTGCAGTCGCGTGATCGGCAGGCGATTGCGCTGTGCAAGCTGGGCAATGCGGAATGTGCGCGTGCTGATTTGTCCGCTGCCGAGGCGGCCTATCGCTGCGCCCGTGAATTGGCGACGGGCCTCGGTGAACCGGTGCGGCACGATGCAGCGGCCGGTCTGGCGAGTGTCTTGTCGCAGCAGGGGCGCACCGCTGACTCGCTGGAGGCGCTCGACGAATTGCTGGCCGATGGCGGCCAGACGCTGGACAGCGCAGAAGATCCGCGCCTGATCGAATGGCGTTGCCACCAGGTGCTGGCGGCTGCGGGTGATGTGCGGTCCGATGCATGGCGGCGGCGTGCCCGCTCGAATCTGCAGGCCACGGCAGACTCGATCTCGGACGCTGGCCTGCGCCGGAGCTTTCTGGACGACATCTCGACCCATCACGACATCGTCAGCGCTGCGGGCGGCTGACGAGTCGCAACATCGGTCAACGCCCGCGCGGCTCGGCGAGGCCGTCTGCCCACGCGGCAAACCGATCGAGCATCGATGCCATCACCTGGCTGTCGGTACGGCCGCTGCGTGTGCGCACATGAAACGAGTGATCGGCGTCATCGAACAGCGCCAAGCTTGCATGCGGCGCCAGGCCACTCACCATCGGCTGCAGCAGATCGAGTGTGGCGAGCTCGTCGCGTGTGCCTTGCAAAAACAGCATTGGAAGGTCGATCTGGCGCAAGTGATCAGCGCGGTCGATTGCGGGCTTGCCCGCAGGGTGCAGCGGAAAGCCGACAAAGGCCAGTCCGGCCACGCCGTCCAGCGCTGCCGCTGCCTGAGCCTGCGACGTCATTCGCCCGCCGAACGATTTGCCGCCGGCGATCAGGCGCAGCATGGGGAAATGCCGCCTGGCTTCTGCGACGGCCGCACGCACTGTCGCCTGGGCAATGGCCGGCGAATCGGGCCGTTTCGATCCGCGTTCCATATAGGGAAACTGGAAGCGCAGACTCGCGATGCCGCGCTGCGCCAGCCCATCCGCAAATGCCGCCATGAACGCGTGTGCCATGCCGGCCCCGGCGCCATGGGCGAAGACGAAGCAGGTGCTGGCGTCGGCTGGCTCGAGCAACAGGGCGCTGACCGTTTGTGCCGCGTCGATGGCGAGGCTGAGCGGCTGGATGTCTTGATGATCCATGCACGCAATGTAGCGCGCCATCGCGACGCGGCGCGAAATCAGCGCAGCAGCGACAACACGCTGTTCGGCTGCTGGTTGGCCTGCGCCAGCATCGCAGTCCCTGCCTGCTGCAGAATCTGCGCGCGCGACATCGCGGCCGCCTCGACCGCATAGTCGGCATCCTGGATGCGTGACCGGCTGGCCGACAGATCGACGTTGCTCGATTGCAAACCTTGCGCGAGGCTCTCGAAGCGCGACATCTGGGCGCCGATCTTGGCGCGCTCGCCGCTGACATAGTCGATCGCGCGATCCATCTGGCGGATCACGCGCGACGCCTGCCCGACGGCATCGAGCTTGGTGATGCCAAGTGCGTCGATATTCATCGCGCCCAGCCCGGTGTTGACCAGGTTGCCCTCGTTGGCGCCGACCTGGAAGCTCAGCACATTGAGGCCACCGCCGTTGATCCGGGCCGCTTCGAATCGCGCTGAAAATCCGTCGAGCACGTTTTCGCCGGAGCGGGTGGCCAGGTTTGGCACGACGCTGGCGGCGGTCTTGGCGGTGCCGCCGTCGACATCCAGACCGCCGATCGCTCCGGTGTCGGCATTGGTGAAATCGAAGCCCGCGATGAACCCGGCGCCGTTGGTGGCGAAATCGGCAAAGAAGGCAGCCTGGTCGGCGTACAGCCCCTGGGAGGCGTTGGCGAACGCGGCGTCGAGGGTGGCGGTCGGGTTCTTGTTCAGATAGACCATCATGTCCTTGATGCCGCTGCCGCCCGCCGCCTTGATCTGGTCGTGCAGATAGCGGGTGGCGGCATAGGCCGCCGAATAGTCGAGGCTGCTGCCGGAGAACCCGTCACCGAGTGCGGCCACCATCGCGGTGCGGCCTGCACCGCTGCCGCCGCCATCGGCCAGCACACGTTCATCGGCGCCATGGATGAATTCGGCCGTGCCTTCGAGAAACCACTGGTTGCTGGTGCCGAGCGAGGCGTAGTTCGTCGATCGCGCCATCACCGCATGCACCATCTCGTGGGCAATGATCCGGTCGTTGTAGAACGGCGCATTGCCGCCGTTGGGCAGGTTGGCTGGCGAAAAGTCCGCCATGTCGACCTGCAATTTCAGGTTGCTGCCAAAACCCGATGCACCGACCGATGCCACCACGCGCGCCGCGACGCCGCCGCCGCCATCCGAGAACGAACTCAGCTCGATGCTGATGCCCGCGCCGTCGGCCGAGATGCCGTACAGGTCCTTGATCAGTTTTTCGCTGCTCTCGAGCCAGCCGCCGACCCCTTGCATGCCGTCGAGCACTGCCAGCTCGTCGTCGTCACCAACGGCGCTGCTGCGGGTCTGGCTGAACACCGTCATGCCGTTGAAGCGCGTGCCGGTGCCGGTGCGGTCGATTTCATCGACCAATTGGGATATCTCGGCCTGGATGTTGTCCCGGTCTGCGGTCGAGTTGGTCGAATTGGAGGCCTGCACCGCGAGTTCACGGATACGTTGCAGCTTGTCGGTGATGCCCTGCAGCGCGCCTTCGGATGTTTGCAGCATCGAGATGGCGTCGTTGGCATTGCGCGCCGCCTGGTCGTTGCCGCGGATCTGGCTGGTGAAACGCTCGCCGATCGCCAGGCCGGCCGCATCGTCCTTGGCGCTGTTGATGCGCAGGCCGCTGCTCAGGCGCCGCATCGACGTCGCCAGCGCCGTCTCGCTGCTGGCGAGATTGCGCTTGACGTTCAGTGCGGATGGGTTGGTGTTGATGCTCAGCGACATGCTGGTTTCACGACGGTCGAGGCCATTCGGTGCGATCCGGATCGGGACAGCACCTGTGCGTTTATCGGCAGACCCGCGCAAAACTGTTGGGCTGCGCCGGACGACAATGCCGATCCGAGCCGACCCAAGACGATGCCTCGCTGGTCAGTTGCGATGCGGCGATCACCAAGCCATCCACCGCCGCTTCGGCCAGCGCCTGTCAGCGCGCGGGACGCAAGACGGCCGCGCCCGCAAAGCTGGCGCGGGCCCCCAGTTTTTCCTCGATGCGCAGCGCCTCGTTCCACTTGGCCATGCGCTCGCCGCGCGCAAACGAGCCGACCTTCAACTGGCCGACATTCCAGCCGATTGCCAGATGGACGATGGTGGTGTCTTCGGTCTCGCCGGAGCGTGCCGAGACGATGCCGGCGTAACCGGCCGCCTGCGCGGCGCGCCAGCATTGCAGGGTTTCGGTCAGCGTGCCGCGCTGGTTGGGTTTGAGCAGCACGGCATTGGCCGCGCCGATGCGCGCAGCATCGTCCAGCAGCGCGGCGCTGGAGACCAGAAAATCGTCACCCACCACCTGCAGGCGATCACCGACGGCGCGGGTGAAGCGGGCGAACCCCTCGGGGTCGTCTTCGGCCAACGGGTCCTCGATGCTGACGATGGGGTAGGTCTCGCACCAGCGCAGCAGCAACTCGATCAGCCCGTCGCTGTCGAGTTCGCGTTTGTCCAGGCCCAGTACATAACGGCCGTTGCGCCCGAAGTCGCTGGCGGCGATGTCCAGCGCGATCGCCACCTGCTCGCCGGGGGCGAAACCGGCACGTTCGATGGCTTCGACCAAGGCCTGCAGCGCCTCTTCGTTGCTGTCGAAGGCCGGCCACCAGCCGCCCTCGTCGGCCACGCCAAAGGCCTTGCCGCGGTCGTGCATCAGTAGCCCGGCGTGGCGATAAACCTCGGCGGTCCATTCCAACGCCTGCGCAAAACTGCCGGCGCCGGGGCAGGTGATCATGAAATCCTGGATATCGACGCGCCGACCGGCGTGCGCGCCACCGCCGAAGATCTGGATCTGCGGCAAGGGCAGGCGGGTGGCCGCGGCTGCGCCCAGATATTCGTACAGCGGCAGGTGCAGCGAGGCGGCCGCAGCGTGGGCGGTGGCCATCGACACCGCCAGCGTGGCATTGGCGCCGAGTCGGGACTTGTTCGGCTGGCCGTCGAGCGCGATCAGACGGTCGTCGACCGCCGCCTGATCACCGGCATCCAGCCCGACCACCGCGCAGGCGATCTCGCCATTCACATTGGCAATCGCGCGCGACACATCGAGCCCGCCGAACGCGGTTCCGCCGTCGCGCAACTCGAGCGCCTCGCGCGTGCCCTTGCTGGCGCCGGCCGGGACGATTGCGCGCCCCACGCTGCCGTCGTGCAG